>NZ_CAKZJO010000054.1 GCF_936943645.1 uncultured Bradyrhizobium sp. | reverse complement strand
TCCCGACGCGGAGATACCCCCACCCCAGCCCTCCCCCGCAAGCGGGAGAGGGAGCGCACCGCCCGTGCAATCGGCAGCGGCCACCCGTCACGAAGCCGTGACGCCGCGTAACGATCCCCGCAACCAACCCGAACTGCCCTCGTGACCTCGCTCACGAGTGCGCCATGCTCGACCTGATCTTCGCTGTCCTTGCCGGCATCCTCACCATCGCCGCGCCCTGCACGCTGCCGATGCTGCCGATCCTGCTCGGCGCCTCGATCGGGCGCGCCGGGCATTTACGTCCCGCGATGATCGCGCTCGGTTTCGTGATTTCCTTCTCGGCGGTCGCGCTGCTGCTGGGTGCGCTGACGCGGCTGTTCGATTTCGATCCCAACGTGCTGCGCGAGGTCGCGTCAGTCCTGCTGCTCGGCTTTGGCCTGTTGATGCTGTGGCCGGCACCGTTCGAATGGTTGTCGATCCGGCTCAATGGCTGGCTCGATCTCGGCAATGCCGGCGGCGGGCAGCGCGAGGGTGCGCTCGGTGGGCTGATCCTCGGCACCACGCTCGGCCTGGTCTGGACGCCCTGCGCCGGCCCCGTGCTCGGCTCGATCCTGACGCTGGTCGCGACCCAGAAGAATGCCGCATGGGCCGGCACGCTGCTGGTCGCCTACGCGATCGGCGCGGCGATCCCGATGCTGCTGATCGCCTATGGCGGACAGGCCGCGACCACCCGTGTGCGCAGCATCGCGCGAATCGCGCCGCGGCTGCAGCAAGGCTTTGGCGTCGTCGTGATCGCCTTCGCCGTTGCGGCCTATTTCCAGTACGACACGCTGATCGTGGCGTGGCTCACCGGCTTCTACCCCACCGGCCAGATCGGCCTGTGAACAATCTGCATCTCGAACCGGAGGACTCGTTCATGACTTTCAAACTGCTCGCCGTCTCAGCCGCCCTTGTCGGCCTCGCCGTGACCGGCGCCGTCATCCCCGGCTTCTGCGACGAGGCCGCGCCCGCAGCGCCGATCACCGTCGCCGCCGCCGGCCATCAATCCGCACCCGACTTCACCGGCATCAACACCTGGTTCAACTCCAAACCGCTCAGCATGGCCGACCTCCGCGGCAAGGTCGTGCTGGTCGATTTCTGGACCTATGGCTGCGTCAACTGCGTCAACACGCTGCCGCACGTCACCGAGCTCTACGCCAAATACCGGGACAAGGGCCTCGTCGTGGTCGGCGTGCACACGCCAGAATTCCCGTTCGAGCGCTCGGCCTCCAACGTGCAGGCCGCGCTGAAGCGCCACGGCATCACCTATCCGGTGGCCCAGGACAATGATTCCAGGACCTGGAACGCCTACAGCAACCAGTATTGGCCGGCGCAATACATCATCGACCAGAACGGCAAGATCGTGTTCCAGCACGCCGGCGAAGGCCGCTACGACGAGATCGACCGCACGGTGACCCGGCTGCTGAACGCGAGCAGCTGATCTCGCACAGACGTCGCGCGGCGGATTCCGGTTGTCGCCCTTGTTGCTTGACTCCACGGCCCTGTCCGTGGAGTTTCGCGCGCAACGGAATCAGCCGCCCGCAATGGACGCAGCGACCACCAGCACCGACATTCGCCTTCGTGAAGGCGCCTCGATCGCGCAGCGGCTGGTGATGTCCGCTTTTGCGGCGGCTGTGGCGCTGTGCTTCACGCCCGGCCTGTTCACGCACGACACCCTGGAGATCATCATCTCGGTGGTGGCGCTGCTGGTGGGCGCCGGGTTCGTCGTCGGCATCATGATGGCGCCGGCGGTGGTGTGGATCATCACGGCGAACGAGATCCTGATCGGGCGGCAAAGCCCGTTCGGCAAGCTGCGCACGCGGATCGTCGCGAAGGACGACATCGCGGCGTTGCAGGTTCCCGGCAGCAAGCGGGTGAAGGCCCGCTTTCAACTCGTCTTCACGCTGACTTCAGGGGAGCGCCTCACGTCGCCGCCGATCTCGGACGTCACGCATGTTCATGACACCGTGGCTCGGATCGCCACGCAGTTCGAGGTTCCCAATGTCGAGGAGCCCGTCAATCCACTCGATGCCAGCAATCCCGAGATGCATCTCGGCGAGCCTCTCGAGGCGTTTCCGGTCCGGGACATCCGCATCGTCGCGCTGATCGCCGTCGCACTGTCCGCCGTGCCCTATGCCTACAAGCTCTGGAGGAGATGGCCGCCCAGCCATGTCGACATCCTGCTGCTGCCGCTCGGCGCGCTCGCAGCGTTCGCGGTTTATCGCTACGCCAACCTCCTGACCGGAGCGTTCTGGGTGATTCGGCCAAGCGACATCCGGGTTGAACGGCTGTGGGGCGACGGCACCCCGCGCACGGACCATATCGAGGGGCCCGACGTGAAGACGATCACCGTCGACCGCCGTGGCCGCTCCGAGGACGAGCATTGCATCGTCACGATCCGGACGCGCTCGGGGCGGCGGTTTCGCAGCCCCCGGATCGGCTCGCGGGTGGAGGCGCGCGCAGTGGGGACGGAGATCGTGCGGCGGCTGGGGATTCCGGCGGAGAGCAACAGGATCTGACTTTGCCGGTTGGGTCGGATGATTTGACCTCGGGCTCGGTCTGCGCCTCTCCCGCTTGCGGGAGAGGTCGGCGCGTCCGGGCGATGCGAAGCATCGTCCCGCGCGCCGGGTGAGGGTTCTCTCACCTGGGGGAGTCTCCCTGGAGGAGAAACCCTCTCCCCAACCCTCCCCCGCGAGCGCTAGCGGATTCACACATCTCGAAAAGGACTCTCAGTTCAATAAGTTAGCCAAAGCCGGATCTCAGACACCGGCGCGCCACGGAATTGAGACAAGTGACTCTGATGACTCACATTTTCGGCTTGATGCGTGGAAGGCTCGAACAGAGATGTGTGAATACTGTAGCCTCCAGGGGAGGGTAGGCAAGAGGCTCGCGCACGATGCCCGTCGAACCTCATTCGGACTTGCGCCTAAAGGGCGCACCTGCCGGATTGACGGAACGTGGGTCTACTTCGCCGGCGGCTTCGGCCAGGGCTTCTGCGCGCCGCGCAGGCCTTCGAACGCCTTGGCCATGCCGAGCACGCCGATATCGTCGAAGCGGCGGCCGACGATCTGCACGCCGATCGGAAAGCCGTTGGAGTCGAAGCCGCCGTTGAGGGAGACCGCCGGGTTCTCCGACATATTCCACGGCACGGTATAGCAGATGTGCTCGAACGGCCTCATCGGATCGTTGGTGGGCGAGGCCCAGTCCGCCGGATAATTCACGTTCGGCGCGGTCGGGGAGATGACATAGTCGAGCTCGCAGAACAGCTTTGATGCGGCCGCGCGGATCGCCATGGTCTGATTGAAGCCGCGGATGACATCCACGCCGGAGAGCTTTGCGCCGGATGCGCCCCATTTGAAGATGTAGGGCAGCACCTTGGCCTGTTCGGCCGGCGTCAGCTTCGACAGATCGTCCCACATCCGCGCCCGCCAGAAATTGTCGAGGCCATCGAGCATTTCGCGGGTCAGGATGCCGTCGACCTCGGTGACGACGGCGCCTGCGGATTCGAACGCCTTTGCGGCTTTCACCGCGACGTCGCGAACGGGCCTTTCCGCCGGCAGGCCGACGCCGGCGTCGAGCATCAAACCGATGCGCAGCTTGCGCGGCGATTTCTCCAGGCCCTTCCAGTTGAGCGGCTCGGCCGGAAGGCTCATGCCGTCGCGCCGGTCGGGCTTTGCGATCACGCTCATCATCAGCGCGCAATCATCCACCGTGCGGGTCATGGGACCGGCGACGCGGCCGACATAGGTGGGATCGATCGGCACGCGGCCGAAGCTCGGCTTCAGGCCGACGAGGCCGCACCAGCCAGCGGGCAGGCGGACCGAGCCGCCGATATCGGTGCCGAGGTGCAACGGCCCATAGCCGGCTGCAGCAGCAGCACCTGCGCCCGCGCTGGAGCCGCCGGGATTCTTGGAGAGATCCCAGGGATTGCGCGCCAGCGCATGGAAGGAGGAGAGCCCGGAGGACAGCATGCCGTAATCGGGCATGGTGGTCTTGGCGAAGATGATGCTGCCTGCTTCGCGCAGGCGCGCAGCAGGCGGGGCGTCCTTCTCGGCCGGCACCAGCTTGACGCTGGCCGCGCCCAGCGGCACCGGCACGCCCTTGGTCGCGATGTTGTCCTTCACCGTGACAGGCACGCCGTCGAGCGCACCCGACGGCTCGCCGCCGCTCCAGCGCGCGGTCGAGGCCTTGGCGGCCTCGCGCGCGCCGTCGGGGTCGAATGCATAGAGCGCCTTCAGATGCGGCTCCCACGCAGCGACATGCGTGAGCAGATCCTCCAGCACCTCGCTCGGCGAGAATTGCTTGGCGCGATAACCCGCGATCAGATCGACGGCGGACAGATCGTGCAGCGAGGTGACCGCTTCCTCAGGGCTCTTCTTGTGCATGGCTAACCTACCGGCATCCGGGTCTCGATGATGCGGGCGAACATGCTGGCGCCGATCGGCAGGATCTTGTCGTCGAGCACGAAGCCGGGATTGTGCACCGGCACCGAGCCGTCATGGCCGACCCAGAAATAGGCGCCCGGAATGGTCTCCAGCATGTCGGCGAAATCCTCGCTGCCCATCTTCGGCTGGGCGCGGGTGATGACGTTGGCGGGGTCGACGATGGTGCGCGCGACGTCCTCGACCACCTTGGACTGCTCGACCTGGTTGACCAGCACGCCGAACGTGTCGCGGATGTCGACGTCGATCACGCAATTATAGGCGCTTGCGATGCCGGCGCAGATGGTGCGGATGCGCTCGCTGACGAGGGTGCGAACTTCCTTCGAGAAGGTGCGGATGGTGCCGCAGAGATGCGCATCGCCCGGAATGACGTTGTAGGCGGAGCCCGCATGGATCTGGGTGATCGACACCACCGCGGCCTGCAGCGGCTCGACGTTGCGGCTGACGATGGTCTGGATCGCCTGCGCCAGCGTGGTCGCGATGATCACTGCGTCCTTGGAACGCTCGGGCATCGCGCCATGCGCGCCATAGCCGGTGATGCGCAGGTCGAAGAAGTCGGCGCTGGCCATGGCCGGGCCGGGCAGGATCGCGATCTCACCGTGGTTCAGGTCGGGCGCGTTGTGCAGGCCGTAGAGCTCGTCGCAGGGAAACTTCTCGAACAGCCCGTCCTTGATCATGGCGCGCGCGCCGCCGAGGCCTTCCTCGGCCGGCTGGAAGATCAGGTGCACGGTGCCGTCGAAATTTCGGGTCTCGGCGAGGTAGCGCGCGGTGCCAAGCAGCATGGTGGTGTGGCCGTCATGGCCGCAGCCGTGGAAGCGGCCCGGGATCTTGGAGCTCCATTTCAGGTTGGTGTTCTCTTCCATCGGCAGCGCGTCCATGTCGGCGCGCAGGCCGATGCGCTTGTTGCCCGAGCCCTTGCCCTTGATGACGCCGATCACCCCGGTGCCGCCGAGACCGCGATGCACCTCGATGCCCCAGCTCGTCAGCTTGTCGGCGACGATGCCGGAGGTGCGTACTTCCTCGAAGCCGATCTCGGGATGGGCGTGGAGGTCGCGGCGGATGGCGGTGAGTTCGTCGGCAAAGCCGTCGATGCGCTCGAGTGTGGGCATGTGTTCCTGTCCGGTTAGCGTGAAGGGGGATTGAAGACGGGGCCGTTCGGCTTGATGCGGATGCCCGGACGCAGCCGCGTCCAGGGCAGCGAGGCGGTGTCGGCCGGCATCGCGCCGGGTGCGGCGCAGATCATCAGCTTCTCCGCGATCGGCTCGAAATCGGCGCGGAAATGCACCGAGCTCTTGTTGACCAGGATCTTCTCCTTGGTCGGCTCGATGCCGACATAGCGGTACATCGCCTGGTCGGCGAGCTGGGCCTTGTGCGAGGAGACGACGACGCGGACATCGCCGATGCGCAAGGCTGCGGAGGGACCCATCTCCATCTCGCGGCCGCCGTAATAGGGGCCGGGTGCAATGAAGCGGCCGTCGGACAATTTCTCGACGACGAAGGTCTCGGTGTAGGGCTCGTCGCCGGGAATGCCGGACTTGCCGCCGAGCGACAGCGTGACGGTGGCGCCGACGCCCCCCGCATGCGCGGCCTTGGCCGATTCCGGATCGTAGATCGCGCCGGTCGCCGCGCTCGCCCTGTTGCGCACCAGCGCGCGCAGCATGCCGGTGGTGTCGGAATCGCCGCCGGCGCCGGGGTTGTCCTGGGTGTCGGCGATGATGATCGGCTTGCTCGCGCCCTTCGCAAGTTCCATGGCGTGGCGCACGCCGTCGTCGGGCGACCAGATCTTGCCGTCGAAATCGTCCTCGTGGCTCTCGATCAGCTTGACGATCGCATCCGCCGCGCGGTCGGCATCTTCCTGCGTCCTGCCATAGGCGAACACGCTCGGGCCGCAATCGCGGAAATCGGCGGCGGGGAAGCCCGGCGCGAAGGAGAGCGTCGGAACCGCATCGCCCTCCAGCGCGGCGAGCTTCTCGTAGATGCCCTTGGTGGGCTGGTCGTTGGTGCATTGCCAGCTGATCGGAATCAGGAACGGCAATTGCCGGAACGCCTTTGCGAAGCGCTGCTTGGTCTTCAACAGCAAGGCCAGATGTCGTGCCGAAGCGCGGCCGGTCTCGGCCATGTCGACATGCGGATAGGTGCGGTAGGCGATCAGCGCATCCGCATGCTCCATCATCTCGGGCGTGACATTGGCGTGCAGATCGAGGCTGGTGACCAGCGGAACATCCTTGCCGATGACGCGGCGCACGCGCGCCAGGATCTCGCCTTCGCCGTCGTCGAGATGTTCGGTCACCATGGCGCCGTGCAGGTCGAGATAGACGGCGTCGACGGGGCCGGCGGCTTTGATGCCGTCCACCATCACCTTGACGATGCGCTCGAAGGCGTCCTCGGTGACATGTGCTGACGGGCTCGCGCCGCAGGCAATGGTCGGAATGAGTTCCCAGCCGTGGGCTTCGGCCGCATCGACGAAGCCGGCGAGGCCGACATTGATGCGCCGCATCACCTTGAGAACGTCGGTACCTTCCGTCATCGCCGGCCAGCCGCCGCCATGCTGGAAATCGGCGAAGGTCGCCTTGGTGGGCGCGAACGTGTTGGTCTCATGCAGGAAGCCGCCGACGGCGATACGTGTCATCAAATCAAGTCCAGCGTTGGAAAGTGCGCGACGTTAGCCTTGGCCCGGAGGCGAGGGCAAGGTGAGAGGCCATCGCGCCGTGCATGGCCTCAAGCTGTTTTGGGAATGTTGCGGATGCAGGGAATGTGGTGAGCCGCGATGCCAGCCAGACTCTCGCTGTCGTCCCTGCCTAGTGCGCAATTGAGCACGGGGCGCAGGGACCCATAACCCCAGGAAGCAGTTTGGCGAAGGCCGGTCGTTCGGGATCAGCACCACCCGTAATCGACAGATCACGCGGTATGGGTCCCCGCTTTCGCGGGGACGACATCGTGAATGTCGTTACACCGCGGCCGCCACGCCTTCCGCCACCGGCCGGAAGTTCGCAAAGTCCCAATTGCGGCCGGGCGCGGCATCCAGCAGTGCCTTGGTGTAAGCCTCCTTCGGATGCGTCAGCACTTCGGCGGCGGGGCCCTGTTCGACCACCCGGCCGTGCTGCATCACCACGACCTCGTCGCAGATTTGCGCGGCGACGCGCAGATCGTGGGTGATGAACAGGATGGCGATGCCGAGCCGCTTCTGGATCTCGTCGAGCAGGTCCAGAACCTGGGCCTGCACGGAGACGTCGAGCGCGGAGACCGCCTCGTCGGCGACCAGCACGTCCGGATCGAGTGCCAGCGCGCGGGCAATGGCGATGCGCTGGCGCTGGCCGCCGGAGAATTGGTGCGGATAGCGCGAGACAGCATCGGCGGGGAGGCCGACCAGCTCGAGCAACTCGCGCGCGCGCTTGATCGCATCGGCATGCGAGACGCCATAATTGATCGGGCCCTCGGCAATACTCTCGCCGACAGTGACGCGCGGGTTGAGCGAGCGGTAGGGATCCTGGAACACGATCTGGATCTTTTGCCGGTGCGGCTGCAGCAGGCGGCGCGAGATGTCGGCGATCTCGCGGCCGGCAAGGCGCACGCCGCCGGAGGTCGGGTCGATCAGGCGCACGATGCAGCGCGCCACGGTCGACTTGCCCGAGCCGCTTTCGCCGACGATGCCGAGCGTGCGGCCCTTGCGCAGGGTCAGCGTCACCTTGTCGGCGGCGACGACCTCGCGGCCTTTGCCGAAGAAGGCGCGTTCCTTGTAGACCTTGCTGAGGTCGTTGGCCTCGAGCACGACGGCCTCACGGCTTTCCTCGCGCGGCGGGCGCGGCACCAGGCTGGGCACCGAGGCCAGCAGGTTGCGGGTGTACTCCATGGTCGGGTTGCGCAGCACGGTCTCCAGCGGGCCGGTCTCGACCAGCCGGCCCTGACGCATCACCGCGACGCGGTCGGCGATCTCGGCGACCACGCCCATGTCATGGGTGATGAACAGCACGGCGGTGCCGTGATCGCGCTGGAGCTCGCGGATCAGGGACAGGATCTGCTTCTGCGTGGTGACGTCGAGCGCGGTGGTCGGCTCGTCGGCGATCAGCAGCTTCGGCTCCAGCACCAGCGCCATCGCGATCATGATGCGCTGGCGCTGGCCGCCGGAGAGGCGGTGGGGATAGGAGGCGAAGATGCGCTCGACCTGGGGCAGGTGGACCTGCTCCATCATGTCGAGGATGCGCTTCCTGCGCGCCCTGGCATCGAGCTTGGTGTGAGCGCGCAGCACCTCGTCGATCTGGCGGCCGACCGGCACCACCGGATTGAGCGCGGTCATCGGCTCCTGGAAGATCATCGCCATCTGCGTGGCGCGGAGCTGACGCAGGCGGCGGTCGGTCGCGGTGAGGATTTCCTCGCCGACCAGCTTGACGCTGCCGCCGGTCGGAACCAGCGTGCCCTTCGGCAACAGGCCCATCGTGGTGAGCGAGGTCACCGACTTGCCCGAGCCGCTCTCGCCGACGAGGCACAGCGTCTCGCGCTCGCGCACCTGGATCGAGATGCCGTCGATGATCTTGTGCCCGCCCGGCTTCTTGCCGACGGAGACGACGAGGTTGTTGATGTCGAGGATGGTGTTGGTCATCGACTTGTCGCTCATCACTTGCCCTCCCGCTGCTTCATGCGGGGATCGAGGGCGTCACGGGCGGCGTCGCCGATCAGATTGATGCTGAGGATCGCGATCGAGAGCAGCAGGCCCGGCCAGAAGATCAGCGACGGCTTGATCTGGAAGTACTGGCGGCCCTCGGCCATGATGTTGCCCCAGGTCGGCGTCTCCGGCGAGATGCCGGCGCCGAGGAAGGAGAGGATGGCCTCGGTGAGAATGGCGCTCGCGCAGATATAGGTGCCCTGGACGATCAGCGGGGCGACCGTGTTCGGCATCAGATGCCGCCACATGATCTTCGGCAGCGACGAGCCGACCGAGATGGCGGCCTCCACATAAGGCTCCTCGCGCGCCGACAGCACCACGGAGCGCACGAGGCGAGCGACGCGCGGAATCTCCGGAATGGTGATCGCGATCAGGACGGTCCAGATACTGGCGCCGGAGAGCGAGACCACGGCGATCGCGAGCAGGATGCTCGGCATCGCCATCAGGCCGTCCATGATGCGCATCATCACGGCGTCGACCAGCTTGAAGAAGCCGGAGACGAGGCCGATCGCGAGCCCGATGGCGATCGACAGGATCGCCGAGCCGATGCCGATCAGGAGCGAGATGCGGCCGCCATAGACCACGCGCGACAACAGATCGCGGCCATAGGCGTCGGTGCCGAGCAGGAATTGCGCCGAGGACGGCTTCAATCGCTGTGACGGGGCAAGCTGAATCGGATCGTGCGGCGCGATCAGCGGCGCGATGATCGAG
The DNA here is from genome assembly GCF_936943645.1 of uncultured Bradyrhizobium sp. Lineage (GTDB taxonomy): Bacteria > Pseudomonadota > Alphaproteobacteria > Rhizobiales > Xanthobacteraceae > Bradyrhizobium. Next base: position 190,463 of record NZ_CAKZJO010000054.1, on the reverse strand, counting down.
ATCAGCAGGATCAGCGCGAGCAGCACCGTCGCCGTGGCGATGATCGGCGTCGAGGTGAGGAACCCGAAACGCGGCCGCAGCGGCGACGTGATCGGAATGGAGGACTGGGGAAGGGTATCGACCGACATGTTTGTTCTTAAATCCTTGCCTCAGTACCGGATCCGGGGATCGAGCAGGGTGTAGGCGACGTCGATCAGAAGATTGACGACGACATAGACCAGCGACGTCAGCAGGATCATCGCCTGAATCACCGGATAGTCGCGCGCCAGCACCGCATCCACGGTGAGGCGGCCGATACCGGGAATGTTGAACACGCTCTCGGTGACGACGACGCCGGAGATCAGCAGCGCAAAGCCGGTGCCGATCACGGTGATCACGGGCACGGCGGCGTTGCGCAGCGCGTGGCGCATCATCACGGCGACCTCGTTGATGCCCTTGGCGCGCGCGGTGCGGACGTAGTCCTCGCCGAGCACGTCAAGCATCGCCGCACGCGTCATGCGCGCGATCAGCGCGATGTAGATGAAGGAGAGGGCGCAGGTCGGCAGGATCATGCGCTCGAAGAACGGACCGAAGCCGGCGCTGATGCTCTTGAAGCCCTGCACCGGCACCCAGCGCAGCTCGAGCGCGAACAGCTCGATCAGGACATAGCCGACCACGAACACCGGCACCGAGAAGCCGAGTACGGAAAGCCCCATCACGAAGCGATCGATCCAGGTGCCGTGCTTCCACGCCGCGATCACGCCCAGCGGTACTGCCACGAGCACGGCGAGGATGATGGTGCACAGCGCGATCGAGATCGAGGGCTCGACGCGCTGGCCGATCATCTTCATGACCGGCAGATTGGAGATCAGCGAGGTCCCGAGGTCGCCGTGCAGCAGCTTGTTCACCCAGGTGATGAACTGCACGATCAGCGGTTCGTTGAGACCGAGCGAGGTGCGGATGCGCTCCAGCCGTTCCGGGGTCGCGTTGTCGCCGGCGAGGATTGCGGCGGGATCGCCGGGGGTGAGGCGGAGCAGGAGGAAGACGAACAGCGCGACGACGCCCATGACGGGCACGGCGGCGAAGATTCGGCGAAGGAGATATCCGAGCAAGTTGGATCCGTCTGATTAGAGTCAAATCGGCGGCAGCCGCGATGGACTGTTCTGCCACCAGCCTAACATTTCAGCAATTCCCGTGCCATCAGGGCCACAGTTTTTGCAGTGCGGCTAAGCCCGCAAGGTGGGCAAAGCGGAGCGGCCCAGCCTCCGGAACCGGCGCGCCGTCACTCCAGCGTCGCCAGCAGCCCCGCCATCAGCCGGCCGCGCTCAACCAGGCTCTCCACCTCGATATACTCCTCCAGCGTGTGGCCATTGGCGCCGCGCACGCCCAGGCCGTCGAGCGTGGGGATTCCCATCGCGCCGGTGAAGTTGCCGTCGGAGCCGCCGCCCGAACTGGCGTGCGGTAATTCCGCGCCGAGAGATTTGGCAATGCCGCGCGCCTTTTCATACAGCGCCATCGTGCCGGCATCCGGTTCCCACACCGGCCGTGTCACGCCGCGCGTCACCTTGAAGGCGACGTCGTTGGCGGTGCCTGACAGCGCCAGCATCCGCTCGACGCCGCGGTCGAGATCGGCCTGCCGCTTGGCCATGGAGAGCGCTTCGCCGGTGGCGGTCGTGGCAACGCAATTGACCCATTGGCCGCCATGCACGACGCCGACCGAGAAGGTGCAGTCCTCCGTCGTCATCGCATCGATGGCAAGGATCTGCCGCGCCATCTCGCGGATTGCCGAGCGTCCTGCCGACAGCGTCGCGCCGGCGTGGCTCGGCCGGCCCGTCGCCTCGAGATTGAAACGCGCGATGGCGTAACGTCCGGTGGTGACGCCGTTGTCGGCGCGGCCGGGCTCGGGCACCAGCACATATTTGTTGCGCGCCGCCTCCGCCTCGATGATGTCTCGCGTCGAGGGCGTGCCGACTTCCTCGTCCGGCGTGAACAGCACGGTGATCGGCAGCGGCGTGGTGAAGGATGCGCGCGCCAACTGCCGGATCGCTTCCAGCGAAAGGTAATTGCCGCCCTTCATGTCGTAGATGCCGGGGCCGTAGCACTTGTTGCCCTCGCGCCGCCATTTCAGCTTCTCGATGGTACCGACCGGGTGGACGGTATCCATGTGGCCGGCGATCAGGATGCCCGGCTCGCCCTGCTTTGGATGGGGAAAACGCGCGCGGATCACGCCGCCGAAGCCCTGGCGGCCGGCGATGCGTTCGATCGTCGCACCCATGATCGCCATATCCCGCGCTGCGATATCGAGCATGCGGTTAACGGCGCCGGCATCCCATGTCGGGCTCTCGCATTCCACCCAGGTGCGCAGGCCTTCGAGCATGGCTTCGGAATCGAAGGGAAGATTGGCTGGATTCATCTGAATGTCTCTCAAGCTTCGCAAAGGTGGAACGCGCATTGCATCGCCACGGCGGGACGAGCGGTGAGTGTTGTAGAGCCAAACCGATCCTTGTGGAGCCTGTGCGCGCGCCGCCAGGGCCTGCAGCGAAACCGGATTGACGCGATCAACACTGTCTGCAAGTCTCGAAAGATAAAGGCATTGCATGTGGTTAGTTCGCCCAAAGAACGACCCATATGCTCAACCAATAATCTGCCTTTGAACAGTTTCACGTCAGGAGAGACTTTTTATGTCCAACTTCATGCGCCGGGGGTCTCGCGCGTTCGCCTCCAAACTTGCGCTGTCGGTCGTCGCGCTTTCGACGGCGCTGGCCTCGCCGGTGCTTGCCGCCGGCAAGACCATCACGGCGGTGATGCATTCCGACCTTCGCATCATCGATCCGATCTTCACCACGGCCTACATCACGCGTGACCACGGCTACATGGTCTACGACACGCTGGTGGCTCCTGATTCCAACTTCAAGATCCAGCCGGAGATGGCGGACTGGAAGATCTCCGACGACAAGCTCACCTACACCTTCACCCTGCGCGACGGCCTGAAGTGGCATGACGGCGCGCCGGTGACGGCAGAAGACTGCGTCGCCTCGCTGAAGCGCTGGGCCGCCGTCGACGGCATGGGCCAGAAGCTCATGGACTTCACCGCGAGCATCGAGGCGACCGACGCCAAGACCATCACGCTGAAGCTGAAGGAGCCTTACGGCCTCGTGCTCGACTCCATCGGCAAGCCGTCCTCGCGCGTCGCCTTCATGATGCCGAAGCGCCTCGCCGAGACGCCGCCGGACAAGCAGATCCCCGAGCAGATCGGTTCGGGTCCGTTCAAGTTCGTGGCGTCTGAATTCCAGCCCGGCGTGAAGGCGGTCTACGTCAAGAACACCGACTACGTGCCGCGCAAGGAGCCGGCGAGCTGGACCTCCGGCGGCAAGGTGGTGAAGGTCGATCGCGTCGAATGGATCACCATGCCGGACTCGCAGACCGCAGTGAACGCGCTGCAGTCGGGCGACATCGATTTCATGGAGAACCTGCCATACGACATGCTGCCGGTGCTTGAGGCGAACAAGGAGCTCACGATCGAGGTCCTGAACAAGTTCGGCTATCAGACGCTCGGCCGGATGAACTTCCTTTATCCGCCGTTTGACAACGTGAAGGTGCGACGTGCTGCCTTGCTGGCCATGAACCAGAAGGACGTGCTCGACGCGCTGGTCGGCAATCCCAAGTACCAGAAGATCTGCGGCGCTTTCTTCATCTGCGATACGCCGTTTGCGACCGAGGTCGGCGCCGAGACGCTGACGAAGGGCAATGGTATGGCCGAAGCCAAGAAGGCGTTGGCCGAGTCCGGCTATGACGGCACCCCGGTCGTGATCATGGCGCCCGGCGACGTCACGACGCTCAAGGCGCAACCGATCGTTGCCGCCCAGCTGATGCGTGAGGCCGGCTTCAAGGTCGACCTGCAGGCGACCGACTGGCAGACGGTGGTGAGCCGCCGCGCCAGCCAGAAGCCTCCGAAGGAGGGCGGCTGGAACATGTTCTTCACCAACTGGGTCGCGCCCGACGTGTCGAACCCGATCGCCAATCTCTCGATCGGCGGCCAGGGCAAGAAGGGCGGCTGGTTCGGCTGGGCAGACGATCCCAAGATCGAGCAGCTCAAGGACGCCTTCGTCCGCGCGCCCTCGCTCGACGAGCAGAAGAAGATCGCAGCCGACATCCAGAAGGAAGCCTACGAGCAGGTGATCTATATCCCGCTCGGGCAGTACCAGACGCCGAGCGGCTGGCGCAAATCGCTGACCGGCGTGCTCGACGGCCCGGCGACGCCGCTGTTCTGGAACGTCGACAAGTCGGAGTAAGGGACAGTCCTACGAAGGAAGGGCGCATCGCGCGCCTTTCACCCTGCGAAACGTTTTCGCGGCGCCGCCGTCATCAGCGGCGCCGCGCGCCATCCGCTCGCTAGGAGAACGACAATGTTCCAACTCATGCGTCGGGGGCGTCTCGCGTTCGCCTCCAAACTCGTGCTTTCAGTTGCGGCACTTTCGGCACTGGCCTCGCCAGTTCTTGCCGCAGGCAAGACCATCACCGCGGTGATGCATTCGGACCTGCGCATCCTCGATCCGATCTTCACCACGGCCTACATCACGCGTGACCATGGCTACATGGTCTACGACACGCTCGTCGCGACCGATTCGAACTTCAAGATCCAGCCGCAGATGGCGGACTGGAAGATCTCCGACGACAAGCTCACCTACACCTTCACCCTGCGCGACGGCCTGAAGTGGCATGACGGCGCGCCGGTGACGGCAGAAGACTGCGTCGCCTCGCTGAAGCGCTGGGCCGCCGTCGACGGCATGGGCCAGAAGCTCATGGACTTCACCGCGAGCATCGAGGCGACCGACGCCAAGACCATCACGCTGAAGCTGAAGGAGCCTTACGCGCTCGTGCTGGAATCGATCGGCAAGCCGTCCTCGCGCGTCGCTTTCATGATGCCCAAGCGCCTCGCCGAGACAACGGTGGACAAGCAGATCCCGGAACAGATCGGCTCCGGCCCCTTCAAGTTCGTGCAGGGTGAATTCCAGCCGGGGGTGAAGTCGGTCTATGTCAAGAACACCGATTACGTGCCGCGCAAGGAACCGGCGAGTTGGACCGCCGGCGGCAAGGTGGTGAAGGTCGACCGCGTCGAATGGATCACGATGCCGGACGCGCAGACGGCGTTGAACGCGCTGCAGTCGGGCGACGTCGACTTCATGGAAAATCCCGCCATCGAGATGGTGCCCGCCATCGAGGCCGACAAGGAACTCAAGCTCGAGATCCTGAACAAGTTCGGATTCCAGACCGGCGCGCGGATGAACTTCCTTCATCCGCCCTTCGACAACGTCAAGGTTCGCCGCGCGGCGTTTCTGGCGGTCAAGCAGAAGGACGTGCTCGACGCGATGATCGGCGATCCCAAATACTACAAGACCTGCGCGGCCGCCTTCATCTGCGACACGCCGTTCGCGACGGAGGTTGGAGGTGAGACCCTGGCGAAGGGAGGCGACATGGCCGCGGCCCGGAAGGCGCTGGCCGAGTCCGGTTACGACGGAACACCTGTCGTGCTGATGGCGCCGGGCGACGTGCTGACGCTGAAGGCGCAACCCATCGTCGTCGCGCAGCAACTGCGCGAAGCCGGCTTCAAGGTCGACCTGCAGGCGACCGACTGGCAGACCGTGGTGAGCCGGCGCGCCAGCCAGAAGCCCCCGAAGGAGGGCGGCTGGAACATGTTCGTCACCAACTGGGTCAGCGCCGACGCGGACAATCCGATCACCAACGTCGCTGTCGGCGGGCAGGGCAAGAAGGGCGGCTGGTTCGGCTGGCCGGAGGATGCCAAGATCGAGCAGCTCAAGGACGCCTTTGTTCGCGCCGCTTCGCTCGAGGAGCGAAAGAAGATCGCGACCGAGATCCAGAAGGAGGCTTACGATCAGGTGCTCTACATGCCGCTCGGCCAGTATCAGGTGCCGACCGCCTGGCGCAAGTCGCTGACCGGCGTGCTCGACGGTCCCGCAACGCCGGTGTTCTGGAACATCGACAAGTCGGAATAAGGGGAGGCGCTCTTCGCCTTCGGCTGCCATCGCCACGCGGCGCCGCTGTCATCAGCGGCGCCGTTTCCTTTGCCGGTCTCGCGCCGGCGTGGAAACCGTGGAGCCTTTAACCTTTCCAGTTTCCGATCATTGCTATTTGTTTCAATCCTGAAATAGATGTGCCGTCTTCGCGCATCACTTTCATTGTCCCCTTTATCCCCGTGCCGATCGATTTTGCATTCCAGGCGATGGCCGAAAGGTCCGATCGCGCCCCGGCACGATGGCGCCGGCCTTTTCTCCGGTGGCTCGACGGCGTCGAGGCGGGGTGGGCCGCGCCGCTTCTCATCGCCTGCTTCGTTGCGATCTGGACGCTGTATCTCGCCATCGCCTATGCCGGCGGCGGCCTGCACCCCGATACGCTCGAGGCCTGGACGCTGGGGCGGGACTTTGCCTGGGGCTATGCCAAGCATCCTCCGCTGATGGGGTGGGTTGCGGCGGCGTGGACCTCGGTATTTCCGGCCAGCGACTGGTCGCTGCAATTGATGGCGATGGCCAATGCAGGGCTTGCGCTGTTTTTCGTCGACTTGGTCTCGCGGCAGTTCGTGACCGGGCACAAGCGCATCCTGGTGCTGCTGCTCCTGATGCTGACGCCCGCCTATCAATTCCACGCTCAGCGTTTCAACGCCAATGCCGTGCTGCTCGCGACCTGGCCGCTGGCGACGTGGTGCTTCCTGCGCGCATTCGAGACCCGCGGTTCGCTATGGGCGATTGCCTTGGGATGCACGACGGCGCTGGCGATGGTCGGCAAATATTACTCGATCTTCCTCGTCGCGAGCTTCGCCTTTGCGGCGCTGGCGCATCCGGCGCGGCGCGCCTATTTCACCTCCGCCTCGCCCTGGATCTCCGTCGTGACCGGGCTCGTGGCGCTGGCGCCGCACCTCCACTGGCTGGCGACGACCGGGGCGTCGTCCTTTACCTACGCGCTGGCTCACGCCAATGGCATTGCTGCGAGCTCGCTCGTTGAGGTCAGGACTTTTGTGTTGGGGCTGGTGGCGGCGATGGGCGTGGCCGGCATGCTGTGGGTGTTGATCGCCGGCACGCGGCTGAAGCAGCTTCCGTCCGACTTCGCAGCCATGAGCCCGAGCCTGCGGCTGCTGTTCTACGTTGCGATCGGCACGATCGTGCTGCCGATGCTGACGTCGCTCGCGATGGGCACGGACCTGCCGTCGTTATGGGCGTTGCAGGGGCTTTTCCTGTTCGTCATCCTCATCGTCTGTGGTGCGCGCTACCCGATCGAGCGCTTCTACACCGTCAACGTCACGGTGATCGTGGCCGGCGTCGCGCTTGCCGCCGTCCTGATCGTGGCTCCGATCCATGCCGTTCATCGCAACGATCAGGGTTACGAGGAGAGGCGGAATCTCTACGCACAGGCGGCCCGCGAAGTGACGCGCCAGTGGCGCGAGCTCACCGGCGAGCCGTTGAGTGCCGTCAGCGGTGATGGTTCGCTGGCTTTCGCCTCCGCGTTCTACAGCCCCGATCATCCGAGCAATGTGGGGCCCTTCGAGCACGAGGATACGTGGGGCTTTCCGCGCAAGCCCTCGCCCGATCGCGGCTGGGCCGCGCTCTGTTTCCGCGATCAGGATCTATGCAACCAATGGATGGAGTGGGTATCCCCCCGCGTCCGCCATTACGTCAGGCGCGAATTTACCGTGCGGGCATCGCTGTGGGGCCGGCCGGGTCTTGCGCGGGAGGTGGTCGTGCTGATGGTGCCGCCGCTGGACAGCAAAGCGCCGGCCAGCGCTGCCGATGAATTCAGCGCCAACCGGCGCGCGACCGAGTAGGGCGCCCCGCTCAGCAGTGGCTGTCGCGCAACTGCTCAAGCCCTTCGCTCGCGAAAGGCGTGGTCAAAGCATGCTGTCCGGTGATGGGCTCGGAACGTTCCGTCGTCGGCGGCTCGACGTCGGCGTGATCTTGGCGGTGTTCCAGTTCCATCGCAGCGGCCCTTCAAAATTGCTGCACGACAACATCGCGGCCGCCGGGAAGTTCCTCAAGCGATCGGGCGATGATGCGGCATGAACAGCCGACCCTTCTCCACCACCAGCACGATGGCGAGCGCAGCGAGCGTCGACAGGAAGAAGCCGACCGAGAACGGCAACAGCGTTCCATCGAAGCTCTGTCCGATCGCCATGCCGACCACGATCCCGATCAACGTCGTGATCGAGCCATAGAGCGAGGAGGCCGTGCCGGCGATGCGGCCCTGCGGCTCCATGGCGAGCGCGGTGAAGTTCGCGACCATCATGCCGAACGAGAACATCATCAGCGCGGAGAGCACCATGAACAGGCTCAGCGGCAGCATGCCGAGGCTTTCCGTCAAGAGCATCACAGCGGCGACGACTGTGTAGAGCATCAAGGCCCCGTGCGAGATCACGCGCATGCCGAGCCGCCCGACCAGCCGGGCATTGAGGAAACCGGCGACGGCGGTGCCGGCCGCAATCGCGGCGAAAGCGAGCGGGAAATAATGGCCGAGGTGATAGATGCCGGTGAAGACCTGCTGGGCGCAGAAGACATAGGCGAACAGCGCGCCGATGACGCTGCCGGCGGCGGTGGCATAGCCGATGGTCTGGCGATTGGTCAGGGTCTGCCGGAAGGCCGAGAGCACATCGGCGGGCGCCAGCGACCGGCGGCCGGACTCGGGGAGGGTTTCAGGCAGGCGCAGAACGCACCATGCAAGCGCGAGCAGGCCGTAGAGCATCAGCACCACGAAGATGCCGCGCCATGCCGTCACCATCAGCACCGCCTGTCCGAACGAGGGCGCGATCACGGGCACTGCGATGAACACCATCATCGCGAGCGACATCACGCTCGCCATGCGGCGGCCGACATAGCAGTCGCGCACGATCGAGGTCGCGATCACGCGCGTCGCCGAGGTGCCGAGCCCTTGCAGCGCCCGCGCCAGCAGCAGCGTCTCGAACGAGGGCGCAGCGACCGCCAGCACGCTCGCTACCGCATAGACCGCCATGCCGCCGAGCAGCACCGGCCGGCGGCCGAAGCGATCCGACAGCGGGCCCATGATGAACTGGCCGGCGCCGAAGCCGATCAGGAAGGTCGACAGCACCAGCTGAAGATGGTTGGCGACGGGGATGTTGAACGCCGACCCGATATTGGGCAGCGCCGGCAGCATCATGTCCATCGCAAGCGGATTCAGCGCCATGATGGACGCGATCACGATGACAAATTCTGGAAATCCCATGGGTCGGTGTCCGGAGGACACCCAGGAGTCGGCATTGACGTCGGACAAGCAGCTCACCTTCTGAAATCGAGCGACTTTATCCATCGTCCATGCTGCGTTGCACAACCCATGTTTCGGGATGGCTGGCAGGCGGGCGGACAAGAATTGGTGAGGTGGCGGCCCGGGGACGGGGGCGCCTCCCCAATCAGCCGCGCTTGCGGGCTTGCTCGACCAGGCCGAGCGCCAGACGCCCGGCGGTGTCGACATAGTCGAGATCCCGATGGATCAGCATCACGGTCGTGGCCCCATCGAGCAGCACGACGAGCTGGCGGGCCAGCGTCTCCGCCCCAGCCACGCCGTGATCGCGCAGCTCGGCTTCGAGCCAGGCTTCGAACCGTTTCTTGTGCGCGGCGCCGGCTTTGACGGCCGGATGTGCCGGTGTGTTGGCGAGCTCGGCGATCGTCCGCAGGAAGCCGCAGCCGCGCCAGCGCGGCGTAGCCACGGAGCGTCCGAGCTTGACGAAGAGACCATGGACCTTGTTGGCGATACCGCCGTCGGTCTCGGCGAACCAGCGCATATAGAGCTCCAGCGTCGGCTGGTCCCTCGCGGCGATGGTCGCCGCGACGAGCTCGTCCTTGCTGGTGAAGTGATAGTAGAGCGTCTTCTTGGTGACGCCGGCCTTCTCGGCGACCGCATCCATGCTGACCGCCCGGATGCCCTCGCCATAGAACAGGCGCGTCGCCGCAACGACGATCTGCTCGCGCGTGGTGTCACCTCTTTCCGACATTGCTGCAATGTATACTGCCTAGTGAGTATACACAACGAGGCCGGTGTGGCTGACTTCCCTTCGGATGTTCGACCTGGAAGGAGCAAGACTTGTCCGATCTGATACTCTGGGAAACACGCGGCGCCACCGCGCTGCTGACGTTCAACCGCCCGGGCAAGCTCAACGCATTGAGCTACGCGCTCATCGACCGTCTGATGGCGATCCTCGACCGCATCGAGGACGATGCCAATGTCCGCGCGGTGGTGCTGACCGGGGCGGGCGATCGCGCCTTTTCGGCGGGCGCCGACATCGCCGAATTCTCCGAGAGCGTGAAGCGCGGACCGGACATTGCCGTGAAGGACTTCGTGCGCCGCGGGCAGGCGATGACGGCGCGCATGGAGGCGTTCTCGAAGCCGATCATCGCTGCGGTCAATGGCCTCGCCTTCGGTGGCGGCTGCGAGATCACGGAGGCCGTGCATCTGGCCATCGCCAGCGAGCGCGCGACCTTTGCCAAGCCGGAGATCGCGATCGGCATCACGCCGACTTTCGGCGGCACCCAGCGGCTGCCGCGGCTCGCGGGCCGGAAGCGGGCGCTGGAACACCTCCTGACTGGCGATTCCTTTTCATCACAGCGAGCCCTGGAGATGGGATTGGTCAACCGTATCGTGCCGCATGCGCAGCTTCTCGACAGCGCCTTCGCGCTGGCGGATCGCATCTCGCGGCACTCGCAGCTGGCGGTCGCCCGGGTCATCACGGCCGCCACGCGGGGCCTCAACGTCTCGATCGCGGAGGGCCTCGCCATCGAGAGCGAGCAGTTCGCGCGCATGGCCGCGGCGGCGGAAACCCGCGAGGCGCTCGATGCCTGGCTGGCCGCCCGCGCGTCGCGATAGGGCCCGACTTTCGCGGCGCCGGCAACCAACGATTCACCATATGAGCGGGCACGGCGCGTCGGGGAGATGAATCCGCAACCCATCCTGTCCATTGTGACCTGACCCGCGCCGCCCATTGCGCCCCGGGAACCCAGGAAGACAGGTATTTTCGCGGTGTCCGACGTGACCGATGCAGCACGATGGTTGGGACCCTCGGCCCCGGCCGCGAGGCGGGGGATCTGGCTGTCCTGCCTGATCGCGCTCACCGCTCTGGTCGTCTTCGGCAACCTCGCCAGCTATGCCTTGCTCGACCTGCGATATGGCTGGGATCTTCTCGTCAATTGCGCGGCGGTCGATGCGCATGTCGCGGGGCTCGATCCCTATTTCGTCAAGAACCTGAAGGGCACCAATTTCTCCTATCCCTATCTGCCGGTGACGCTGGACGTGTTCCGCCCCGTCTGCGCGGGTGGCCTTCTCGTCGATCACTACATGAGCCTCTATTTCGTCCTCGCCGTGCTCTGCGGGCTGCTCCTGCCCGGGCTCGGCCGAACGCGCCCGCGCGACGTCGCGCTGAGGGTGCTGTGCGTGCTCGGTGCTTTCGTCGGCTTCGAATGGGTGCACGTCTCGGGGAATTTCGCGATCCTGAGCGGCGTGCTGACCGCGATCGCGTTGATGCTCCTGCTGCGCGCGCCGACCGCCGGCGTGCCGGAAGACCCGGGCTTTGCCTTGCGCCTCGCCGGTGCCGCGCTGCTCGGCCTCGTAATGTCGTTCAAGCTGGTGTTCTTCCTGGTGCCGGCCGCGCTCTATCTTCTGCCGCTGCCGCGCGGCCGCAAGCTGTTGCTGATTACAGTGGCGGCGTTCAGCTTCGCCTTGCCGATCCTGATATCGTGGCTGTTCTATCCCGATCTGTTCGCGAGCTGGCTGCTCGCGATCGGGGGACGAATTCCGGGCCAGCACGCCGTCGATCTCGTGGAGATCAATCCGTCGCTGCTGCTGCTCGCGCAGAACCTGACGCATCACGCCGGCGTCGAGAGCAGGCCGGTCGTGCTCGCGACCTATGCGCTCGCCGCGCTCGCGCTCGTGCTTGTCCCGTTCGCCTTGTCGGTCCTGCGCGTGGCTGCGAGCCGGCCCGTGAGGGAAGGGGGATCGCGTCTCTCGCAACTGGACCGCTGGCTGATCGATCATCCGCGCGCGGCCATGCGCGTCACGGTGCTCGCGATGTTTGCGCTCTATCTCTGCTCGCCGCGCTTGAAGGAATACGCCTTCTTCGAGCTCGCACTCTATGCCGCCATTCTCGTCGTCGACCTGCCGGCCCGCCCGCTCGCTGCCTTTCTCAGCGTCGGCCTGATCGCTCCCGCACTGACCTCGCTGACACGGACGACGCTCGAGGGGACGTTCATCCTCCTCGTCGCCGCGCTGGCATGCTTCTGGATCCTGCTGCTGGATTTTCGCGCGGAGCCAACACGCCTCGAGATGGAGGGCGCGAGCCCATGACTGACATCACCGCGTCCGCGGAAGGCGGAAAACAAATGGCCTTTGCTACTGAGGCGCCGGGGAGCAATTGGATGACCCGCTTCATCCTGGCATTGGCCGTGCTGGTCGCAACGCTCGTGGCCATCGACATGGGTATGGACGGGACGTTCGGCTGGGATGCGCGGGTGAACTGCGCCGCCGTCGATGCGCATGTCCAGGGTCTCGATCCCTATTTCGTCAAGAACCTGAAGGACACCAAGCTCTCCTATCCCTATCTTCCGGTGACACTCGATGCGTTCCGCCCGCTTTGCGCCGGCGGTTTTCTCGTCGCGCATCACAAGCCGATCTTTCTCCTGCTCACGCTGATCTCCGCGCTGCTGCTGCCCGGTCTCGGCAAGTCCCGGCCGGGTTCGAGGGATATCGCGGTGCGGATGCTGTGCGCGTTTGGCGGCTTCCTCGGCTTCGAATGGATCGTCGCAACCGGCAATTTCGCAGCCCTGAGCGGCCTGCTGACGGCCGCATCGCTTGCCTTGCTGCTGCGCCCCGCGCGGTCCGCGCACGGCACCGGCACGAGCCTGCCCCCGCAGCTCGCAGGCGCGGCGCTGCTCGGCCTCGTCACCTCGTTCAAGCTGGTGTTCTTCCCGGTTCTGGCTGCGCTGTATTTCCTGCCGCAGTCGAGAGCTCGCAAGCTTCTGCTGATCGCCGTCGCGTCCGGCATGTTCGCCCTGCCGATCCTGGCCTCGCTGGCGATCTACCCTGACCTTTTCAGGAGCTGGCTGAGCGCGATCTTCGGACAGATCCCCGGACAGCATTCGCCGGGCAATGAGGTCAACCCGTCGCTGCTCTTCCTCGCGCTGATGTCTGCGGACAGCTTCGGGCTCGCCGGCAGCAAGCCGGTGGTCGCTGCGATCTATGGCCTGTTCGCGATCGCGCTCGTGCTTGCACCGCTCGCGATCTCCGTATGGAGAATGATCGGCACTTGGCGCCCGGCGCGCAAGGTTTCGCCGCTTCAAACGCTCGACGATTGGCTGCTCAGCCATCCCGAAAAGGCCATGCGCATCACCGTGCTCGCGATGTACGCGCTTTATCTCTGCGCGCCCAGGCTGAAGGAATACGCCTTCTTCGAGGTGGCGCTCTATGCCGCCGTCCTCGTCGTCGATCTGCCGGCCGTCCTGATGGCTGCCGTCCTCACGATCGCCGTCGCGATACCGACCCTGGCGGCGGTCTCGGGCGTCTTCGTGAGCGGCTTCGGCCAGCTCACATTTGCGCTGATCTGCTTCTGGCTGCTGCTGCCGCGCGAACCTTCGAGCGATGCGGCATCATCGGTTGAGCCCCGGCAGGCCTGATCTTAGCGGGATGAGGCGTCTTGCCGGGTGTAAAGGCTGACATACGCGCCGGTATATTGCTCTTTCCAGCCTCTCTCGCCGACCAGAAACTGCCGCAGCGGATCATGGGCCCTGATCCAGAGCACCGCGTCGATCTTGTACTTGCTGATCACCTTGTCCCAGCTGGCCGCGTCGATGTCCCAGCGAACCAGCTCGTGATAGTCGCGCAGCAATTCGTCCGGATAGGCAGTCGCCGCCCGTCCGTCGACGAAGACGGGCACTGATCCGCGCGTCCTGAAGATCAGGAGCCCGCCGACGTTCCAGTGGTTGAGCAGGCGCGCGTGCGAGGTGTGCGCCTCGAGATAGCGGGCATCGTCCTCCGACAGCATGTCGGGCAGGGCCAGAGCCGGCCGCACCTGCATGAACGTGAAGGGCAGCAGCAGCACGCCGACCACGCCTGCCGCGAGCATCGCGCGCCGAACCTCGAAGCTCGAGAAGCGCTTCGGCAGCAGCCGGTCGATGTGAAGCGCCATCGGGACGCTGGAGAAGATGAAGAAGAATGCGGTGTATCTGAACTGATAGAGACCGAGACACAGGAAGAGCCACGCGAGCACGCGCGCCTCGAGAGGAACGCGCGTGGTGTTGCGGTAGCGCAGCTCCAGGACGACGAATGTCAGCGCATAGACGATGCCGGGCAGGCTTCCCGGCAGCTCCATGTTGAAGAAGTACGACCGCCACTCGCCGATATCGGCCTGGATGAAATGACCGAGCGTCGCCCGCACGCCGTCATAGACATGCCATCCCAGCGGATTGACGAAGATCGCGAGGACGCAGCCGACGCCCGCCAGGCAGTAGTTCCGGAAATTCGTCCAGTCGCGCCGCAGCAGGGCGATGCCAGCGAACACGCCGAGGATCGGAAAGGCGAGCATGAAGCCGCCATGCAGATTGACCCAGGCGACCATCATCGGCGGCAACAGGAACCAATTCCGTCGCCGCAGGCATTCGCCGTAGAAGATGACGGCGAACAGCATGGTCGCGACGTTCGGCGAAGCCGCCAGATACATGTTGGGCGAGGCTTCGTAGCAGGGATAGAGCAGGCACGTCGCGAACACCGCAATGCAGACCGCCGGAGCCGATGCACCGCTGCTGAGGCCGCAGAAGGTGAGATACAAGGTGATGACCGCGCCGCAGGCGACGACCATGAGCACGATGCCGGCAAAGCCCGTATGCTGATACAGCACGCTCGCCATCACGTCCCAGAGCCAGGACAGGTTGTACCACTGCCTGTCGCCGAGGGTGAACGCCCACGGATCCTGGAACGGCACCTCGCCCCGCTGCCGGATCAGGTCTCCGGCGGCGAGGTGCCAGCCGAGATCGTAATGGCCCAGCAGCAGCGCTCCGTTCGACAAATAGAACACGGTGAGGAAGGCGATCAGGAAGACATAGACCTCGACCCCGTCGAGGTATCGTCCGGACGCTGCTCGTCCGTCGCCAATCCCGGGCCGGGACCAATCCTCGCGCGCGTCCATCGGAGCTCTCACCATCGCAGCCAGCCGCTCCAGGCCTTGCATGTCCCTGGGTCTGCATCCGCTTTAGCGGGAGACGCTCTAAGGCGGAGTAAAGGCCGGTCGCGCCCAGCGGCCGCACGAAGGATATGTTGGTGAACCAATGATTATGCTCCCGGCGGCGATCGCAGCCCTGCTTCATGGGATCCCACCCGAGGGCCGATCCCCGTTCGCCCGCTAAGTTACGGCAGCCATGATGGCTTTTGTCTCTATCGGCGCCGGTGCGACGGGCGTGGCATCTGCGGCGGTGCACTTGTTCTTGTGACACGCTGAGGTTGACGGTCGCTTGTCGCCGCCGTATCAATATTGATCTTTGCTGATCATTTCCGTTGCCCATTGCTTTGATTGTCGAACGATTTTTTCGGGCCGTTTGTCGCGCGGCCACAGGAGGATTGCATGACCAAGAAGCCGAAGGCTGGGATGTCGGTCGTCAGCCTGGATGGACAAGATCTTCCCTTCGCACTCCTTGCGCCCTTGTCGGATGCCGCCCCCTTGGTGGCTGACGTCAAGCCCCAGGTCATCACTGCGGCAAAAATGTCGGCGATTGGACGATACGAGTGGAAGAACCGCGGCGTCGCCTGCATCGGCTACACCGCAGGGATGGCGGTAGCTTACGCGTCGGCTTATGCAAGATTGCAGGCGCATGATCCCGTCGCGGACCGGATGGCGCGCACTCTGGAGCCGGCCTTCGTCGATTCCCACGGCAATCTGAAGGGCGATGCTCTGTCCTGGTATGCCGACCAGTTGCGAGCCATCGGCATGGGCACGGCGACGTCGGCCGAGCGCCTGCGAGCCCTGTTCGTGCTGCTGCTCGGTCTCGGGATGCGGGAGAGCAGCGGGCGCTTCTGTGAAGGACGAGATCGGCACGCCAACAATCGGGCCGCTGACACGGCGGAGGCGGGGCTGTTCCAGATGAGCTTCAACCTCGTTGCGCCGCGTGCCGAATTGCTCGACGTCTTCCACCACTATCAGGACCATCCCGATGAGGGGCTCCGCGAGATATTCGAGGTCGATATGCGGCCGCGGGAAAACGATAACGACCGCGAGAATTTCGGTGACCCCGAGTCCCGGGGCTTCGCCTTTCAGAGGCTCAGCAAGCAATGTCCGGCCATGGTGGTCGAGATCGCGGCGCTGGGACTGCGGGAGCAAGCGGGACATTGGGGACCGATCATCAATCGCGCTGCGGAGGTACGGTCGGCGAGCAAGGAATTGCTGCTGGCAGTGGAACGGATCGTCGATGCGCCTGCAATCGCGGAGGCCGGGCCCGCCGCGCGAGCGCTCGGCGCAGACGCGACGCTGAGCCGTGCGGATCTCGCCCGCCGCTTTTCCGCACCGGTTCCTCTCGCCTCTCTGCTGCCCATCAACACGGGACTATCGAGCGCCAAGGAGGAGACGATGATCTCGCTCCTCGGCTCGCCCCATATGCCCCTCACGACCGTCGGGCAGAACGAGCGCGCGTCCGATCTGGTCAAGCGCAATCTCGTGCTGGAGCGAATGTCGCCGCTGTTCCGCCTGACCGGCGTCAAGCCCGCGGTCGACGACGTGAAAGCCGTTCTGACGAAAGCATTCGCAAAACAGCCCGCTCTCGCGAAGGTTCTCTCGACGGAAGGCATGCTCAGCGTGCGCATGCGCAAGCCGACCAACGGTTCGGTCAGCACCCACGTCTCCAATCACGGCTGGGGGACGGCGGTGGATTTCAAGGTCGTCGGCTTCGACGCGCCCGCGAACACCGGTGCGACCGTGCCGGAGTTCATTGCGCTCTTGATTCCGCTTTTCAACAAGGCGGGTTGGTACTCAGGCGTCGCCTTCAACGACACGATGCATTTCGAGGTCTCGGAGGAGCGCATCCGGGAATGGGCGAAAAAGAAAGTGTTGAAGTAGGCGGTCGTGCCGGGAAGGCCTTCGTCGTCGCGAAGTCGCCTGGAATTGAACGTGCTGGGCGGAAGCCAGGTGCGGCGTGGCCATGAACAGTCGGCTGCCAAATCATGCTGCCCGCGACCGAGCCGTCGCATATCAGGTGGCATCAAATCTCGTGGTGCGGGCAGCCGGGGTCGAACCGGCACAGCGCTTGCGCACCGAGGGATTTTAAGTCCCTTGCGTCTACCAATTCCGCCATGCCCGCTTGATCCAACGAGATCAAACACTTAAGTCCATCCCCGGGCGTCTGGAATTGGTGCTTTGCGTCTGCCGGGGACGTTCTTCCTTAAGCGAGCCGGGCGCACAAGGCAAAGCCTCAATCCGGACACCGGGAGTTGCTTTAGGCATTCTCAATCCAACGGGACTATTCATCCGGCATGTTTGCTTCGTTTTCCTCTTCCCTGCGCGGCCTTGGTGCGCTCCTCGCGCTGCTTGTGGCCGGCGCCGCGCTGTCCGGTTGCGCCAGCATGAGCGAGACGGTCGCGCCGGCCTTCGCCGACCCGGCCAAATACGAATTGTACGACTGCAAGCAGCTGGAAGGTGAGCGCAAGCTGCTCGCCAAGCGCACCGACGATTTGCGGGCGCTGATGGAGAAGGCCGAGACCGGGGCAGGTGGCGCGGTCGTGTCCGAGCTCGCCTATCGCAACGATTATGTCGCGGTGCGCGGGCAGGCCCAATTGGCCGAGGACGCCTGGCGCCGCAACAGATGCCGGGAAACGCCGCCCGAGGCGACACCGCCTGCGCCGTCACCTGCCGCAGCCAAGCCCGCACCGAAATCCGGCAGAGCGGCCCGCTGACGCGCGGCACCGTCGGCGCTTCGGCTCAGGGCCGCCAGCCGTAGATCCAGTCCTGCCGCGCCAGCATGCGGTCCGGGCCGAGCGCGCGGATCGCAAGGTCGCGTGCGGCCGCAAACGGTCCGCTCAGATGATAGATGCGGCCCTGCTGCCGCGCGGTCCGCTGCACCCGCCGCACCCGCGCCTGGCGCGCGCGGCCGTATTGCGTCAGCGCCGAAGCAATGCCCGCGCTGCTCTCGGCGGCTTCAAGACTCAAATGCCGGGCCAGCACTGCGGCGTCCTCGATCGCCATGCCCGCTCCTTGCGCCGCGAAGGGCAGCATCGCGTGCACGGCATCGCCGAGCAGCGCCACCGGACCCTTGCTCCACGGACAGCCGTCGGGCACGCCGAACAGCGCCCATTTCCGCCAGCTGTCGACCGTGGCGAGCATCATGCGGGCCGAGGCCGGCCAGCGCGGGCCGGCGAAGGCGTCCATCACTTCCAGCGGGTCGCCCGGCGTGCTCCAGCCGGGTCTGTTCCAGGTGCCCGGCAACACGGCGACCACGTTGATCTGCCGTCCGCCCGCGATCGGATAGGCGACGAGATGGGCATTCGGTCCCATCCAGAGCTGCACCCGGCGCGCGGTATAGTCCTTCGGCAGTTGCGTGGCGTCGAGCGTGCCGCGCCAGGCGATCAGTCCGGAGAAGCGCGGCTGCACTTCGGGAAACAGATGCTGGCGCACCGTCGACCAGATGCCGTCAGCGCCGATCAGCGCGCTGGCGAGATCGCTGCGGCGGATCGTGCCGCTGCGATGGACCACCGTCAGTCCCTTGGCATGGGGGGCGACGTCCTCGAAGGTCGCGCCCAGCTTCAGGTCGACGTCGGGATGGTCGGCAACGGCGTCGGCCAGCGCCGATTGCAGATCGGCGCGGTGCACCACCCAATAGGGCGCGCCGGCCCGCCGCGAGGCGGCTTCACCGAGCGGCATGCGCAGGAGTTCGCCACCGGCCCGCGCGCTCATGATCGAGACAGCCTCCGGCACGACGGCGCGCAGCTTGAGGCGCTCGGCGAGGCCAAGCTCGACCAGCACGCGGCTGGCATTGGGGGAGAGTTGCAGTCCGGCGCCGACTTCCTCGAGGCGCTCGGCCTTTTCCAAAACGACGACGCGGAAGCCGCGGGCGGCGAGCGCGAGCGCAGCCGTCAGTCCTCCGATGCCGGCACCGGCGATGACAATCGTTCGGGAGAGCGCCACCCCTTAACCAGTGGAGGCGGTCAGGCCACCTTGTCCTTCAGGACGCATTCCGGCGGACGGGCTTCGCCCGCTTTCAGGTCGGCGGCGAAACGATACAGCGTCGAGCAATAGGGGCAGATGATCTCGTTGTCGTTGCCGAGGTCGAGGAAGACGTGCGGATGGTCGAACGGAGGGTTGGCGCCCACGCACATGAACTCTTGCGAGCCGATCTCGATGACGGGGACACCGGCATCGTTATGGAAGTGCGGGACGACATGGTCGGACATCGTAACTCATCCTGGAGTGGCAATGGCGGCAGACACAATCAAGAACTGACGCGGCATATTTGAGGCGCCGCGGACCATACTGGCGGGTGTGGATGATTGCTAGTCCAGCGGAACCGAAAGGTCCGCAATTGCCCCATGCTCATTTGCTCATGCAAATTCGACACAATCTTGAGGCCAGAGAGAAGCCCTTCTTTCGTCGGGGACGTTGTGTCGCAATTTTGGCATACTATGTCTCTCGGAGAAGCGAATTTGCGCCGAAAGACGAATCATCCTGCGCCATCGATCCCGAGGACCGCAGGGCTTTTCCGGATCTGGCTTTTCCACATGAAATGGCTGCGAATCACCATAGCTCTGACCGGTATCGCGGCCTGCGGCTTCATGCTCGCGCAGGTAGCACCGCACGCCCGCGAGGCCGGCGCGATCCTCGCCGCGAAGGACGATCCGGCCGCGCTCTCCGAGCTCAAGCTCGATTCATTGCTGCGGCAGAATGACCGCCTGATTCAGGACAACATCGAGGCCGCGCTTGCCGCCGGCGATGCCGATCTCGCCGACAGCTTTGTCGCGCTGGCGCGCGACCGCAACATCGCGCTGCCCGACGACCTCCTGAGCCGCGTCGGCGACGCGGTCAAAGCCGAAGCTTCCACGTCGCACTTCGCCAAGCGGTTCGCCACCGGCCTCGTCACCGGCAATGCCGACGACGTCGCGAGCCTCTCCGGCACGGTGGCCGGCGATCTCTTCGTGATCGGCGACATCCGCGACGTGGTGCGCGAGGGCAAGCATCTGGCCATGGGCGAGGACACCGACCGCCTCGTGCTCGGCCTTGCGGCCGCAGGCCTTGCGGTGACCGCGGCGACCTACGTCTCCGTCGGCGGTGCGGCGCCGGTCCGGGCCGGACTGACGCTGGTGAAGGATGCGCGGAAAGTCGGTCGGCTCGGCGAAGGCCTTGCCGTGTGGGCCGGCCGCTCCGCGCGCGAGATCGTCGACGCACCGATGCTCCAGAATGCGGTCGCCAAGGGTTCGGTGTTCCGGCCGGGCGAGACGGTGAGTGCGATCAAGGCCGCGTTCCGGGCCGAGAAGGCCGGCGCGCTGGTGCGGCTCGGCAAGGACGTGACCCGCGTCGCCGAGAAGACCGGCACGCGCGGGGCGATGGATAGCTTGCGCATCGCCGAGGGTCCGAAGGACGTCGCGCGCGCGGCGCGGCTTGCGGAAGCGCAGGGCGGCAAGACGCGCGCGATCTTGAAGCTGCTTGGCCGCGGCGCGCTGCTGCTTGTCGGAGGCATGTTCGATCTGGCGATGGCGCTGTTTGGCGCGGTGCTGACGCTGTTCGGCCTGTTGTCGTCGATCAAGGCGACCACAGAACGCCTGACCCAGGCCTGGTGCGATCGCAAGAGGGCGCGGCGGCTCCGCCGTGCGCAGATCGCCGTCGAGGCCGATCTGGCGGATGCCGTGCCCGCCTGACCCGCGAGCGGATCGGGTCAAATCGTCGTCGCTTTGGGCTATTGTTTGAGCATGATATTGCCGGAAAACCGCTGCACTGTTTTCCGGATCGTGCTCTAAGATCGACCCATCCCCCCACAAGACCTCACGGAACTGATGATGCCGAGCTTTCACAACGGCGCCGTTGAAATTGCCTATCTCGACGAAGGCGAGGGCGATCCGATCATCCTGGTGCACGGCTTTGCCTCCAGCAAGAACGTGAACTGGGTCTATCCGACCTGGGTTTCGGAGCTGCGCAAGAACGGCCGTCGCGTCATCGCGCTCGACAATCGCGGCCATGGCGAAAGCGCAAAGCTCTACGATCCCGCGCAATATTCGATTCCGGTGATGGCCGGCGACGTGCTCGCGCTGATGGATCATCTCGCGATCCCGCAGGCCGACATCATGGGCTATTCGATGGGCGGACGGATGACGGCCTGGCTCTCTCTCAACGAGCCGCAGCGCCTGCGCTCGGCGATCCTCGGCGGCATCGGCATCGGCGGCCTGATCGAAGGCACCGGCCCCGGCGAGAACGTCGCATTAGCGCTGGAAGCGCCTGCACTCGACGACGTCACCGATCCCGTCGGCCGCACCTTCCGTGCGTTCGCGGACCAGACCCGCTCCGACCGCAAGGCGCTCGCCGCCTGCCTGCGCGGCACGCGCGATCTCATGACGAAGGACGAGGCCGCGCGCATCGACGTGCCCGTGCTGATCGCGGTCGGCTCGACCGACGACGTCGCCGGAAGCGCCAGCGCGCTCGGCGCGATCATCCCCGGCTCCGAAGTGCTCGACATCCCCAATCGCGACCACATGCGCGCGGTCGGCGACAAGGTCTACAAGAACGGCGTGCTGGAGTTTCTGGCGCGGCGGGGGTGAGGGGATGTTGTCCGAAGCGATGAGGTTGTTGCCTCCATAACAGGGCCTCGCCCCCTCCGAGGCAGCTGTCCTCTCCTTCATGCGCAGAGATCTACAGCCCGCTAAGGGCGCTAACGAGACGGAGGAACGTCAGGAGGCCATAAGCGGAACGGTCCACTCTCTTCAGGTCTGCGAAGCAAGAACTGAACGCGCAAGATCGATTATCTCGGCACGAAGATGACTTTTTCCAACTCGGGGATGCAACAACATCATCCCCCAAGGGCTCGATCTCCCAACATCCAAGGAGTGAATGAGTGATAGGCCGGCCGAGTCGCCGAAGGCCTTTGTTAATTCTTCCATACGCTGAGCAAGAACTTTAGAGTTTGCCGCGACCGCATATCGGAGCTGGTACATCCCAGATCGCCGCATTGAAGCGAGAATGAGTGGTCCATATTCTCCGGGGGGAGGCACCTTGCTCGCAAGCACTTGGCTTACCAACCCAAACCAATAAAGGTCAGCGAATGTGAGGTCGACTGAAATGCGGCCGACTTCTTCTCTGTCCACGTCATGACCTCGGATGGCGCTAAATGACGCTTGAACGTAGGTCTCCATGCTCTTGAGAAACGGAATCACGTCATGCACCGACACCCGGGAAGGTAGTTGCAGTAGCGGATCCACGTTGCTCAACGCAAATCGCACCAAGGCCATCTCTTGGCTTTGTTGAAGGTGCATCGCTCCGACGAGGGCGCCGTCGCTCATGCGCCCCCTAGATTGGTGCAGATGCGATAACCAATAAACAATCTCTCGGGGGCCGCCGCCCGATCTCGCCAGCTCAAGGAGCGCTTTCTCCGTCACAGTTGCACATGCTGCGAGCTTTCGCTGGCTGTTGCGCTGCACTTCATCGATGTGAAATTCGCACCATGTCTCGCCGGCGCCGATAACGGAAAGACCCACTATATGATCGATATCCGCGAAGGATATTTGAAAGCGGCTTTGACCCGATGGCCCATGAGAAGAGCCGACAAGCTGTCGTCCGGCGCTCCATTTTCCTAACCATCGTCGAAGCTGCCTCAGGTTGTGCCTTACCTTCTTGTCGTACCCATGAACGGATCTTCTCATGTACATGAGAATGACGCACCGATCAGCGTACCAGACTAAGTCTGCCGGTTCTTCGGAAGCGCTCGTTTTCTCTGGCTGAAACAGCGCATGCGGTCCGAGTATTCTGGCGGAGAAGTTGAATATCAGCTCCTCCTGAACTGATGCGAATGATCTATTTAGCTGCATGGTGCCAGTTTAGATAACCGGCGGTGGCAGTCCACTCTTCAAGTGCGCCTAGGATGGGTTGAGCCCTTGCGAAACCCATCATGATTCGTCAGCGGCGAACGGATTGATGGGTTTCGCTGGTGCTCCACCCATCCTGCGCGTCAACCTTGGTGCGATCGATTGACTGACCTGGCATCTGCCGGTACCCGCCGTCCGCTCCCTTTAGCGGACCGCTCCCGGACGCGTTTCCGAGAGCGGCTGTTTTGTGTGGCCCGTCACGCTGCCTTTTCTTTGAGTTCGAAGTCCATCGTCCAAGTCGACTGACCCGGCTGCTTGCGGAATATCCAGATCGTCAAGGTCGAACCTGGTGGGATGACGATGCTGTCACCTTCGTGCATCGTGAACTGCCGAATGTTGCTTTCGGTCGCCCAAATCGAATGAGAGTAGACATCCTTGTCGCTGGACTTTGTGCAGCTCAATACGCCTCCGTTCAAAACGGCGCGGGTGGCGGTCTGGCTGATGCTCGAGTCCATGTGAATGGTAGTCATTTTGGCAAATCTCCTAAGGTATGAAAAACGGTAGATGCTCCCTTAGGTTGTTGTGGTGTGTCAAGCGTTCACGTAGGACACCGCCCACTCCTGAATGGATTGCTCTCCACTCCCATCGAGTCATTATCCGGCGCGATACCGGCCAATATCCCGTTATCAATTGGGTGGGGAACGCGCCGGCGCGGAGATCATCGAACAAGCGAGCGTGACGACGCTCCAATCTCACCGCTCTTTAGCGTCCTCACCAAACCGCCGCGCGACCGCCATCAACACCACAAACGTCGCCACCCACACCATCCGCGCGCCGTAGCGGTCATGGGGCCCTGAGATCACGCCGCAGATGAAGGCGTTGCCGAGCAGGGCCAGCGTCACGGTCGCTGCGAGCAGCGTCAGGTCGTCGAGCCGGCGGGTCGCCAGCGCATGGGCGAGCAGCGCGACCAGCGCCAGCATCGATGCCAGCGCCACCGGCACGTGCAGCCAGTTGATCGCGGTGAAGTCGAGCTGCCAGTTCTGCTGACGCGCCACGCGCATCGGCGCGGCCTGTGCGGGGATGTAGCGCTCGATGATGCCGCGAGTGTGCGGGATCCAGACGTCGGTGCCTTCGCCGGTCGCCACATGCAGCAATTGCTGCCCCATCGCGCGGAGCGCCGCGCCGGCCTGCCAGGCCGGATAGTCCTGGAGCGCATGCACGACGATGTAACCCATCTCGTCGTTGAGCCCATCGAAGCGGCCGAGCGTGTTGAACATGCTGTTGCCCCACAGGAACTCGTCGGCGGTGGCGGGCAGCTCGTTGCGATAGGGACAGAGCTTGTAGCGTTCGCGCGGGCAATGATCCCTGAGATATTGCGCGACGATGCCGTCCTGCATCATGCGGCCGAAGGCGACGCCGTAGCCGCCGGGCGTCCAGGCGACCTTGCCGGACAGCGCATAATTCGCCGAGACCAGCATCACACTGCCCGCGACGATGGTGAGGCTGGCCTGCGCCAATCCGGCCAGCGGAAGGCGCTGCTTCAGGAACGGCCGTGCCATCCAGCCCGCGACGCAAAGGCCGAGCAGCACGCCGAGCGTGGCGCTGTGGGTTGCCGCGGCGAAGGCGGTGAAGACGAACAGCGCGATCTTTTCGAGCGCCGACGTGCGGTTTGCGCCCACAATCAGCAGGAACAGCGACAGCACCGAAAGCCCGGCGAAGATGTCGGTGAGCAGCATGCTCGCAAGCCAGGGCAGCGCGGTCGACACGATCAGGCCAAGGCTGATTGCGATGAAGCGGAGGGTCTGCATCATCGAGAGCACGCGCAGTGTAAGCTGCAGCAGCCACAGCGTTGCCAGCGACTGGACCGCGAGGTTGATCCAGAAGCCGAAACTCTCGCCGTAGTGCAGGTAGAGGCCGAACACGGTGGAGCGGCTCGGGACAAGATATCCCTCATACCAGCGCGCCAGATAGCCGCCGGTATCCCATTGCAACAGCGGATAGCCGTTCCAGAACGCCGGCGCGATCATCAGCAGGGGCAGGGCCACCGCCGCCAGACGCAGCCAAGGCGCATCCGCGGCGCGCGCGCGCAATTGATCGGTGGTGATGCTCAAATCCGGCCCCGTCCTCGCTTGTCGATCATGCCCGCAATAACGGTTGGCGGAGAATTCACCAATAGTTTGACACCGCCCGGCTTGAATTTGGCAAAACTCTGACCACCTTGAGCCAACCTTGCCGCTTGGGGGCGTCAGAAGAAACCGTGGTGTTTCAACATCTTGACGCGCTTTTGCGGCGCAAGATGCTGTTCACTCTCAGGCAAGCCGGTCAGGACGTCGTCGCCTAGACTATGCTATAGAACCGGTCAAACGAGCCCCCCGAAAGGGCAAATTCGAAGAGCAAATCCATGGCAGTGCATCAGGTCAATCCCGGCGGAAAGCTCGCATCGCTCGATCCGATCTGGGATCGGATCCGGGGCGAAGCGGAGGACATCGTCCGTCGCGAGCCGGAGCTTGCGACCTTCATCTATTCGTCGGTGCTGCATCACAGCCGCCTGGAGGATTCGGTGATCCACCGCGTCGCCGAGCGGCTCGATCACTCCGCGCTGTCGGGCGACCTGGTGCGCCAGGCCTACATGGATGCTCTGCGCGACGACCCCGACATCGGCAACGCCTTCCGCGCCGATCTCGTCGCCGTCTACGACCGCGATCCCGCGACCTCGCGCTTCATCGATCCCTTGCTCTACTTCAAGGGCTTTCACGCCATCCAGACCCATCGCCTCGCGCACTGGCTCTATCTGAAGGGCCGCAAGGACTTTTCGTACTATCTGCAGAGCCGCGCCTCCGCGGTGTTTCAGACCGACATCAATCCTGCCGCGCGCATCGGCCGCGGCATCTTCCTCGACCATGCCACCGGCTTCGTCTGCGGCGAGACGGCGATCATCGAGGACGACGTCTCGATCCTGCACGGCGTCACGTTAGGGGGCACCGGCAAGGAGAACGAGGATCGTCATCCGAAGATCCGACACGGCGTCTTGATCGGCGCCGGCGCAAAGATCCTCGGCAACATCGAGATCGGCCATTGCGCGCGCATCGCGGCGGGTTCGGTCGTGGTCAAGCCCGTGCCGCACAATGTCACGGTCGCGGGCGTGCCGGCCAAGATCGTCGGCGAAGCCGGCTGCGCCGAGCCGTCGCGCACCATGGATCAGATGATCAACGCCATGGGACTTTGAGACATGGGACTCTGAGCCCGCGTGCAAGGGCCGGATTTTTGAGGCCCTTTTCCTCCCCAAATTCTTTGGCAATTCATGCTGGCGGTTCGTCGCGTCTCGTCCTAAAACGCGGCCAGCCATTTTCGATCGGAGACTTGCCGTGGACGTCAAAGAAGTCAGAAAGTTAGATGCGTATCTGAAGCGCGTATTCGGCAATCCCAAGATCCGCGTCGTGCCGCGGCCGAAGAAGGACGATTCCGCCGAAGTCTATATCGGCGAGGAATTCATCGGCGTGCTGTTCGTCGACGACGAGGACGATGATCGCTCGTTCCAGTTCCAGATGGCGATCCTGGAAGACGATCTGGTCGATCAGGAATAGTGCGAACCGATTGGTGATGCGGAACTCGCAAGTTTCACCAATTCGTGTCTGACGCGGCGGTGCGATCAGCCGCCGCATTTTCCATATTGCCTCAATGCAGACAGTGCTGATCTCCGGGGCGGGGATCGCAGGGCCGACCATTGCCTATTGGCTCAAGGCGGCCGGCTACGCGCCGACGTTGGTCGAGCGCGCGCCCGCGCTTCGTCGCGGCGGCTATGTCATCGATTTCTGGGGAGTGGGTTACGACATCGCCGAACGGATGGGGCTGCTGCCCGCAATCGACGACGTCGGTTATCATGCGCAGGAGATGCGGATCGTCGATGATGGCGGGCGGCGTATTGCCGGTTTCGGCACGCGCGTGTTCGACGAACTGACGGGCGGACGCTACATTACGCTGGCGCGAAGCGATCTGTCGCGTCTGCTGTACGGGACGATCAGTGACTCCACCGAAATCATCTTCGATGACGAGATCGTTGCACTCGAAGAGCGCGCCGACGAGGTCAGGGTACAATTGCGGCGGGGTGGCGAGCGCGGCTTCGATCTCGTGATCGGTGCCGACGGGCTGCATTCGACGGTGCGGCGCCTTGCGTTCGGCCCGCAACAGGCTTTCGAACGGCATCTCGGCTACGTCGTCGCTGCATTCGAGGCCCGCGGCTATGATGTTCGCGACGAGAATACGTATCTCATGTATGGGCAGCCGGGCCGCATGATGGGGCGCTTTTCCCTGCACGGCGATCGAACGCTGTTCCTCTTCGTCTTTGCCGACGCCGCCGCTGGATGGCCGGGCACGCCTGCCGACCAGAAAGCAAAGCTGCGCGACCTCTATGGCCGTGCGCGATGGGAGTGGCCGGCGATCCGAAACGAGCTCGATCGCGCCGATGAGCTGTATTTCGATCGGGTCAGCCAGATCAGGATGGGCAGCTGGTCGCGCGGCCGCATTGCGCTGATTGGCGATGCGGCCTTCTGCGTGTCGCTGCTTGCGGGGCAGGGCTCGGCTCTGGCCATGATCTCCGCCTATGTGCTTGCGGGCGAGCTCGCACGCGCCGAGGGACGCCACGAGGAAGCATTCAGCGCCTACCAGACCCGCCTTCGCGGCTATATCGGCGCCAAGCAGCGTGGAGCGGAGCGCTTCGCCACGGCGTTTGCGCCGCGGACGTCGTGGGGATTGTGGTTTCGCAATCAGATCGTGAGGGCGTTCTCGTTGCCGGGCGCGGCGCGACTGGCCATCGGCCGAGATATTGCCGACAAGCTGGATCTGCCGCGCTATCGCTGGGCCGATCGCGACAAGAGCGGCGTTTGAACGGCCTGTGGCCTCATGCGTGATGTCTTCCTGGAAGTCGCAGCCGCGCAGTGGCATCGGCGACCGGACGGCCCCGCTCAGCCCTTGGGTCCGCGCAGCTGTGCGGTCAGCCTGTCCATCGCCTCCGCCACCTCGCGCCACTGCGACAGCCAGCTGCGCGGAAAGCGGAAGGTGAGGTCGGCGCCGCCGACGCGGCGCTCCGACAGGCACATACCGGGCGTCGCCGCATCGCGCGTGCATCGCGCGGTCAGCGCCGGGCTTGCCGCGGAATAGAAATCCTCGCTGCCGTAAGGCGTCTCGGTGCGGAACATTCGCATCGTCAGGCCGTCCGCGGGCGTCGCTGCGGATGGGTCGAGATAGCGCGGATAGATCGTGGCCGTGCGCTGCTCCGGCGAGAGCGCATCGTGATGCGCAGCGATCGACAGGAAGATGCGGTCGATCGATTGCACCGCCGCTTCCACGGTGTCGGCGGTGACGTGTTTCGGCGCGCCGGGCGGCTCCAGCGAGGGATAGAGGAAGTCGAGATCGATGCGCTCCTGCGGTCCGGAGTGGCGCTGGATCTTCATGCGGATCGCGGTTACCGGCAGGTTGAACAGCGTGCCGCCCACGCTGACCGGCAGCTTGTCGGGAGCGTTCGCGCCGCCCGAGCCCCAGGTCGGCCACAACAGATAGGCGACCAGCGCGACCGCGCCCATCGCCGCCGCGCTGCCGAGCAGGATCGGCACGACATGCGCCCGGGGGCGCGTGCGTGGGGATCCGAGGGGAGCTGCCGTAAACATCGTCATGAGCTTGCGCGAGGTCGAGCCGGACGTCGGCCGGTGGCCGACGAATCAGCGGCGAATATGCCACGCGGCGGCGATTTCGCGCAGCGTTCCGCACCTGCGGGGCGCGTGGGCCGCCCTGCGCGGGCGGGGCGGCGGCGTTAACCTTCCCTTAAGGATAATGTAGCGTTAACCAGCCCTTTTTGTCACAGGAAGGCGGTGGCGTTGCGTAAGGGCGGACCGTTCCGATGACACCTGAAGCTTTCAATACCCTCTTCTCGATCTGCATCGGTTTCGCGCTCGCGGGCGCGCTCGTGAACGGATACCAGGCGCTCGCGCAGCGGCCCGCCGGCTTCGGCCTGCTGCAGGACGGCGTGGCGCCGAAGACCTTCGCGGCGGTTCCGTTCCTGGTGTTCGCCGCGCCCTTCATCATCATGCGCAACACGCTGCGCGGCATGCGGGTGGAAAGCCGCCGCGTGGAATTCGTGATGATGGCGACCCTCATCGCCGGCTTCTGGAGCATGATGAGCGGCACCTTCTTCCTGATGACGCTGCGCGCGGCCGGCGTTCTGGCTTGATGCCGGCGCCCTGGCCGCTGCCGAAACGGGCGGCCCTTTGCGTCAACGCTGCGGTTTGGCTATGCCTGTGGTCGACGTGACAGGAGACCTCCATGGCGATCTACGAGCTCGACGGGCAGGCGCCCGACCTTCCCGCCGACGGCAATTACTTCATCGCCGAGACTGCGACCGTGATCGGCCGCGTGCGCCTGAAGCCGGGCGCGAGCGTCTGGTTCGGCGCGGTGCTGCGCGGCGACAATGAGTGGATCGAGATCGGCGAGGGCGCCAATGTGCAGGACGGCTCGACCTGCCACACCGACCTCGGTTTCCCGCTTCTCATCGGCAAGAACTGCACGGTCGGCCACAACGTCATCCTGCACGGCTGCACCATCGAGGAGGGCGCTCTCGTCGGCATGGGCTCGATCGTGATGAACGGCGCCAGGATTGGCCGCAACAGCATCGTCGGCGCCGGCTCCGTCATCACCGAAGGCAAGGAATTTCCCGAACGCTCCCTGATCATCGGCTCGCCGGCGCGCGTGCTCCGCACGCTCGACGATGCACAGGTGCAGCGCATGGGAAGTGCGGCCAGGTTCTATGTCGCCAACGGTCCGCGCTTCAAAAAGGGCCTGAAGCGGATCGGTTGACGCTCGGGCGGTATCTGCCCGGTCCCGCGCAAACGGGTTCCACGCCGTAAAAATACCGGTTGAAACATTAAGCCTCCGCTAGCGCCGCACCGGTATCGTGGGGTGTTTTCAACCAGGGGGAGCTGCGCCATGAATGCTGCGGCACCGGCATCCGGCCTCGTCGCCGGAACCAATTTATTGAAGAAGTTCGTTCGCCTCGCGCGCGGCGCCGACACGCTGAGCGTCGCGGAGAAGGTCTACAGCATTGCCGCCTTCCTCGCGATCGTCACCACATTCCTGCTGGTGATGTCGGTGCAGACCGTACGTCTGCAGACGACGTATCGCCACATGCATGTCTCCTCCGCGGAGGCGGCGATCACCGTGGGGCGCATCAACGCGCTGATCTACGCCGTCGTGATGGAGTCGCGCGGCATCTACATGTCCACCGATCGTCGGGCGATGATGCCGTTCGCGGATAGGCTGAACCAGCGTAACCGCGAGCTGGCCGACGCGGTGAAGAGCATGGAGCGCACCGTCGGCAATGACGATGCCGAGCTGTTCGCCGCCTTCCGCCAGCGCATCGCGCAATTCATCGATTTCCGCAAGGAGCTGGTGCGGCGCGGCGTCGAGATCAGCTCCGCGGCGGCGCGCGAGTGGGGCGACAACACCGCCAACCGGACGCTGCGCAGCCAGCTCAACACAGACCTCGAAGCGCTCGAGCAGATCTACAGGCAGCGCGCCCTCGATGCTGACGCGCTCGCCGACGAGAACCGCTACGCGGCGGCCTATCTGTTCGCGCTCGGGCTCGCGGCACTGCTGTTCGCGGGACTGAACGTCGTCGTCATGCGCGGCTCCGTGGTCGGCGCGCTGGCCGATATCACGCAGGCGACCGACCGGATCGCGCAGGGCGACGTCAAGAGCGAGGTGCCGCATCTCGGCCGTCACGACGAGATCGGACGTCTTGCCCGTGCGGTGCAGAATTTCCGCGACGCCGTGGCGCGCATCTTCGAGCTCGAGGAGCTCGAGCTCGGCACGGCGCAGGCACGCGACGCGGCGAGGACCGAGCGCGACACGTTCAACGACAAGTACCAGGCCAAGAAGTGGCAGCTTTCGGCTGCGATCAACAGCATGCCGCAGGGCCTGATCATGTTGGACGGCAAGGCCAACGTGGTCGCGATGAACTCGAAGTACCGGCAGATCTACAATCTGCCCGAGACGATCCAGGCCGGATCGACCCTCGAGGAAATCCTCGAGCACCGGGTCAAGAGCGGGCTGTTCAATGGCGACGTCACGAAATACGTCGCGGCGGTGCTCGGCCGGATCGCCAGGCGCGAGCCGACGGCCTATGAGATCGCCTTGAACGACGGCCGCAGCATCAAGATCTACGAGCGACCGATGGACGGCGGCGGCTGGGTGTCGGTGCAGGAGGACGTCACCGAGCAGCGTCAGCGTGAGCGCATTCTCGAGCGCATGGAGCGCTTCCTCGCCACCATCATCGAGAACGTGGCCGAGGGCATCATCGCCAAGGACGCGCGCAATTTGCGCTACGTCTTCGTCAACAAGGCTGCCGAGAAGATGATCGGAATGTCGCGTGGCGAGATCATCGGCAAGACCGCGCGGGAATTGTTCTCCGCGGAGGCGGCAGCGCTGATCGAGCGGCGCGATCAGCAGCTGCTCGCGCAGAAGCAGCAGCTCGAACCGATCGTCGACACCATCGACAATCCCACGCGTGGCCGCCGTGTGATCTCGGCCCGCCGGGTGCAGATCGGCGGCGCCAACGAAGAGTCCCACATGTTCGTGACGATGGTCGAGGATCGTACCGAGGCACTGGTCGCGGCCGCGTAATTGTCGGCGCGCCGCCGACACGGCGCGTCAGCCGCCTTCGGATTCGCCCGCTTCGATGGTGCCGGCGATCTTCTCGTGGCCGGCGGCCCACAGGGCATGCTCGTCGCTGCCGTTCTGGTAGGGATTGGCCTCGGCCGGAATGTTCTCGCGCGCGGCGCGTTGGCCCTCCGCGAAGGGATCGCGATCTCTCATCGTGACTGGTCTCCTCAAACCTTCAAGCTGGTGCGGTGGCAATTGTTCCGGAACCGGACTTCGCAGCGGCGGTTGACCGGTGAAGGAGATTTCCGATGGCCGCATCCTCCGCAACCGCTTCACTCAAGACCATGATTCTGATCTTCGCGCTCGCGGCGATGCCCGCAATTGCCTTCGCGCAGGCGGCCGGCGGGTCTGCCGGATCGAGTGGTGGCTCCGCGGGATCGACCGGGGGCGTCGCCAATTCGCCGGCCCCACCGCCCGGCACCAACAGCCTCGGCACGGCTCAGTCGTCAGGTCCCGGCGGTGGAGGCGGCGCCGCCACCGGCGGCGGGACGGATGCCGCCGTCGCCGCCGAGAACCGTATCCTCGACAAGAAGCTCAAGAGCATCTGCCGCGGTTGCTGAATGCTCGCGCGGAAGTGAGGCAGGGTGGCTGTCCGGAATGCCCTGCTGACGTTAGCTTGGTCCCTGCTTTGAGCGTGGAGCGTGTCCACGCGGAGGAATCGAGTGATGTTACGCAGGATGATGATGGCGGCGCTGGCCGTAGCAGTGATCGGGCTGTCGGTGCCACAGGCGGCCGAGGCGCGGGGATTCGGGCACGGTGGCTGGGGCCACGGTGGCGGCTGGGGCCATGGCGGCCACTGGCACGGCGGCGGCTTCTGGCCGGGAGTGGGGATCGGGGCGGGCATCGCAGGCGCCGGCCTGTACGGCGGCTATTACGGCTACGGTTACGGCTACCCCTATTACGCCGTTCCCGACGACTATGGTCCTGCCTACAATGATGGCTATGGCGGCTGCTACGTCGTGCGCAAGCGCGTCAGGACGCCTGCGGGATGGCGGTATCGCCGTGTGGACGTCTGCGAATAGCGCCTTGAAATGCGCCTTGGCGCGAGGCTGACCGACCAAAAAACAAGGCCGTTGACGCAGTATACCGTCAACGACCTTGCCAGCCCCGGACATTGAAATCGGCTCACGCCATCCGGTAGCCGCAAGCATCGCGCGGAATCATACGGACGAATGTGATCCAGTTCACAAGTCGGAAAAATTAGTCCCGTTGTGAGGTGCTCAGCCGCGCGAGCGCTTACGTGCGCTGGCGTGGACGCGATGCCGCACCGGTTTCCTGCGGGTAACCGTGGGGGTCTCGACGTCGGTCGATCGTGCGCTGGCAAACGATTGCCGCAGGCCGTCGATGGATTCGTTCAGCGATGCCACCTGTTCGGACAGGCGCTTGGTGTCGGCCTGCTGCGCCGCCATCAGCCGCTTCATGGTCTGGAGCTGGTCCTGCACCACCTGGAGCTGGTCGATCGATTCCTGCTGGGTCGCCTCCAGCCCCTTGGTCTTCTCGACCAGTTGCTCGGAGGCCTGAGCGGTCCGGGCCTGAAGCTGCCGCGAGGCCACCACCCGGTCGGGCTCCGGCGAGGCGCCGGTATAGGCCCGCCAGATCGCGATCGAGGTCACGCCGGCGATCAGCAGGAGGAGGGCGGCGGCGGTCAGCGCGATCGGCTGGGCGCCAAGGCGAAGCAGGGGGTTGGACGGTGTGTCCTGGGCGAGATCGATCATCGCTGACAAAACCCAAATTGAAACTTGGTGAGTGGCGAAGAGCGGCAGCACGGGAACGCAGAACAAGGCGCGGCCGGGAGGGTCCCGAAAGTGTTACTGATCGGCAACAATTGGGACCAAAAAGAGGCTGAGGGTGGAAAAAGATAAGCGGTCCAGTCCTTTCGGCCCGGCGGCCGGCTCATCGAAGTTGATCTCCGTAAAACTACGGATGCGTATCCCCGCGACGGTTCGGCCGCGCTCCGCGACGCGACAACGCCTGCGCCTTCGCGTCGAACGTCCTTCATCTGATCCGGCTTCGTCCGTTCGCAATCGCAAGACATCACGCCTTGCCGCGACGATGCGGCTCTTCGATCGCGATAGGAACAACCACAACGCGCGCTTGTTCGGGAATCGATCCGTCCCCAAGCCCGAGGCCTCTTCCCTATGTATCACCACGTCAAGAAACTGATGTTCACCGTTCGCGTCGACGAGCCGGACCCTCGCTTCGGCAACATGCTGCTCGAGCAGTTCGGCGGCGCCAACGGCGAGCTGGCGGCCGCCATGCAATACTCAATTCAGGGCCTCAACTGCGAAGACCCTGACCGCAAGGATCTGTTGATGGACATCGGCACGGAAGAGCTGAGCCATCTTGAAGTCGTCGGCACTTTGGCGCGCATGCATTTGAAGCCGTCGAAATTCGACCGTCAGGCGGCCGAAGCCGATCCGCTGATCGCGATCGCGGGAGGCGGCGGCGTCAATCTGTTCAATTCGCAGGGCAATGCCTGGACTGCCGACTATCTGAAGATCACCGGGGAGCTGGATGTCGATCTGCGCAGCAATATCGCTGCGGAAGCGCGTGCCAAGATCGTCTACGAGCGGCTGATCAATTTCTGCGACGACGCTGGCACCAAGGACGCGCTGCAGTTCCTGATGACGCGCGAGATCACCCATATGAAGGCGTTTGCGCTGGCGCTTGAAAGCATGGAAAAGCCTGCCTTCAGTATCGGCCGCCTCGCGCCGACGCCGGGTCTGGTCGACCAGTTCTTCAACGATTCGACGGGTGCCGGCGACCACGGCGAGATCGACACCCGCGGCCCCTGGAACGAGGGCGGCGACTGGGTCTTCACGGAATCGCCTGCAATCCAGGCCGGTGAACCCGGGCCGGCGAGCGCCATCGTGACCGAGAGCTCTCCGCCCGTGGACGAGACCGGGCTCGGCGATCTCCTGTTCGACGAGCTTCGCGATATCCTTCACGCCGAGAAGCAACTGACAAAAGCGCTGCCGAAAATGGCGGAGGCGGCGCGCTTCGATCAATTGCGCGAGCTGTTCGAGCTGCATCTCGCCGAGACCGAGGCCCAGATCGAGCGCATCAACGAATGCTTCGAAATGCTCGGCAAGACTGCGCGGGCCAAGCCCTGCAGGGGCATGATGGGCCTCGTCGAGGAAGGGCAGGAGATCATCGAGGAGAGCGAAAAAAAGGAAGATGCGGCCGCCGATCTCGCCTTGATCGGCGCGGCACAGCGCGTCGAGCATTACGAGATCGCCGGCTACACCACCGCGCGCAACCTCGCCCAGCAGCTGCGCCACAGCGCCATCGTCGCCTTGCTGTCAAAGTCGCTGGCGGAGGAGGAGAATGCGGATCAGTTGCTCAACCAGGTCTCGCGATCCCTGATGTCGGTGGCGAAGATGCCGGCGGCGGTGGAGCAAACGGAGTAGCGCGATCTGGATTTCGCGAACCAGCCATCGGCGGCCGGCGAGCCTCATCGGAGGTCACCGGCCGCAAGCTGTTCATACGCCCCGGACGGCTCCGAGCCTACGGCTCGAACTGCGAGAACGGCCCTGCATAGGCCTTGGCGCGCGGCGCCGCATAGGGCCCCAGCCGCGACGTCTTCAGCCCCAGCCGGACCAGAGATTCCGCCAGCGTCACAGCAGAAGCGACGCCGTCGATCACCGGCAGGCCGTGGGTGGCGGCGAGCTCGCTGGCGAGATCGGCCATGCCGGCGCAGCCGAGCACGATGGCCTCCGCGCGGTCGTCGCGGATCGCGGCCGTGATCTCCGTGGAGATCTTGCCGAGCGCCTCGGCGATGCGCTGTTCCAGCGCCAGCACCGGGACATCGGCGGCGCGGACGCGGGCGCAGCGATCGGCGAGGCCGTATTTTCGTAAATTGTGCTCGATCGGCACGATGGAGACACCGAGCGTCGTCACCACGGCGAAGCGCGCGGCGATCAGGCTCGCCATGTGGAAGCCGGCTTCACCGATGCCGATCACGGGGGCCTTTGCGACCGCGCGCGCGGCATCGAGACCGGTGTCGTCGAAGCAGGCGATGATGTGCGCCTCGGCACCGTCGCGGTCCGCCTCGCGGATGCAGCCGAGCATGCCGGGCACGGCGAAGGCTTCGTCGTAAAATCCCTCGATCGAGACCGGGCCCATCGCCGGCTGCCGCGCGTCGATCACGGTGCCGGGCAGCGCAACTGTGCGCGCCGCAGCGGCGATCTTCGCCGTCATGGACGCGGTGGTGTTGGGATTGACGATGTGCAGTCGCATCGCGATCAGACGAGCCCTTTGCCGGCGTCCGATCCTTTGGCCGCCTGCCGCTTGTTGAGCATGTGGATGGTGCCGAGCGCAAGCGTGATCACCGTGAACGACACCGCCGAGATCACCGTGCCGAGCGCATAAATATCAGGGTTCGTCACCGTGGTGGTGAGGCCTTGAAGATCGAGGGGCAATGTATTCACCGCGCCGATCGCCTGGCTGGAGCGGGCGAGCTCGTCCCAGGACAGCGTGAAGCCGAACAGGCCGATGCCGATCACCGAGGGCAGGATGATCGGCAGCACGACATGACGGAAGGTCTGCCAGGGCGTCGCGCCGAAATCGCGCGCGGCTTCTTCCAGCCTGGGATCGAAGCGGTTGAAGATCGCGAACATGATCAGAAGCCCGAACGGCAGCGTCCAGGTCAGATGCGCGCCGAGCCCCGAGGTGAGCAGGCCCATCGACGTCTCGAAATTCTCGTTCCAATGCGCCTTGATCAGATCGTCGATGATACGGAATTCCAGCGAGATGCCGAGCGAGGTGATGATCGAAGGAACGATGAGGCTCGCGATCGCCGAATAAAACAGGATGCTCTGCGCCCTGAACTTGCGGCGGAACGCCATGCCGGCGGCGACCGACAGCACGACGGTGACAATCATCACGATCACGCCGAGCAGCAGTGAGCGGCGGAAGGCTGCGCCGAGATCGACGATGCCGGTGCCCTGGAACAGCTTTGCGATCCAGAATGTGGAGACGCCGTTCATCGGGAAGGTGAGTCCGCCCTGCGGCCCCTGGAACGACAGCACGTAGATCGCGATCATCGGACCGTAGAGAAACAGCACATAGGCCGCGAAGAAGATCGCGAGCACGTAGAACGACCGCGGGCGTCCTTCCTTCATGCTCTAGAGCTCCTTCTTGATGTCCACGATGCGCGACATCATGGTGATGATCAGGAAGGTGATGACGAGCAGGATCACCGCGTTGGCGGCAGCAGCCGGGAATTGCAGCGCATTGACCCGCGTTTCGATGATCTTGCCGGCGGCCGCGATCTGCTGTCCGCCCATCACGCCGATGGTGATGAAGTCGCCCATCACGATGGTAATGACGAAGATCGAGCCGATCACGATGCCGGGCTTGGCCAAGGGAATGATGACGTTGACCAGTGTCTGGAAGCCGGTGGCGCCGGCGTCATAGGCGGCCTCGATCAGCGACTTGTCGATGCGGATCATCGAATTGAAGATCGGCACCACCATGAAGAAGGTGAAGAGGTGCACCAAGGCCAGCACCACGGAGAATTCGGAGAACAGCAGCCATTCGACGGGATGGTTGATCAGGCCCGTCTTGATCAGGCCTGAGTTCACGAGGCCGTTGCGGCCGAGCAGCGGAATCCAGGCGATCATGCGGATCACGTTGGAGGTCCAGAACGGGATCGTGCAGAGCAGCGACAATCCCATCTGCCAGGTCTTGGACCTGACGTGGAAGGCGAGGAAATAGGCGACCCAGAAGCCGATGAACAGCGTGATCCCCCAGACCATGAAGCAGAGTTTGAGGGTCTTCAGATAGGTCTTGCCGATGGTGCAGAGATCGGGGAGCTGCGCGATGCAGCCCTCGAATGTGTCGGTGTAGCCGCGGCCGGAGAACGCCGGCAGCAACTGGTACTCGTTGTAGTCCCAGAACGAGACGATGACGACGAAGACGAGCGGAATGAGGAAGAAGGCGAGAAACACCAGCATCATCGGCCCGGCCTGAAGCCAGGAGATGAACGACGGCGACAGGCGCGTCGGCTTGGCCGCGCGCACCGTGCCTGACCCCGGGATCAAGCCCGGGGATGCCTGTTGCAGGACTTCTTCCGACATCCGCGTTACGCCGCGATGAACTCATTCCATTTGCGGACCATGTAGTCATTCTCGTCCATCACCGCGTTCCAGCAGGCGACGCCGCCCATGCGGTCCTCATAGGAGCCGCCGTCGCGCACCGCGCCGGCCTTCTCCAGCAGCGAGCCGTCGGGCGCCTTGATGTCCTTCTCGGCGGGCTTGCCTTCCATCCAGTAGGCCCACTCGTAGGGCTCCATATGCGCCTTCGCGGTGGAGAGCACGGCGGAGTAATAGCCCTGGCGGTTGAGATAAGCGCCGGCATAGCCTGATAGAAACCAGTTGACGAACTCGTAGGCCCAGTCGAGCTTCGCGCCAGACACGCCCTTGGAGACACAGAAGCCCGACGCCCAGGAGCGGTAGCCTTCCTTCAGCGGCTGGAAGATGCAGGCGATGCCCATCGAGCGCACCTTCGTCACCGCCGGCGACCACATCGATTGGATGACAGTTTCACCTGACGCCATCAGGTTGACGCTCTCGTTGAAGTCTTTCCAGAACGCGCGGAACTGGCCGGCCTTCTTGGCTTCGGTCATCACCTTCATGGTGAGATCGATCTCTTCCCTGGTCATGTTGCCCTTGTCGGCATATTTGTGCTTGCCGGTGGCTTCAACGACCATCGCGGCATCCATGATGCCGATCGAGGGGATGTTGAGGATCGAAGCCTTGCCCTTGAATTCGGGATTGAGCAGCTCGGACCAGGAGCTGATCGGACGCTTGATCAGGTCGGGGCGGATGCCGAGCGTGTCGGCGTTGTAGACGGTCGGGATCAGCGTGACGAACTCGGTCGCCGACGTCGCGAACTTCTTGGAATCCTTGCCTTCGAGGTAGAGCACCTTCCACGGCGCGGTGCCCTGGCCGCCGATCTTCTTGCCGCCGGGCGTCTCGCCCTTGGTGAAGACGGGCGTAATGTTGTCGAATTCCTTGATCTTCTTCGCATCGAGCGCAAGGATGTTGCCCGACGGAACGATCTTCTTCAGCGAGAAATATTCGGTGTCGAGCACGTCGAAGGAGTTTGGCTGGGTCATCACGCGCTTGGTGACGTCGTCAGTGGTCGCGGTGATGTATTCGATCTTGATGCCGGTGTCCTTCAGACACTGCTTGGAGATGTCGTCGCCCTCGTTCACGGCGGTGCCGAGATAGCGCAGCACCTTTGCGTCGGCCGACTTCACATAGGGAAAACCGGTGATGGCGCCGGAGCCGGCGGCAAGGCCGGCGAGACCGGCTGTGCCTTTGAGCAGCGTGCGGCGGCTGACGCCCTTCGTCCCAGTGATCTTGCTCATGTCAGTCACTCCTCTGTTGCGCATTTCCAGTGATCGATCGGCGCTATTGCAGGCGTTGCGCCTTGGCGGGGTCCCAGGTGGCCAGCACGCGATCGCCCGGACGGAACGGGTGGACGTCGAACGCGGCCTCGGGAACGTGGGAGAACAGGGCGGTGCCGTCGTCCAGCGTGAGCGAGACGGCGATGTAGGAGCCCTGGTACTCGGTCTGGGTCAGCAGCGCCGGCGCGCCGAACGCGCCGTCAGCGAACGGCACGATGCCGAGCTGATCGGCGCGCACGGCGATGAGGTTGCCGGCGTCGCTGAGCACGTTGTGGCCGCCGATGAAGCGCGCCACGAATTCGGTGCGGGGGTGGTGGAAGATCTCGCGGGCTGTGCCCTGCTGCTCGATCTTGCCCTGGTTCATCACCACGATGTGGTCGGCGAGCGCCATCGCTTCTTCCTGGCCGTGGGTGACCTGGATGAAGCTGATGCCGAGCTCGCGCTGCAGACGCTTCAGTTCGCCGCGCATCTTCACCCGCAGGAACGGATCGAGCGCCGACAGCGGCTCGTCGAGCAGCAGGATCTGCGGCTCGGTGATTAGCGCGCGCGCCAGCGCCACCCGCTGCTGCTGGCCGCCGGAGAGTTGCGCGGGCAGGCGGCCTGCATATTGGCTCATCGCGACGAGCTCGAGCAATTCGCCGGCGCGCTTGTGCCGCGTCGGCTTGTCGATGCCGCGCATCTTCAGGGCGAAGGCGACGTTGTCGATCACGGACAGATGCGGAAACAGCGCGTAGGACTGGAACATCATCGCGGTGCCGCGCTCGGCCGGCGGCAAATCGGTGACGTTCTGGTTGCCGAGGATGATGTCGCCTTCGCTGACCGCCTCGTGGCCCGCGATCATGCGCAGGGTCGAGGTCTTGCCGCAGCCGGACGGGCCGAGCAGGCAGCAATAGGTGCCGGCCGGGATTTTCAGATTGACGGTGTCGACCGCCAGCGTGGTGTCGTAGCGCTTGGTGACGGCGACCAGTTCGAGGGCGGCGGGAGTGGCCATGGCATGTCCAGGGAGGCGGTGCTTGGGCCTCTCTCCGCAAGGTCCGTGCCAACCGCCCGTCCGGAGGCCAAATTCCGGAACTGTGCAGCGGAGTCAGATCGTTAGATCGAATCCCGGAGATCGGGCTACCTGCCGCGCACACTATTGCCTGCACACAAAACGGGCGCCGATTGTATAAAGTTTCGCCTGTGATTGGATACAGCTCGTCGACTAACATTCGAAGCGAACGTCGTCGATCGAGCCCACGCACCATGGCCGCCAAGTCCCGCCCCAAATCCGACGTGCCAGATGCGAGCGATCGCGTCGGCCGCATCCGGGAGGGGGTGACCGCCGCAATCCTCGAGCATCGCCTGCTGCCGGGCACCAAGCTCGGCGAGGACGAGATCGGCGAGATTTACGGCGCGAGCCGCACGCTGGTCCGCACCGCGCTGCAGCAGCTCGCGCATGAGGGCATCGTCAGCATCGAGAAGAACCGCGGCGCCTTCGTCGCGCGCCCGACGCCGGCCGATGCCCGCGAAGTCTTCGAGGCGCGCCGCCTGATCGAGCCCACCATCGTCGATCACGCCATCGATGCAGCATCGCCGGCATGGCTCGATCGTCTCGGCCGGCATCTTGCCGAGGAGCGCGAGGCCGAGCGGCGCGGCGATGCGCGGGCTTCGGTCCGACTCTCCGGCGAATTTCACAAGCTCGTCGCCGAGATGAGCGGCCACAGCATCTATCTCGGTTTCCTCAAGGAGCTGATCGCGCGTTCCTCGCTGATCATCCTGCTTTACCGCCGCCACGACACGCCGGCCTGCGGCACCGATCATCACGCCGAGATCGTCACCTCGATCCGCGAACGCGACAAGGCGAGGGCACGCGCGCAGATGCTCTCGCATCTGAACGAGATCGAGGCCGAGCTGTTCTTGAAAGATCCCGCCGCCGACGAACTGCGGCTCGCGGATGTGCTGGGTTCCTGAGCGCGCGCAGCACCAGGGCACGATCGTCCGGACTGGATTGCTTCTATTCCTGATCGTCGGGAACCTGCTTCTTGCATTGCGAAGCAGTTGCGGTTTGCAGGACGGCAGGAGACGGCGCGGAGCTTGTCACAATATCGGGTCGGTCATCGGAGGCGTGACTTCTAAGCGTCTCCAAAACCAGAAAGAATTTCTCGGCCAGCATGAGTCAGGTTCGCTGATGCGTTCGTCTTGGTTTCGAGAGTGGCGAGATTCGCTATCAATTCGATCGCCCGCGAATCTCTGCAGCAATTTAGCTCGCAACGTCGCGACGAATTATGACAGTCGACGATCACGCCGCGCGACGTAACGTGACTATTCCTCGCGGGCCTGACAGGCTATATGCTGGCGCTCTGTCATCGAACTGTCATGTCTCCGGAAATGCTGAAATCAGACGCTACGCCGGCGTGCAAAACTGTGAGCGCGCCGCACGGGATTCCTGTCCCAAAAGACAACAAGAGAACGCAAGTTATCGCCGGCTTCCTCAGGCACATTGAACCGGCCGAGCCCGGCGCGGAACCTGCGGTCGTCGAGGGCGCTGTGATCGATCAGACGCCATCGCAAGACACGACGCCCACGCCGCAAGCAGCTCAGTCGACGGTTGCCGCGCATCCCGCCGGCGAGATCGAGCTCAAGCTTCTCGTCGATGCCGATCGCATCGCGGATTTCGACGCCGCGCCCGTCATCGCGGCCAACGCGCGCAACAAGGGCGTGCGCAAGCATCTCAAGTCCGTCTATTACGACACGCCGCAGCGGACGCTTCGGCGCAACGGCCTGAGCCTGCGCGTTCGCCAGAATGGTGCGCGCTTCGTGCAGACCGTGAAGACCGAGGCTGCCGACGATCCGCTGCGCCGTGGCGAGTGGGAGGCCAGCGTGCCGTCGCTTGCTCCCGATTTCGCTCTGGCGATGCCTTTCTTTCCGGAGAAGCTTCGCGGCTCCCTTCAAACGCATCCGCTCGAAGCCGTGTTCACCGCCGACATCCATCGGCATGCACGGATGATCGACCTGCCGACCGGCGTGGTGGAAGTCGCATTCGACCAGGGCCGGCTGACGGCCGGCGACCGTTCGCTGCCGGTGAGCGAGATCGAGCTCGAGCTCAAGAGCGGTAGCGCGAGCACGATCTACGATGTTGCCTTGCTGCTTGCGGAGCAGGGGGCGGTGAAGCCGTCGATCCGCAGCAAGTCGGCGCGCGGCTTCGACCTTGCCGCCGATCTGCCGCCGTCGGCGCGACGGCCGCGCAAACTTCGCCTCGATCCGTCGGTGACGCTCGACGAAGCCTTCGCGACGATCCTGCGCTCCTGCTTCCTTCATCTGCTTCAGTCGCTGCCCGCGGCCGAGGACGGCCGCGATCCGGAAGGCGTGCACCAGCTGCGCGTCTCGCTGCGCCGGTTGCGATCGGCGCTGGATCTGATGCGATCGGTCGGCGCGCTCAGCGATCTCGACGCGCTGCGCTCGGAAGCGAAATGGCTGGCGCAGGCATTGTCCGCTGCGCGCGACTGGGATGTGTTCCGGCTCGAGACCTTGCCGGCGGTCGCAACAGCCTGTCCTGCGGTGGCAGGCTTCGATGCGCTCGGCCGCGCTGCCGCCAGGCGCCAGTCCGATGCCTATCGCGGGGCGCATCATGCGCTCGACGATCGCCGCTGCGCCGTATTCCTGATCGGCCTCGGCCACTGGATCGAGACGCGCGGATGGCGCAACGATGTGGCCGCCGAAGATCTCGGCCGGCTCGCCGAGCCCGCCGTCAACTTCGCGCAGCGCATCCTGTCGGAGCAGCACGCGAAGGTGCTGAGGCGCGGCCGCCGCTTCAAGTCGCTCACGATCGAGGAGCTGCACAGGGTCCGGCTCGCGACCAAGCGGCTGCGCTATCTCGGCGAATTCCTGCTGCCGCTGTATGAGGACCGCAAGTCGACGAGACGCTTCTCGCGCCGGCTTGCCGATCTGCAGGAGCAGCTCGGCGCCTTCAACGACATGGCGGTCACGGCCTCGTTGCTGGAGGGGCTCGATGCCGAGCCCGACAGCGCCATCGCCGCGGCGGCGATTGCCGGCTGGCAGGCGCGCGCATCGGTCGGCGTGCAGCCCGTCTTGCAAGGCAGCTGGCGCGATTTCACCCGCGCACGTGTGCCCTGGTCGCGGCCGACACCGCAGGACTGAGCGCGTCTCGCAGCCCCAAAAAAGTTGCGGCCAGGCTTTGGGGGAAGCCTGGCCGCGCGCGAACCGGTCTGGGACGGGGAGGGGTGGGGATGTGACCGGGTCGCGTAACCTGTTGTCTCGTTTCTAATCTCTTGCCTAGTCTCTTGCGCTGGCGGTGGAGACCGCCGGCCTGGTATCGCCGAGCGAGACCCAGACGTTGGGATCGCTCTGCGACTGGCGCTTGACGAAGCGGTAGCCGGTCTCCGTCCAGGCGACGACGTTCTCGTTCTGATTGTCGAGAACGAACTCGCCCTTGTCGGTCTTCACCGTCAGCACCGCGTGTCCTTCGCCCTTCTTGTCGCGCACGACGGTGATGAGCAGGGCCTCGCGGGGCCAGCCGGCATCCATCAGCATCTTGCGCTTCAACAGCACGTAGTCCTCACAGTCGCCGTAACCGTCGGTCGGCAGCGACCACTTCTCGATCACGCCCCAGTGCTCCTGGTCGGTCAAAGGCTTGACGGTCTCGTTGACCCAGCGATTGACCTTGACGAGGTCGCGCCATGCAGCCTGCGACATCACGATGTCGCGCGGCTGCGTCGGTGCGCCCTGGCACTGGGCGGCATTGTCCGCGCAGAACTCGACCCAGCCGATCGGTGCACGCGTGGTGTCACCGAGGCTCGCGTAGAGCAGACGGCCTTCGCCGGCCTGCGCTGCCGCGCTGATCCCGAAGAGCATGGCGGCGATCGCCAGACCCTTCCCCTGTCCCCTGAAGTCAAACATTGCGGCCCCCGTTTCTTGTTGGGACCACATTTCGCACGGAGCTTTTGAGTTGCCGCTAAGTCAGCCAAGTCAAGTCGAGACGAATACAAGTAAAAGCTGGAGCGAATTCGATCTATACTTGAATCGAATTCTCATAAAATTTGAAACAACTGCAATTGATTCAAATTTTATCGATTAACCCGGAAATGCTGGCGGAACCGCCATTTCCCTCCGCAAACGGCGCGCGCGTTAACCCACGCCGGAGCCGTCGCGAGGCACGAAAAAGGCGGCGTCCGCATCGCGGAGGCCGCCTTCGAGGCTGGAAATACAGGGGTTTTGGCGCGGTTGCGCTTTACCGCGCGGTAACGCTCTCTTCGAGAGTCTCGATCGGTTGCTCGTGCAGGAACTCCAGCGCGAAGCCGTCTTCGAGGTTTCGGACCACGCGGCCCTGGACCCGGCCGAGCAGAACCGTCGATTTGAGCGGCGGCCGGTTCTCCGCGGCAATGGCCGCGCCGGACAGCGAGAGGTCGAT
The DNA here is from genome assembly GCF_936943645.1 of uncultured Bradyrhizobium sp. Classification (GTDB taxonomy): domain Bacteria; phylum Pseudomonadota; class Alphaproteobacteria; order Rhizobiales; family Xanthobacteraceae; genus Bradyrhizobium. The sequence goes on along the minus strand of NZ_CAKZJO010000054.1, from coordinate 145,914 downwards.
GATGCGGCAGGTCATCTTGGTGCCGTCCTCGAGCGTCAGCACCGCGATCGGGTTGCGCGGCACGATACGATCGTGACGGCGGTCTTCCGGCAGATTGAGGATATCGCGGTTGGCGAGCCATGTCAGCTGCGCCGCGAGCTTGTCGCGCTTCCTCGGCGTCGCCCCGATCGTCATGGCAAAGCCGTTGTCGATGATGCGGGTGATCTTGCCCTCGACGCGGCCGATATGGTCGAGATAGGCGACCACGCGGTCGCCGACATTGCCGATGCCGGGGGCGAGCAACGCGAGGCCGCCCGGTGACATGTTGATCACCTGGCAGGGAAATTCCCGGCGGTCGGGCAGCATGTAGCGGCCGAGCAGGTGCACTTTCACCCGCTGGAAGCGCCGACGCTCCTCGGCGGCCGGAAGAAATTTTTTGTTCGCCAACGCCATCATCAACACCCGACCCCCCGCCCGGGCGGAGTCCGGGACGACCCTAAGGTGCACAGGGTTAATGCCGCGTTAGGATTGGGCGCGGCGGACACGGACAGACACAATGCGCTCGAAAAGCCACACCCGATGGCGGCGCTCAAGCCGGCCTCCTCGCCCGACGCTGCAGCACCACCAGCAGCGCCAGCAGCAGCGCGGCCGACAGGCCGAGCGACCAGTGGATGCCAATCGCCGCGCCAAACAGCCCGACCGTGATGCCGCTGAAGGCCCGCATGCCGAGCCCCGCCATATTATAGAGACCGACGACGCGGCCGCGAATGTCGGACGGCGCGTTCAACTGCACCAGCGCCTGCGCCATGGTGTTGAACGACAGCTCGAAGAAGCCGGCGCAGAACAACAGCACGATCGCGACCGGATAGATCCGCACCATTGCGAAGCCGAGCAGTGCCAGGCTCCAGAGCATCGCGAGCAGGATCGCGGCGCGCGGCGTACCCTTGAGGCGTCCCCAGGATTCCAGCGCGATCGCGGCGAGCACTGCGCCGGCCGCATCGGCCGCGAGCAGGACGCTGTAGGAGACGCCGGGATCGCCATGGCCGAGGTCGCCGGCAAAGCCCGGCATCTGGGCGTGGTAGGCATTGCCGATCATGAAGGAGGTGAGGCCGGCAAGCCAGGTCATCGCCGTCAGCACCGGCTGGGTGCCGATGGCGCGGATGGTCATGACGATGTCGGCGAAGCCACGGACCGCAAAGCGCCGCGCTGCCACGCTTCTGTCGCGCACCGGCGCCCAGAACAGCCACAGCAGCATCGGCAGATAGAACAGCGTATTGAAGATGATGCCGTGCGAGGTGCCGAGCGTCAGCATGATGATCCCGCCGACCGCGGGCCCGACCAGGATGCCGAGATAGCGCGCCATGGCGTTGAGCCGAACCGCGCTCGGCAGGTCGGCGGGGCCGACGAGGTCGTAGAGCAGCAGCTGGTTCGGCGTCTGCCAGAGCACGCCAGCGCAGCCATGGATCACCAGCAGCAGCATCGCGTGCCACATCTGGATCGTATCGGTGAGAAAGAAGAATCCCCATCCGCTCGATGCCACGATGAACAGCAGCATGCCGCACTGGATGATGCGGCGCGGATCGAACCGGTCGGCGAGTCCGCCGACCGCGACCGAGAACAGCAGGAACGGTAGCCAGTGCGACAGCACGGCAAAACCCGCCAGCGCCGGCGAATGGAATTTCTGGAACACCACCCAATAGCTGATCACGTGCTCGATATTGTCGGCCATCATCGCCAGCACGTAGGAGGCGAACTGGAGCCGGTACGGCCCCGACTTCATCGCCGCGAACGAGCCGGACGCGGCGGCAGGATTTTGGGGCAGGGGGTTCAAGAGATGACCTGAGGTGAGAGCTCATCCGGCCATACACGCTGGCAAATGAGCGCTCAAGACAATTGGATACGTGGGCATCTGCCATGCGCTGCTGCCGCACGCTCAGTCGTCATCCTGAGGTGCGCGCTCTTGCGCGCCTCGAAGGATGGGCTGCCGGCGCCTGTCGCCCATCCTTCGAGGCTCGCCTTGCTTTGCAAGACGAGCACCTCAGGATGACGGCGGAATGTGGGGCAGGCTGCGAGACTGCCCGCTTGGCACGGCAACGCATCTCACATACGCTTTCCATCAGCCCGCACCAGCAATCATAACAGACGGGCATCGAGGAAACGTCCATGGAATCCATCCGCGTCTGCACTCACGCCGGTCCCGGCTCGGAGCCCGTCATCAAGACCGTGCCATGGCCGAAGGTCGGCAGGAAGGCCGCACTGATCAAGGTCGGCGCCTGCGGCGTCTGCGGCACCGATCTGCACATCCTGAAAGGTCATTGGCCGAAGCCGCTGCCGTGGCCGTTCACGCTCGGACACGAGCTCGGCGGCGTCATCGTCGAATGCGGCGAAGAGTTCACCGAGGATTTCATGAGCAAGCCGCTCAAGGTCGGCTCGAAGGTGATGATCCCGCCCTTGATGCCCTGCGGCCATTGCTATTACTGCATCCACTATCCGCAAACCGCCAACAAATGCCTGACGCCGGTCTATTACGGCCGCTATCTCGGCTTCGACAAGGCGCCGCATATGTGGGGCGGCTGGGCCGAATATGTCTATGTCGATCTCGAGATGCTGCCGGGCACCAAGATCTACAAGCTCCCCGACGACATGTCGCTGCGGCTCGGCGCACTGTCGGAGCCGCTGACCTCCTGCATCCGCGCCTTCAACCGCGCTACGCGTGCGGGCGGCTTTACCTGGGGCGACACGGTCGTGATCCAGGGCTCGGGCCCGATCGGCATTTTGGCAGTCGCAGCCGCCAGGGAGATGGGGGCAGGGCGCGTGATCTGCGTCGGCGCGCCCGAGGAGCCGCGGCTCAAGCTCGCCCGCGAGTTCGGCGCGGAGGCGACGGTGAACATCGAGGAGCTGAAGTCGCCCGAGGGGCGCATCGCGCGCGTCCGCGAGATCGTCGGCGGCTTCGGCGCTGATCTCGTGATGGATTGCTCGGGCCACCCGACCGCCGGCCCCGAAGGCATCGAGATGCTGCGCGACGGCGGCACCTATGTCGAGATGGGCCAGTTCACCGACGCCGGCTCGATCGACACCTCCTGGCACCGCATCTGCACCAAGGACCTCAACGTGCTCGGTTCCTGGGGCTTCACCGGCAACGATTTGCCGCTCGGCGTCGACATGCTCCACCGCACGGCGAACAAATATCCCTGGCTGAAGATGCAGACGATCTACCCGTTCACGGAAGCGGGCGTCGCGCAAGCCGTGCAGGACGCGATGGCGATGAAGACGGTGAAGTCGACCATCGTGCCGTGGCCGGAGCTGGTGGAGTAGGAGATGCCGTCGATCCCGCATGATCTCGCGGCGTTCCTGGTCGAGGCCAAGCGGCGCACCTATGCCGGCCTCGACGATGACGCGACGGTGGCGACGCCGCTGCTCGCGGGGTCAAAGCCGCCTCGCGATCCCGGCTTCAATTCTCTGCGAAAGCATGCGCGTGTTGCTTCCATCTGAAGTTGATGCATCTATAGTGCGCGTCTCGCAAATAGTCCCATGTGCCATGAACACATCTACCGATATTCCAAGTTCCAAAATCGCGTCTCTCGTTCCCGACCTCGATCGGCTCGCTGCGGAGGCGATGGCGGTCTGGAAGGTGCCGGGCGCCGCGCTCGCCATCGTGCAGGGCGACGAGGTCGTGCTCACGCGCGCCTACGGGCAGCGCGACGTCGAGGCGGATCTGCCGGTCACGCCGCATACGCATTTCGTGATCTGTTCGATCACCAAGTCCTTCACCGCCACGGCTATCGCGTTGCTGCACAATGAAGGCGCGCTCGACTGGAGCAAACCGGTCCGCGACTACTTGCCTGAGTTTCGCCTCTGCGATGCTGTCGCGACGGAGCGCGTCACGGTGCGCGATCTGCTCAGCCACCAGTCGGGACTGCCGCGTCACGACTGGATTCATCTGCCTGGCGACCTTGCGCCGGCGGAGATGCTGCCTCTGATGCAACATCTCGAACTCAGTCGCGATATCCGCGCGGCCTGGCAATACAACAATCTCTGCTACAACGCTGTCGGGCTCATGATCGAGCGGCTGAGCGGGAAGAGCTTTGGGTCCTTCATTCGCGAGCGCCTGACGGATCGGCTCGGCATGACGGTAAGCTTCTCGCTGGACGAGCTCGAAGCCGGGCCCGAACCTGCGCGTCCTTACAAGATCGACGTCGATACGCGATTGCCGGGGTTGCGGCTGCCGATCCGTACCATTGCTGCCGGCGCGATCAACACCTCGGTGGCCGACCTCGGCAACTGGATGCGGTTTCATCTCGGCATGGGCGAGTTCGAGGGGGAGAGGCTGCTGCCGGCAACACTGGTGGAGCAACTTCATGCACCACTGGCGCATGTCGGCAAGTCCGAGTTTTCGGAGTTCGGCCAGGCGCACTATGGATTGGGCTTTCAGTCCAACGCCTATCGGGGCGATCGCGTCGTCTCGCACAGCGGCGGCTGGAACGGTTGGGGTTCGCTGATGACGCTGGTGCCGGAGGCCGGCATCGGTGTCGCCGTGCTGACGAACCGGAGCCCGAGCGAGATCCCGCCCATCCTGACCTGGTATATCCTCGATCGACTGCGAGAGCGCGAGCCGGTGGACTGGTTCGCGCGATTCCGCAAGATGCGCGAGGAATTCATCGCTCACATCCCGGTTGACAAGGCGGCGCGCGACAACACCCGTCACAAGGACACCAGGCCTGCGCACGCACTATCCGCCTATGTCGCCGATTACGCCCATCCCGCCTATGGCGTTATCTCGATTGGCGAGCGGGAGGACGCGCTACATTGGTCGTGGCGTGGCATGGGCGCACCGCTGTCGCATTGGCATTTCGAGACCTTCGTCACGCCGGAGATCGTCGACCAGCTCCATCCGGATCATCTCCCCATCACCTTCCAGACCGACCGTCACGGCAACATCGTGCATTTGTCGGCGCCGCTGGAGCCGACGGTGAAGGACATCATCTTCGAGCGCCGCGCCGCCGGCGATTGCGTCGATCCCGCGTTCCGCGCGCGTTGCGTCGGGCAGTTCAGGAGCGGCGCCATTACCCATCGCGTGACCTTGGACGGGGAGGGCAGGCTCATTCTGAAGCCGGACTACCAGCCTGCGTATCGTCTCGAGCCGCAACAGGGCCGTCGGTTTCGCATCGTTGAGCTGGAAGGTTTCGCCGTCGAGTTTCGCGGAGAGCGCGAAGAGATCAGCCAACTCGTCTTCCATCAGCCGAACGGCACCTTCGTCGCCGATCGCTTGCTGGACCAGAAGTAGGAAAGCCAATGACATCCAGCCCGCCACGCTCCCCTTTCCACGCCATCCGCGCGATCGACTACACCGTCATCTTCGTGCGCGACATGGTCGCGATGCGCCGCTTCTACGAGGACGTGCTCGCGTTTCCGCTGCTGCGCGAGTTGTCGCCGAACTGGATCGAGTATGGCCTCGGCAGCAACACGCTGGCGCTGGCACGACCGAGCCGAACTGCGGCCGATGCGCCGCTACCTCGGGGCAGCGCCGCGCTGCAATTGGCCTTCAAGGTCGCCGCGGCCGAGGTCGATGCCTGCGCCGACGAGCTCGTCCGGCAGGGCGTGGCGCTGGTGTCGCCGCCGACGAACCAGTCCTTCGGTCACCGCACGCTGTTCTTCCGCGATCCCGACGGCAATTTGCTGGAGGTCTACGCGGAGATCTGAGCGGAAGCCGACGCCGGAAAAGTTCCCTCTGGCTGCGGCGAACTATCCATGCGCAGGTGAAACTTGGGCCGGGGTTCCGGCTTTCCCTCTGCGGGAGGGATGCCGTGCAGCGAATCTTGAAACCGATCACCTACATCCTGGCCACGATCTACTTCCTGGTGGATGCGGTGTTCATGGCCGTGGCGAGGCCGATCGCGCGCTGGATCGGGCGGCATTTCGAATTCAGGCGGTTGCGCGCCTGGATCAGGTCGCTGTCGCCTTATGCATCGCTCGCGCTGTTCTCCGTGCCCGTCATTGTTCTGGAGCCGATCAAGCCGGTCGCTGCCTATCTCACCGCAACCGGTCAGGTCCTGAGCGGCGCGGTGACGTTTATTGTCGGCGAATTGCTCAAGCTGGTGCTGGTCGAGCGCCTGTTTCATCTCACCCGCGACAAGCTGATGCGCATTCGCGCCTTTGCCTGGGCTTACGGGAAATACGCCGCGGCGAAGGCGTGGCTGCAGGCGACCGAAGCCTGGCGCGCCATCCGTGCCGTGAGCCGCGCGGTGAGGGACGTCGTTGCGCGCGCGAGAGCCAGGCTGGTCGGCAGCTTCAGCCGGTTGGCGGCCTCGCGGGACTAGACCGCGCGGGCGCTAAGCCAGCTTGCGCTTCGCCGCGGTGGCCTTGTCACCGGTGTTCGGCGTGCCGGTCGGCTCGATCAGCATCAGGTGAACCTCCTCGCGCGCCACCGGGCGGTGCTCGACGCCTTTGGGCACGACATAGAGCTCGCCCGGGCCGAGCGTCACGGTGCGGTCGCGCAATTCGATGTCTAGACGTCCTTTCAGAACCAGAAAGAAATCGTCGGTGTCGTCGTGCTTGTGCCAGGTGAACTCGCCCTTCACCTTCACCACCATCACGTCGCAATCGTTGAAGGTGGTGACCGTGCGCGGCGACCAATGCTCTTCGAAGGTCGCGAGCTTGTCTGCCAACGATATGCGATCTGTCATGTTTCCCCCGTTGCTCTCGCGTGAGGTGGGATGTGGGATCGCATGGCGGGCGCCGCAAGCCATGGTCGCTGACCGGTCGATCCTGCCGTGCCGATGTCTCTCGGAGATCGCGCCGCAGCCGGCTATTGGACGCATCCGGTCAACATGGCCTGCGCCCAATCGGGGCGGTTGTTGGCGAGCGCACGCGCCGATGCGGCGTCCCAATCGTATTCGAGGGCCAGCAGCTCGACCTGCCAGCCCCTCTTTTTCCTGGTGAGGATCGCGTAGCGGGCGTGAGGCGAGCGGTGCTCGAGGCTTGCGGCAAACGGAATGTCCGCGAAGACGGGGCAACCGACGCTGCCGGGATTGAGCACCAGGCAGTCGCCTGGTCCCTGAACCGCGGCCTGGCGGTGGCTGTGGCCGCACAGCACCACGCGCGCCGAAGGCTCGCTTGCCAAGCGCGTCGCCAGCACCTCGCGGCGTGCCGGCACGAAGCGGCCGTCGTCGAGCGATTCCTCCAGCAGGCATGCCGTATCGCTGTCGGGCGTGCCATGGCAGGCCAGGATCCCGTCGTCGAGACGAACTTGCGAGGGCAGGCTATGGAGCGCGCGCCGTTGCTCGGCCGTCAATGCGTTGCGGGCAAACAAGCCCGCCGGCGACAGCTTGTCGTCCGGAAACTCCTCGATCCAGCGGTCATGGTTTCCGCGCACGGTCGGCAACGCCAGCGCCTGCAGCGCCTCGAAGGTTTCTTTCGGCCACAATGGGCTGGTGACGCAGTCGCCGAGATTCACGGTGCGATCGACGCCCCGCGCCTTGATGTCGGCCAGCACGGCCTCCAACGCAGCAAGGTTGCCGTGGATATCGGAAATGACTGCCAATCGCATCGTTGCGCTCCCCGTCCAATTCGGTTCGATCGATCCCGGTCCGTTTGTCGCCAGATCCGCTGCGCCGATGTTAATCAAGACTGCCGCAAAAATCCGCTGCAACCTTCAGGCGGGGCGCTCCCCCTCAAGCCATGCAACATAGGCATGGTGATTTCCGCGCGCTTGGCGTAAAGAGCGCCCAGATCAAATCGCCAGCGTGCGGCCGGGCCGATTGCCGCGCACGTCAGCCTCAGGCCTCTCGGCTCACTGTGCCGCGCCTGAATTAACCAAGGTTCTCCATCCCGTGTCTCTTCCGGCCCTGACCCCGCCGCTCGCCCGCGCTTTGGCCGAGCGGAACTATGATTCACTGACCCCCGTCCAGCTCGCCGTGCTCGCCCACGAAGCCACCAGCCGCGACCTTCTGGTCTCGGCCCAGACCGGCTCCGGCAAGACCGTCGCCTACGGTCTGGCGATTGCCAAGAATCTCCTCGGCGACGACGAGCGGTTCGAGCAGGCCGCAGCTCCGCTCGCCCTGATCGTGGCACCGACCCGCGAGCTGGCGCTCCAGGTCCAGCGCGAGCTGGCCTGGCTCTATGGCCATGCCGGCGGGCGCGTCGTCTCCTGTGTCGGCGGCATGGACCCGCGCCGCGAGCAGCGCGAGCTTGCGGCCGGCGCGCACATCGTGGTCGGCACGCCCGGCCGTCTTTGCGATCATCTGCGGCGCAACCGCCTCGATATCTCCGAACTGAAGGCTGTCGTTCTCGACGAGGCCGACGAGATGCTCAATCTCGGCTTTCGCGAGGACATGGAATTCATCCTCGAGACGACGCCCGAGACGCGCCGCACCTTGATGTTCTCCGCGACGTTCCCGCGCGGCATCGTCGCGCTGGCCAGGCAGTATCAGCAGGACGCCTTCCGCATCGAGGTCGCCGGCGACGAGGGCGGCCATGCCGACATCGAGTATCGCGCCATCCGGATCGCGCCCGCCGACGTCGAGCACGCCGTCGTCAACGTGCTGCGCTTCTACGAGGCGCCGAGCGCGCTCGTCTTCTGCAGCACCCGCGACAACGTCAGGCATTTGCAGGCAGCGCTTTTGGAGCGCGGGTTTGCCGTGGTCGCGCTGTCGGGTGAATTGACGCAGAACGAGCGGACCATGGCGCTGCAGTCGCTGCGGGACGGCCGCGCCCGCGTCTGCGTCGCGACCGATGTTGCCGCGCGCGGCATCGACCTGCCGAGCCTCGACCTCGTCATTCACGCCGACCTGCCCAACGACGCCGAGGTGATGCAGCATCGTTCGGGCCGCACAGGACGCGCAGGCCGCAAGGGCACGAGCGTCCTGCTGGTGCCGCCGGCACGGCGACGCCGGGCGGAGCTCTTGCTCAATCTCTCAGGCACGGATGCGACCTGGGGCACGGCGCCGCAGGCGGAGGAGATCCGCAAGCTCGACCACGATCGCATGAAGGACGTGCTGTTCACTGAGGAGACCACGCCCGACGATCTGGCGCTGGCGCAGGCCTTGCTCGCCGAGCGATCGGCCGAGGACATCGCCGCCGCGCTGGCGCGGCTCTATCGCGCGCGGTTGCCGTCGCCGGAGGACATCATCGATCCCGGCGAGCGGCCCGCCCGGTCGCGTGACGATCGCGGTCGCGACAAATTCCGCGATCGCGGCGAGGGTGGCGACGACCGCGCCGACAAGCCCCGGCCGAAATCGGGGAAGGCGTCGGCAAAGCACGCCATGGCCGAGGGCAGCGTCTGGTTCCGCGCGGCGATCGGACGGCGCAAGAATGCGGAGGCGCGCTGGCTGCTGCCGATGATCTGCCGCCGCGGCGGCATCGACAAGCGCGACATCGGCGCCATCAAAATCATGGACACCACCACCGAGTTCGAGATTTCCGAGCGGGTCGCGGAGTCCTTTGCCGCCAAGGTCAAGCGCCCGGACAAGGAAGACAGCATCCGCATCGAGCCGATGACGGAGGCGCCGCAGCGGCAAGAGGCCGCGGACGAGCGGCCGCACGCGCCGCGCCGGGAGCGGGACGATGGTGATCATCGCGAACGCCGCGACGAGCGCCCGCGCGAGCCGCGCGAATTCAAATCGCGTGATTTCAAGTCAAGTGATTTCAAGTCACGTGAATTCAAGCCGCGCGGCAAACCAGCTGGTGAGCGCGGACCGCGTTTCGACGATGCGCCGCCGTTCGGAAAGAAAAAGAAGCATCGCGACAAGCAGGCGCGGGCGGAGCCATCGGTCACGCCATGGCCGGTGAAGGGTGCGCCGGGAAAGAAGCCGAAGAAGAAAAAGCATCGCGGCTGAACGGCCGGCGGCCAGCACAGACAGCAATGATGCCGCCGGAGGACACCGGCGGCATCATCTGAAGGGTCAGGTGTGCGTTCAGCGACCGCCGCCGCCACCGCCACCACCTCCGCCGCCACCACCGCCACCGGCATCACGCATGGATGAACTGTAGCGGGGATCGGTCTGCTTCATATAAGTGGGCGAGGTGTCGTGATGGATGACACTCGGGCGGCTTCGGCCCACGTTCGGCGTCTCGACCACGATGCCACAGCCTTCGAAGAAGGCGGTGTCGCAGCCATAGGTGCGATACTGAGCCGCGTTGGCGCTGGTCGCGCTGAATGCGGCCGCGGCAACGCATGCAATCAAGGCAACTTTCGGCAAAGTGAGTTTCATGGATCTTCTCCAGCCTCGGTTCGGCGAGACCGGAACGGCTCGCACCTTCCTTCGACGGAGGCTGATCGAGGTCGGTTCGAGGCGGAGGTTCACGCCCGCGTGAGGCGGGGCGGTTGGGGAGGGACGTTACGTCGCAGTGAGATCGCGCAGCATGTAGGTTGCGCCTTCGCCGTAGGAGGCTAGCTTTCCGCGCAGCGCCGCATCGGCGGTGACGGCCCGAAAGCCGAGACGCTCCCATAGCGGCCGGGTGGCGTAGACCGAGACCAGCGCGAGCGTCGTGATGCCGGAGGCGCGCGCCAGCTCCGCAATTTCGGCGATGTAATCGCGTGCCACGCCGCCGCGCCGGTCCGGCAGCACGGCGACATCATGGACGTAGAGGCAGTCTGCATGTTCGGGCAGCCGTTCGAGGAAACCGTCGAGCTGCGGGATCTTATGCCGCGTCCAGGGATGCGCGAGGCCGTAGCCGTCGACCGTATCCTCCGACGCGAGCACGCGGCAGCCGGGAGGATAGAGCTGCATCTTCTCCATGAACACTTCCGGGCGTTCCGGCAGATCAGGATGGATCTGCGCGGCGATCGCAACGATCGCGCGGAAATCGGATACGCGCGCGGGGCGCCAATGCGGCTTGCTCATCTCGATCCGTCGTTCTGTCTCACATCATCCAGTTTATTCCACCGCGCAGTCGCGTGCAGTGAAAAATATCTTCGTCCCCTTTTCAGGAATACAAGGCTTCGCGCGGCGTCCTACCCCATGCAAGCCAATTGCATGACAGGAGATATCATGACGTCCCCGATCCGCCTCGCGCTCACGCTCGCAATCTCGCTCGCGATCGTTCCGGCCGCCTTCGCCGCACCGCCGACCAAGACCGGCAAGACCGACAAGGGCAATGTGCTCACCGATGCCAAGGGCATGACGCTCTACACCTTCGACAAGGACATGGACGGCAAGTCCGCCTGCAACGGTCCGTGCGCGACGAACTGGCCGGTGCTGAAGGCCGAGGCGAGCGATGCCGCCGGCGACGGCTACACCGTCATCACCCGCGACGACGGCTCCAAGCAGTGGGCCTACAAGGGCAAGCCGCTCTACACCTTCGCCAAGGATACCAAGCCCGGCGACATCACCGGCGACGGCTTTCTGAACGGCGCCTGGCACCTGGCGACGCCGTAAATGCGCAGCGTGCGCCGGCTGTCGTGTGCGCCGGCGCGCGGTCGTGCCGCTATCTCGGATATTCCAGCTGCATCGCAACGAAGTCGGCGGTGCGCGTCCCGTAGCGCGCATCGATGGCGTGCAGCGTCTGGTCCAGCGCGCGCGCCGGCGGCAGGTCGATTGCGGCCGGCGGCGTCAGCCTTGCCGGCCACTCGGTCGCGACCTTGTCGGGCAGGATGCGAAGGCCGCCGCGGCTGATCAGCGGCTCTGTCGTAGCGGCGAAGGTGAGGGCGCGCGAGCGATAGGTGCGTGACCACGCGTCAGCGACGAGCGCAAGCGAGACCTCGTCGACACCAGGCGTCAGCGCAATTCCGAGCTGCTCGCGATTCCAGAAGGCGAGCGTGTTCGCGATCGCCGTCAGCGCGAAGGGGCGTGCGAATTGAAACGCCTCGCTGCGGTGGCGCGCATCCCAGTGCGCAAGTCCAATCTCGCGGGCGACCGCCTCCGCCCTCGCGCGGCCGGCGATGGCCTCGACCAGGGTCAGGGCCATTGGCATGGACGCGGTGATGCCGGTCGTTGTCGCAACGCCGCGGTCGACCACCAGCCTGCGATCCGCGACATAACGGATCTTCGAATGCTTCCGCAGGTCGCGCACGGAATACCAGTGCGTGGTGGCCTGCCGGTTATCGAGCAGCCCGGTGCTGGCAACGACCATGGCGCCGACGCAGACGCCGATGACGATGGCGCCCTTGCCGGCCTGGCTTCTGATCCACTGCAAGGCCGCGGCGTCGTCCTCTCGGCTCATCGCGGGCACGATCACGTAATCGGCGCCGTCGGGATGGGCCGCATCGAACGCGGCGATGGTTGCGTGCGGCTGCACTTTCAACGCGGGAAAGAGTGTGACGGGTCCAGGCTGCGTCGACAATGTGAGGACGTCGGCAACGTCGGCGCGCGCGAGGATGCCGTAGGGCATCAGATAGTCGGTCGTCTCGGTCATGTCGTTGATGCCGACGATGGCGATCACGGGACGCTTGCGCTTGGGCGGCTTCAGCGCCGCAAGCGTCGCCTCGGTTTCCTCCTTCGAGATCGCAGGCGCGGTTCCCGAAGCCGGGGCGCCCGGCAGCAGCAACAGCCAGGTTCCGCCGACGACTGCGAGCAACGCCACGCAGCCGAGAGCGCTCAATGCCAGAATGCGCCAGCTCATGAGATGTCACCCGATCGTCGTTGCTTCACGCAGCGCGGAAGCTACTCGTTCGCAGCACGATCAGGAATGACGCAGATCCCGCAAAAACGGTCGCGTGCGCCGGCGCGATCAATTGTCACGCAGTGGGAACTACCGCAGTCCCTCATACACCATGAGCCCGCGTGCGATCTGCAGCTTGCGGATCGCGCGCGGCAGCAGCTTCTCGGGCTGGTGCAGATAGCGCCAGGAGGTGAGGGTGAAGGCCGAAAGCGCGCCGCACTCGTCGTCGAACGGCGCGAGCACGCCGGTCACGCTCACCGGCGTGTGCGGGCGGGCGTTGAAGGGCAGCAGCAACAGCTCGAGATGCGCCTTGCTGCCGTCCTCGCGCGCGGCCGTGACGCCGGCGATCGCACCCAGCGTCTCGTCGGCGACGATGGTCGCGATCTCCTCGAGCTCGCTGCGGCAGGCGTCGGTGAACAGCGCCGCAAAGCTCTGGTCCTTGAGGTCGCGCCCCGCCAGTGCGCAGACGCGCGTGCCGGCGACGCGGAAGGGAAAGCCGAGATTGGGCTCGCAGGAGAGCACGAAAATGTCGCCGAGCAGGCCGCGCACCGCGGCCGGATCGATGTCGGCCCTGTCAGGGGCTCGCGCGGCGCCGCGCTTCGTGTCCCAATACGCGAAGAACGCGCGGCTCGACGAATGTTTCATGTCTGAACGCTTACCCCGGAGCGCACATGCGCGGGACAGACCTGTCCCGCTTCAGTGCACCCGCGATCCCTTGTGTTGTTGTGCAGGAGGGGATTTGCAGCGTCCATGCCGCAGCGGCGTTTTCGCCTCCCTCGAGGCCGCCTTTGCGCCGTTAACGTTAAGTTAACTATGCGCTTTGCCCCGCGCGCCGCGCTGCTATGGTGACCCCAGTCGCAAGTCCCGCCGCTTTCTCCAGGTTCTCGGCGGGGTCTGTACACAGGGCGTCAAACAGTTTGGCCACGGGCCGGGGAGGGGTGGGGATTCACCTTCATTCCCTGGGCACGAAAAGGCCGACACGGACAGGCGGGGCTTTCCCAGGGCCCTGCCTTTTCCTTTTGTGCACTTGCGCAAGGCCGGGAAAGGCGACTATCTGCAAGGGGATCGCTCCGATCGCGCCTGAAAGCGAAGCTGCCTTGGATTCCCCGCCGCACGATTCGTCGCAAGATCCCCAGCCGGGCCTGCCGGCCGCCCAACAGGCCGTCCATGAGGAGGCTCCGCGCGAGCCGATCCTGACGCTGCCTGTGGCGCTGACCGCCTATATTCTCCTGCTGGCGGTGATCCATCTGCGAGTGCTGCTGCCGCCGGAGCTGGAGAACTGGACCATCGACGTCTTCGGTTTCATCCCGAAGCGTTATGATTCCTCGCTGCTCAATCTGCAGATCCCCGGCGGCGCCGGCGCCAAGGTCTGGACCTTCGTCACCTATTCGCTGCTGCACGCCAATCTGACCCATCTCGGCTTCAACGTGCTCTGGCTGCTGCCGTTCGGCAGCGCGCTGGCGCGGCGCTTCGGCGCGGTCAGGTTCTTCCTGTTTCTGGCGGTGACGGCGGCGGCCGGCGCGCTCGCCCATCTCATCACCCACGAGCACGCGGTGGCGCCGATGATCGGCGCTTCGGCATCGGTGTCGGGGGCGATGGCCGCTGCGATCCGTTTCGCCTTCGTCCGCGGCAGCTTCCTGTCGTTCAACCGTTCGGATGCCGATACCGCCGCAAGGGTTCCGGCGCTGCCGCTGTCGCGCGCACTGCGCGACGGGCGGGTGGTCGGCTTCCTCGCCGTGTGGTTCGGCGTCAACATCATCTTCGGCGTCGGCGCGATCGGCGTCGATTCCGAAACCACGAGCGTGGCCTGGCAGGCGCATATCGGCGGCTTCTTCGCCGGCCTGTTGCTGTTCACCCTGTTCGATCCGGTGCCGCGCGTGCGAAGCGATGCTGCGGATGCGTCATCACAGGACGTTTCAGACCGTATCTGAAGCGGCGCTTGCGGCGCGGCCCGAATTCATCCATCATTCGCGTGAAGAATGTTGCGAAGCGACGGCCCTAGCCGCGCCTCGCAAAGCGCGCGAGCGTGAAACCCGCGCCAAGCAAAACTGTTAGTTGAAGACTCGAAGAACAGGTCCGGACCGCCCACGGGTGGACGGCTCGGATTCAGGGAGGCGACAATGACGGTACGTTCCATTCTCAACACCAAGGGCCACCAGATCATGAGCGTCGAGCCCGACGCCAAGCTGGCGGCCGCGGTCAAGCTGCTCGGTGAGAAGAAGATCGGCGCGGTGCTGGTGATGAACCAGAGCCGGCTCGAGGGCATCCTGTCCGAGCGCGACATCGTGCGCGTGCTCGGCGAACGCGGCGCCGGCGTGCTGGACGAGCCGGTCTCCCAGGTCATGACCCGCAAGGTCGTCACCTGCAAGGAGACCGACACGGTCGCCGAGCTCATGGAGATGATGACGTCGGGCAAGTTCCGCCATCTGCCCGTGATCGACAATGGCAAGGTGGTCGGCCTGATCTCGATCGGCGACATCGTCAAGCGCCGGGTCCAGGAATACGAGAACGAGCAGGAAGCCCTGCGCGACTACATCAAGACGGCCTGATCAGGCCTGCTCGTCGGCTTTCGGCGCGTGGCCCGCGGGCGCTGGCGCCAGCACGTCGATCGCCTCCTGGATCGACTCCAGCGCGCGCTCGGCGGCGCGCGCGCCGTGGGCGATCAGGTCCTCGGAACGGTGGAAGTCGAACCAGCCGAACTGGCCGACCCGGGGCGAGATCAAGAGATCCGGCGGATCGCCGGCGAGGCGCGCGCGGGTGATGCGGTCCTGCATGATGTTGAAGGCGTCGACCATCACCGAGGAGATGCCCGGGCGCCCGGCGCTGCCGAAGAACTCGCGCTTCATGGTCTTCTCGGGCGAGAACAAGCGCGGAAAGCGCCGCTTGGCGGTTGGCTCTTCCGGCTCGGCTGTAACAGGCGCGGGCATCGCCCCGTGCGAATAGATCGTCGTGGAATGGGTGAAGATATCGCTGGAAAGATTTGCCGCGATGACGATTTCGGCGCCGAGCGCACGGGCCGCCGAGACCGGTACGGGATTTACCAGCGCGCCGTCCACCAGCCAGCGATCGCCGATCAGCATGGGCTGGAAGATGCCGGGCAGCGCATAGGACGCGCGCATCGCATCGACCACGCGGCCATGCGTCAGCCAGATCTCGTGGCCGGTGCGGACCTCGGTCGCGACGCTCGCGAACTTGACCGGCAAATCCTCGATCAGGGTCTCCCCGACCGCGTCCGCGAGGCGGCTTGCCAGCTTCTCGCCGCCGAGCAGGCCGGAGCCGTTGAGGCGGATGTCGAGATAACCGATGATGTTGCGCATGCCCTGCAGGCTGCGCCCCCATTCCTCGAACGTCTCGAGCCGGCCGGCCGCATGGAGGCCGCCGACCACGGCGCCGATGGAGGTGCCGACCACGACGTCGGGCACGATGCCGTTGGCGAGCAGGGTCCTGAGGATACCGATATGGGCAAAGCCGCGCGCCGCGCCGCCACCGAGGGCGAGGCCGATGACGGGACGGCGGGTTGGGCCAAGGCCAATCTTTTCGCCGTTCGCCCCGCTTGCGCCGCGCCCCTTCAAGATCTCCAGCACCGAAACTCTCCTACGCCGGGGCCAAGGCTGCGGCTATGCCTGCGGCCGAGCCCGTCTCGTCAGACTAGGCACCGCACTCGCACTCTGCCATCCCGGGCGCGAAGCATGGTTTATGCCGCTTTGGAGAGGGCACCGGGCAGGAGTATGGCGAGGGGCGGTTGCCTCAGGACTAATCACGCAGGCGTCAACTGGGTTCCATCAATCCGGGGGCCCGTATTTCCTGGGGTTTCAGAGGCTTGAATTTGCCGCGTTTTCGGTGAAAAGCAGGGGGCATGACACGCGGGGGTGACGGCATCATCGGATGGCGGCGCAGCGGCAGGCTGCTGCCGGCGCTGATCTTTGCTGCGTGCCTCGCTACCTCCGGCCAAAATGCTGCCCAGGCGCAGCTATTCTCCGATCGCCCGCCACCGGTCCCGCCCGCCTCGGTGCCCGATCCCGGCGGCGCTATCAATCTGGCACCGCCCGGCGGGCCGGGTGCCGGCCCGCCGAGCCTGCCGCCGACCCTGATGCAGCCGGCGACGCCCAGCATGCCGCCGCCCGCGGTGTCCACCGTGCCGCCCGCCGCGCCGCTCAATGCGGCCGTGCCCGGGCAGGGCGTGCTGTCGCTGACCGCGAAATACGGCAAGGACACGCCGGCGATCACCAGCGGCCTGGTCTGGCGCGTGTTTGCCGACCGTCCCGACGAGAACGGCACCTTCAAGCTGATCCGCGAGGACCGCAACGCCTCGCCGAACATCGTGCTGCCGCCCGGCAATTACGTCGTGCATGTCGCCTTCGGCCTCGTCAGCGCGGTACGCACCGTCAGCCTGAAGGCCGAGACTGACCGCGAATCCTTCGTGTTGCCGGCCGGCGGCCTGCGCATCGAGGGCCGCGTCGGCACCAGCCGCATTCCGCAGAACCAGATCTCGTTCGCGATCTACAAAGGCAGCCAGTTCGAATCCGGCGAACGCGCCTCCCTGGTGCCGAACGTCGCCGCCGGCGACGTCGTGCTGATCCCGGAAGGCACCTATTACATCATCTCTAACTATGGCGACGCCAACTCGGTGGTGCGCTCGGACATCCGCGTCCAGGCCGGCAAGCTGACCGACGTCACCATCACGCACCGCGCCGCCGTGATCACGCTCAAGCTGGTCAGCGACAAGGGCGGCGAGGCGCTCGCCAACACCGCCTGGTCGGTGCTGACCCCCGGCGGCGACGTCATCAAGGAATCCATCGGCGCCTTCCCGCGCGTGGTGCTCTCCGAAGGCGAATACCGCGCCATCGCCAAGAACGAGGGCAAGGTCTACGAGCGCGGCTTCAACGTCGTGAACGGCGTCGACGGCGAGGTCGAGGTCGTGGCGCGGTAGTGCCGGGCGGCGCGGCTGCCTGCCGGATCAAGTCCGGCCTGACGTCGAGCGGCGGCTTCTCATCGCGCGCATCATCATGCATCTCCTGTTACCGCTTGCCAGTTGCGGGGCCGGAGAGCCGATCTTCGCGCTCTGTGTACGGTGTTGAATACCGAGGCAATTTGCCGCTCGGGGCCGACCAAACACCGCTGATCACTGCTTATTCCCGCGCTCTGCGCGTTCATCACAGCCGGTGCAAGATACCTATTTCCGATCATCAATTTTATTCTCTTTCCGTCCTGCTGCGTTATATGTCGGGCATCCGTCTAATGGAGGAGGCCGGAGCAGGCTTGTGCGTCTGCGAGACCGGCAAGGAGCAGGGGACCAAGCTCGTCGGCATGTTCGAAGTGATCCTCACCAGGCGCAAGCGGTTTGGCTGGCGATGGCAGGTGTGCGACCAGTCCGGCAAGATCTTTGCCGACGGCTTCGAGCGCACCCGGCCGTCGGCCAAATATCATGGCGAGCGTGCATTATTCTTCCTGTTGTCGCAGGCTTACTTGCGCAACCGCTCCGCTGCGTCCAGCGAGGACTAGCGGCGAGCGAACCTTCGTAGCCCCACCTCACACATCGACGACCAGCTTGCCCTTGGCGGCGTGATCCCTGATCAGCGCATAGGCTTCGCCGACATTCTCGAGCGTGAAACGCCTTGCATCGACGAGCGGCACCAGCTTGCCGGCTTCGGCGAGGCGCGTGGCCTCGGTCATGATCTCCCCATGGTGCGCGCGGCCTTCGCCCGACAGCAGCGGCAGCAGGGTGAAGACGCCGGAATAGGTGGCGGCGCGGAACGACAGCGGCGCGAGCGCGTGCGTCCCCCAGCCCAGTGCGCTCACCACATGGCCGAAGCGGCGCACCGCATGGAAGGACGCGTCGAGCACTTTGCCGCCGACAGTGTCGTAGACGACGTCGAAGCCGCGGCCGCCGCTATGCTGCGCAACGTAGGCGTCGACCGGGCTGTCGCGGTCGATGAACACCGCGCCGAAACCTTCGATGGTGGCGCGCTGCGACGCCGAGCCCGTGGCGAACACGCTCGCCCCGAAGGCGCGCGCGATCTGGATTGCGACATGACCAACGCCGCCGGCGCCGCCATGGATCAACACCCTCTGGCCCGCCTTCAGGCCCGCGCGATCGATCAGGCCTTCCCAGGCCGTGATGACGATCAGGGGCAGGGCGGCTGCTTCCCGCATGCTGAGATTGGCAGGCTTCAATGCGAGCAGATCGGCATCGACCGCGGCGAATTCGGCCAGCGATCCCTGGACGCCGCCGACACCTCCGGTCATGCCATAGACCTCGTCGCCCGGCTTGAACCGCGTCACCTCGGGCCCGCTGCGCGCGACGATGCCGGCCAGATCGATTCCGGGAATTGCCGGCAGCGGATGGCGCGCATGCACGGCCGTGCCGGCATGGATCTTGGTGTCGAGCGGATTGACGCCGCTGGCCCGCACACGGACAAGCACGTCACGCGGACCGATCTCGGGCGTGGAGATGGTCGAGAGGCGCGGCGGCACGTTGTGGGCTTCCAGCACGGCCGCTCGCATCGTCGATTGTGTCGTCATGATCGTCTCGCTCCGTTGTCGGCCTCCAATATGCCCATGAATTTTTGCATGAGAAGGAACAAGGATGTACGATCATCGTGCGTTTTTGTATGAGGGCTTCCCATGGATTGGAGCGATCTGCGCGTCTTCCTGGCGATCGCGCGCGAAGGCACGCTCGGCGCGGCCGCCCGGAAGATCGGCCAGACCCAGCCGACGATGGGACGGCGGCTTCGCGCGCTCGAGGCGGCGTTGGGTCAGACGCTGTTCCAGCGGACGGCGGACGGCTTCGTGCTGACCGACGAGGGCACCGCGGTGCTGCGTCACGCCGAGCGGATCGAGGACGAGGCGCTCGCGCTTCAGCGCCATGCGACCGGCGCCGAGACGCAGCTCGACGGTACGCTGCGCCTGTCCTCGTCGGACTGGTTCGGCACGGTGATGCTGTCGCCGGTGATTGCCGCATTCGGCAAGCGTCACCCCGCCGTGACGGTGGAGCTTCTGACCGATGCGCGGCTCTACAGCCTGCCGCGGCGCGAGGCCGATCTGGTCTTCCGCATCAAGCCGTTCGGTGAGCCCGAGGTGATCTCGCGAAAGCTGCTGCACATTCCCTACGCGCTCTATGGCAGGAGAGGCAGCAAGCCGCCGCGCGCCGGCGACGGCAGCGGCGTTCGCGTCGTGACCATGAATGCCGAGTTCGCCGACATGCCGGACGCGGTCTGGCTCAAGCGCATGCTGCCGCATGCGGACGTCGCCTCGCGCAGCAACAACAGGCAGGTGCAGGCCGAGCTTTGCGCGCGCGGCGGCGGCCTTGCCGTGCTGCCACGTCCGCTCGGTGACAGCGACCGCCGCCTGGTCGCACTCGACATCGGCACGGCGCCGCCCGGCCGCGACACCTATGTCGGCTATCACCGCGACCTGAAGCGCCTGGCCCGCCTGCGCGCGCTGCTGGATCTGGTGATCGAGCGGCTTGCCGGCTAGGCTCCGGCAGCCGCGGTGCCGTAAGGTGGGCAAAGCGAAGCGTGCCCACGATTGGCCCGAGTGGAGAGAGATGGCGGGCGCAGCGCGTTGCGCTTTTGCCCACGCTACGAATACGACCCACAAGCCCTTGCGTTGCCCGACGGGCAAAACACCCAAGATGCCGGTCAACGCGCGCCAGCAAAAATATTCTTCTTTACCGAAATTCGGAAAGAGCGTATCCATCGCGGCAACCCGGCCCAAGGAAGAGGGGCGTATCGCGATCGTCACGAACGCGGGCCGGGCGGCGGTGGACGCAGGTCACGTCGGCGCAAAGGATTTTGCAGGGCGGGCAACCGTGAGCGAAACACCTGGCGCATACGACCGGTGTGATTGGCGTACGGCAAAATCGTGTGGTCCTGGCGCCCGGGGTCTGTGCGCCAAGTTTTGTGGTGATGCATGTCGTTCAACCGGACGCACGCATCAGCCATCCGCAAGGCGACGGGGGCAATAGTGCAACGCTCCCCGGGGAGATCACGACATAAGCCGTAAAGCCACTGCGCAGGGAAGGCCGGGATGTCCTGGCTACACCTGTATGCCGCTGTGCAGCTTCTTGTTACGCAGGATTCGCACAGTGGACCGCGGGTGCCAGCCGGCGCCCGGCCTTCCCTGCGCCCTCTCCATTCAAGAGGGTGAAGAGATCAGGCAAAGCTCGGGCGAACAAGCCGCGAGAATGCGATCCCATGTCAGCTATTCAACAACGTCAGTCATTCAACAACGCTCTCGTGCCCCGGACGCAGCGCAGCGCTACTTCAGCGTTGCGCTGCAGAGCCGGGGCCCACGTTGCAGCACGTGCTGTGGCTTGCTGGGTCCCGGCTCAGCGCAGCAACGCAAGAGCGTTGCAGTGCGTCCGGGACACGAGAGACGGGGGCCGAACTTCGAACGCGCGCCCGAACGCATCGCCTTCGCACCACCGTCATAGTCTCTAACGCGCACTAACCAACACCTGACTTAAAACTGTCATAATCGCCGAACGGAACCCGCGCCTGCGTCCTTTTTACACGTCGTTAAGTGCGCCTGCATTGGATGCGCCGTGAAAGTGCGTTGGGGACTGCCATGACTGCCGCGAAGAAGATGCCGGGAAAACCGGCCGCCGAAATGTTCGACGACATCCCGGTGCTTCAGCGCAAATGGCGCGCCGCGTTGAAGCCGGGCGACCGCTTGCCGCGCTACGAGGACGTCATGCTCGGCAGTCTCGGACGGCTCGCCGATCACATCGCGCTGCTGAGGAACGACGGCAGGCTCGAACTGTCGCGCAGCGGACGCTACGTGCAGAAATGGCTCGGCGAGGAGCGTTGGGACATTGCGGTCGCGGAGCTGTCGCCCGATTGCGCCACGGCGCTGACGGAAGCCGCACACATCGCGCTCGCGACGGGGCGGCCGCACCACGTCAGCGCGCATTGCGTGCGCGACGGCATGGTCAGGACCTACGATGTGCTGACGCTGCCGACGGCCTCGCGCTGGGGCACCACGCTGGTCGGCGCCTATATCAACGAGCGCGGCGCGCAGTACAATCTGCTGGACGCGATCTTCGCCGCGACCGACGACGCGGTGATCGCGCTGGCGACGATGCGCGATGCCGGCGGCAAGCCGTTCGATTTGCAGGTCGTGCATCACAACAACAGCGCAGGCGCGCTGCTGAATGTCGCGAACGGCAGCCTGTTGTGGCGGCGGATCGGCGAGGGCAACACGCTGCTGGCCTTGCCCGAGATCATGGATTTCCTGCTCAAGGTCGTCGCGGGCAGCCGCGGCGAGCAGCTCGAGATCGAGCACGGGGATCGTCACCTCCGCCTCAGCGCCACCGCCTTCGCCGACATTGTCTCGCTGACGATCTCCGATGTCACGGCCCTGAAGCGGCGCGACGCCTCGTTCCGCCTGCTGTTCGACAACAACCCGATGCCGATGTGGGTGTTCGACGCCGAGAGCAAGGAGTTCCTCAGCGTCAACGACGCCGCGGTCCAGCATTACGGCTACAGCCGCGCCACCTTCCTGCGCATGAAGCTGCACGAGATCTGGCCCGAGGACGAGTGGGACAGCCACGCCGAGGCGCTGGAGCGCGTCGGCGAGGCCTATCATTCCTCGCGCAACTGGCGGCATTTGCGCGCCGACGGCAGCGAGATCGAGGTGCTCACCTTCGGCCGCCGCGTCGCCTTCGACGATCGCGACGGCTATCTGGTCGCCGTGGTCGACATCACCGAGCGGCGCAAGGCCGAGGCGCGCATCGCGCACATGGCGCATCATGACGGGCTCACCGATCTGCCGAACCGCGAATATTTCCAGGAGCGCCTGAAGCAGGCTCTGGACCAGGCCGGCGACAAGCGTGTCGGGGTGCTCTACATCGACCTCGACCTGTTCAAGAACATCAACGATTCCTTCGGTCATCCCGTCGGCGATCGCCTGCTCAAGGAGGTCGCCGGACGCCTGACCACCGCGGTGCGCGGCGCAAATCTCGCGGCCCGGCTCGGCGGCGACGAATTCGCGGTGATCCTGGGGGCTGACGTCTCGCCGAACGAGGCCAGCGCCTGCGCCGGCCTGCTGATCGACATGCTGAAGGCGCCTTACGATCTCGACGGTCAGGAGATGGTGATCGGCGCCAGCATCGGCATTGCGCTGTCGCCCGGCGACGGCGTGACACCGGAAGAGCTGATGCGCAATGCCGACATGGCGCTGTACCGGGCGAAGTCCGAGGGCGGCGGCGTGCACCATTTCTTCGAGCGCGAGATGGACCTGCAGGCGCAGAAGCGCCGCGACATGGAGCTCGATCTGCGCCGTGCCTTCGCCAATGGCGAGTTCGAGCTGCACTACCAGCCGCTGGTGTCGATCGCCTCCGACCGCATCTCCGGTTTCGAATCTCTGCTGCGCTGGCGTCATCCCGACAAGGGCATGATCTCGCCCGCGGAGTTCATTCCCGTCGCCGAGGACATCGGCCTCATCACGCAACTCGGGGAGTGGGTGCTGCGCGAGGCCTGCGCCGAAGCGGTGAAATGGCCCGTCGACGTCAAGGTCGCCGTCAATCTGTCGCCGGCCCAATTCCGCAGCCGCAATCTGGTTCAGATCGTGATCTCGGCCCTGGCGCAGTCCGGCCTGTCGCCGCGACGTCTCGAGCTCGAGATCACCGAGTCGATCTTCCTGGCCGAGACCGATGCCAATCTCGCGATCCTGCATCAGCTCCGCGAGCTCGGCGTCGGCATCTCCATGGATGATTTCGGCACCGGCTATTCCAGCCTCAGCTATTTGCGCAGCTTCCCCTTCGACAAGATCAAGATCGACCGCTCCTTCGTCAAGGATCTGGCCGAGCGGCCCGATTGCGGAGCGATCGTGCGCGCGATCTCCGGGCTCGGCCGCAGCCTCAACATCACCACGACTGCCGAGGGCGTCGAGACCGAGGACCAGCTCGACTGGCTGCGCGCCGAGGGCTGCAACGAGGTGCAGGGCTTTCTGTTCAGCGCGGCGCGGCCAGCGGCCGAGATCGCAAAGCTGCTCGCCGATTTCGGCCAGCGCGCCTCACGGGCGGCGTAGGCCTTCGGGGTAGCTGTCATAGACCAGCGCCTTGAAGGCGGGCGTGATGCGGCTGCGCTCGTTCTGGGTCTGCTGCATCATGAGGTAGACCATGTCGAGCTTGGGATCGACGCCGAAATAGGTGCCGCTGCCACTGTCCCACTTCAACTCGCCGAGCGAGCCCGGCGGCGGCGGCTTCGCATTGCCGGGATCGGTCCGCACCGCAAGGCCATAGCCATAACCAAAGCCGTCGCCCGGAAAATAGAAATAGTCGCGTCCGACGCCGGAGCCGGGCCCGATATGATCCGTCGTCATCGCCTTGAACGCGGCGGGGCTCAGATAGCGCCGGCCCGCAAACGAGCCGCCGTTGAGCAGCATCTGCGAGAAGCGCTGATAGTCGGTGATGGTCGAGAGCAGGCCGCCGCCGCCGGATTGCCATTCCGGATGGTCCAGACGATCGCGCTCTCCAGCGAGCAGGATGAAATCGTTCGGCAGCGGCCGCGCCATCCGCGCCAGCTCATCCTCGGTCGCCAGCGCGAACTTGGTGCTGTTCATGCCGAGCGGATCGAAGATGCGAGCTTTGAGGAACTGGTACAGCGTCTGGCCCGAGACGATTTCGATGACACTGCCGAGCACGTCGGTGGAATGGCCGTAGCGCCACAGCGTTCCCGGCTGCCGCGCCAGCGGCAGCTTGGCGATGCGGTCGGCGAATTCCCTGTTGTTGAACTGGCCTTCGAAGATGTCGGCCGCCTTGTAGGCCTGCTCGACCCATTTGCCGCCGATATAGTCGTAGCTGATGCCCGAAGTGTGCCGCAGCAGATCCTCGATGTTGACGGGACGGACCGGCGGCACGAGATCGAGCTCCAGCTTGCCGTCCGGCTCGGTGACCTCGAGGCCGACCTTGGTGCGCGCGAACAGCGGGACGTATTTCGACACGGGGTCGGTGAGCGCGAGCTTGCCGTCGTCGATCAGCATCATCGCCCCGAGGCACGTGATCGGCTTGGTCATCGAGTGGATGGCGAAGATCGTATCGGGCGTCATGGCAAGGCCCGTCCGGGTGTCGCGCACGCCGAAGGTCTTGAGATAGACCGGCTTGCCGTGCTGCTGCACCATGATCACGGCGCCGGGCAGACGGCCGCTTCCGACCTCGTTGTCGAAATAGGCGGTGATGCGGTCGAGCCCCTCGGGCGAGGGGGCAGGGATGTCGGCGGCCCGGCCTCGCGCCATCGAGCCGGCGAGCGCCGCGGCTCCGACCAGAAAATCACGACGCTTCATTCGGGCTTCCTCCCTCGGCGGGATCAAAGCCGCAAGGCGTCGCAGGCGTCAACACGCCATCGATCAAAAACGCGTCACGATTTCCGAAAGGAACGGTCGCGGACGGTCCTCGCTCGGCTTGGTCGGCGTGCCCACGTGAATGAAGCCGGCGAGCTTCTCATCCGGCTTGAGGCCGAGGCCGTCGAGGACGTCGCGGTCGAACGAGAACCAGCCGGTCAGCCAGCAGGCACCGTAGCCGAGCGCGGTCGCGGCCGTGACGATGTTCATGGCGCTGGCGCCCGCCGACAATTCCTGCTCGAACGCCGGCACCTTCGGATGCGGCTTGGTGAAGCTGACGATGCCGATCACCAGCGGCGCATCCATCAGGCGCTTGCGCTCGATCTCGACGTCGGCCGCCGGCGCGCCGGGATTCTTCCGCGCAAACACCTTGGCGATCACCTCGCCGGCGCGTGCGCGGGCATCGCCCTCGAAAATGATGAAGCGCCAGGGGGCGAGCTTGCCGTGATCGGGCACGCGGGCGCCGATGGTGAGGATGGTCTCGAGCTCGGCCGCCGAAGGGCCGGGTCCGGTCATCTCGCGCGGCTTGACCGAGCGGCGGGTCTTCAGGAGTTCGATGGCGTCGGGCACTGCGATATCCTCTTCAAATGGTCTGCGGGCGTGCCATGCCGAGATAAGCATGCACGCCCGCAACCGGAAGCGAATTTAGATCGATTTCAGAGATCAGACCGCAGCCCGCGCCCGCTTGACATCGGGCGGCGTTGCCTCGTCGACCAGCGCGGCGATCGCTTCCTCGGTCGTCATCACCTTCTGGCCGTCGCTGCCGAGCCGGCGGACCGAGACCGAATGCGTCTCGGCCTCCTTTTTGCCGACCACGAGCAGCGCCGGGATCTTCGCCAGCGAGTGCTCACGGACCTTGTAGTTGATCTTTTCGTTGCGCAGGTCGATCTCGACCCGAAGCCCGGCGCGCCGGGCCTGCTCCAGCACCACCTTGGCGTATTCGTCGCCTTCGGAAGTGATGGTCGTGACCACCGCCTGCACCGGCGAGAGCCAGAGCGGGAAGTTGCCGGCATAGTGCTCGATCAGAATGCCGATATAGCGCTCCATCGAGCCGCAGATCGCCCGGTGCACCATCACCGGCGGTTTCTTGCCGCCGTCATGGTCGATGTAGAACGCACCGAACCGCTCCGGCAGGTTGAAGTCGACCTGCGTGGTGCCGCACTGCCAGTCGCGGCCGATGGCGTCGCGCAGCACATATTCGAACTTCGGCCCGTAGAACGCGCCTTCGCCCGGATTGATCTCGGTCTTGATGTGATTGCTCTGCGACTGGATCTCGCGCAGCACGGTGGCCATCACGCGCTCGGCGTGATCCCACATCTCGTCGGTGCCGACGCGCTTTTCCGGCCGCGTCGACAGCTTCACGGTCAGGTCGCCGGTGAAGCCGAAATCGGCGTAGGTCGACAGGATCAGATCGTTGATCTTCAGGCACTCCTCGGCGAGCTGGTCCTCGGTGCAGAAGATGTGGGCATCGTCCTGGGTGAAGCCGCGCACGCGCATCAGGCCGTGCATGGCGCCGGACGGCTCGTAGCGATGCACCACGCCGAACTCGGCGAGGCGCAAGGGCAGGTCGCGATAGCTCTTCAGGCCGTGCTTGAAGATCTGCACGTGACCCGGGCAGTTCATCGGCTTGAGCGCGAACCAGCGCTTGTCCTCGGCCTCGTCGCCGGCCGACTGCGCCGCGAACATGTTCTCGCGATACCAGCCCCAATGGCCCGAGGTCTCCCACAGCACCTTGTCCAGGATCTGCGGTGCGTTGACCTCGCTGTAGTCGCCGGTCAGGCGGCGGCGCATATAGGCGATCAGCTGCTGGAAGATGGTCCAGCCCTTCGGGTGCCAGAACACGACGCCCGGACCTTCCTCTTGGAAATGGAAGAGGTCGAGCTCGCGCCCGAGCTTGCGATGGTCGCGCTTCTCGGCCTCCTCGATCTGCTTGAGATAGGCGTCGAGGTCCTCCTGCTTGGCGAAGGCGGTGCCGTAGATACGCGTCAGCATCGGGTTGTTGCTGTCGCCGCGCCAATAGGCGCCGGCCACCTTCATCAGCTTGAAGGCGTTGCCGACCTTGCCGGTCGAGGTCATGTGCGGGCCGCGGCACAGGTCGAACCAGTCGCCCTGGTAGTAGATCTTGATCGGCTCGGTGCCGGGGATGGCGTCGACCAGCTCGACCTTGAAGGCCTCGCCCTTGTCCCGGAACACCTGCTTGGTCTTTTCGCGATCCCAAACCTCTTTCGTGAAAGGTTTGTCGCGCGCGATGAGCTCGCGCATCTTTTTCTCGATGGCGGCAAAATCGTCCGGCGTGAACGGCTCGTTGCGGAAGAAGTCGTAGTAGAAGCCGTTCTCGATCACGGGGCCGATGGTGACCTGTGTGCCCGGCCACAGCGTCTGCACGGCTTCGGCAAGCACGTGCGCGCAGTCGTGGCGGATCAATTCCAGCGCGCGCGGGTCGTCGCGATTGACCAGCTCGATCTTGGCGTCGTCCTCGATGGGGTCGTTGAGATCGGCGAGCACGCCGTCGAGCGCCATCGCAACCGTGCGCTTGGCCAGCGACGGCGAGATGCCCTTGGCGATCTCGAGGCCGGTGATGCTCTTGTCGTACTGGCGCTGGGCGCCGTCGGGGAAGGTGAGGGTGATTTTGGCGGCGGGGGTCACGGGCTTGAGATTGGAAAGGCTGTACTGGAAGCCGGACTCGGATTTGGGCTGGTCGGACATTGCTTTTCTCCTGAGGCTCACTCCTGCGAACGAGCGCAGGTAAGCGGGAACGAGCGATATATCAGGCGATTCGGCCTGCGCAATCCGGCATTTCCAAGAAAGTGGCGCGCAAAAGAAGGGACATTGCACCAACTATTTCACGCAACGCCCTTTAACCGGCGGCAAGGCCGCTCTACATGCATCTGCATGGAAAGTTCGCCCGCCGGCCGTTTCGCATCGACCGCCCTGATGCTCGGCAATCTCGTCACCGGCTGCTCGGTGTTGGCGCCTGCGGGCATGCTGCCGGAATTGTCGGCGGGGCTCGGGATCAGCATCCATGCGGCCGGGCTGCTGATCACCTTCGGCGCGGTGACGCTGTGCATCGGTTCGCCGCTGACGGCCTGGCTGACCAGCCGCATCGACCGGCGGACGCTGCTGACCGCGACGCTGGCGGTGCTCGCGCTCGGCAATCTCGCCTCGGCCTTCGCGTCCGACTACACCAGTCTCCTGATCATCCGCCTCGTGATGCTTGGCGTCGGCGCGCTCTACACGCCGCAGGCCGCCGGCACGGCCGCGTTGATCGTCCCGGCAGAGAAGCGCGGCAGCACCATCGCCTATATCTTTCTCGGCTGGTCGCTGGCCGCCGCCGTCGGCCTGCCGCTGATCACCTTCATCGCCAGCCGCTATGGCTGGCGCGCGGCCTATGGCGAGATCGGCGTCCTCGGCTGCATCAGCTTCCTGCTATTGCTGCTGCGGCTGCCGGCAGGCCTGAAGGGCGCGCCGGTGGACCTGAAGACCTGGGTCGAGGTTGGCCGCAACACGACGATCCTGCTGCTGCTTGCGGTCACCATGCTGCAGATGTCGGGCCAGTTCGTGGTGTTCACCTTCATGGGCCCGCTGCTTGGCAAGCTCACTGGCGCCGGCCCCGATGCGATCGGCACGGTGTTCGCGCTCTACGGAATCTGCGGCTTCCTCGGCGTCGTCATCGCCACCCGCATCGTCGATAGCTGGGGCCCTTATCGCACCTCGCTGCTGTTCACCTGCCTGTTGCTGACCGGGATCGCCGGCTGGGCGCTGGGTGCGGGCACGCTTGCCTTCATGACGGCCGGGGTCGCGGTGTGGGGGCTCGGCTTTGCCTCGACCAATTCGATGCAGCAGGTGCGGCTGGTTGCGGCGGCGCCGCCCCTCGCATCGGCGACCGTCGCGCTCAATACGTCGGTCCTCTATGTCGGCCAGGCCGTCGGCTCCGCCATCGGCGGCGTGTTGTTCGCCCGCGAACTCCTGCATACGCTCGGCTTCGCGGCCGTCGGCTTCGTCATGCTGGCGCTGATCCTGGTGGTCCTGACCCGGCCCCGTCGGGCTGCCGCCACGGCCTGACTTCCGCGTTTCCTGTGTGCAAGGTGCTTGGCAAACCGCGCGCGGGAGCGCTAGAAGGCCGGTCATGGGGACCAAAGAGAGTTGACTGAAATGAGGATGATTCTGGCGGTTGCCGCGGTGCTCTATTCAGCCTCCGCGTTCGCGCAAGCCGACAAGCCACCGATGGTGGGGGACAAGCCCTTGGTGCAGGTCAAGCCCAAGGGGACCAAGGCGGGGACCAAGGAGGCCGCGGCCAAGCCTTCGGCAGCGCCGAAGGGCAAGCCGCAATCGATCGCGGCCCGGCTTCAGGCCTGCCTCGAGCTTGATGATGGCACCAAGGACCGGCTCAATTGCTACGACGCCATCATTCCACCGGCGCCAAAGCCGAAGCCGGCGAAGGCCAAAGGCTACGCCGATTGCAAATTCTTCAAGGAAGAAGACGAGCGTCTGGCCTGCTTCAACGGCTTCGCCGAGAGCATTCCGAAGCTGCCCAAGACCTGATTCTCGGAGCTAATTCTCGCTGTGCTCAGTCGCTGATGCGGCTGAGCACGGCGCGGAAGGCGACGCCCGGCGCCTGCAGCGCGTTGCCTTCGAATTCCGCGGTGTCGCCGTCCTCGCGGCCGGCGAGCGCCAGCGTGATGCGGTCGAGGCCGAACAGCGCCTTGAAGGACGGGTCGTCGTTGTAGCGCTGGGTCGAGATCTTGACCTTGATGCCGTCGCCTTCGCCCGTGTACGTGCCGATGAAGGCGAAAGCGGAATTGCCCCCGCGCATCTTGCCATCCGTCACGTAGACGACGCCGCAGCCCGTTCCGTGAACGGTGTGGAAGTCGACCTTGTACAATCCCTGACGCACTGCCTGTCCCCGCGGAATTCCAGTCACAACGTGGTCGGCAAATTATGGCCGTTGCCGGCGGAAGCAATCCGGAGGCTTCCGGGGATGTCGGCCATCAACATCACATTTTGATCAGGGCCTGAGGCAATTGCAGGCAGCGCAGCCAAATGCCGGCTCGCGCAATATCCGTCAGCGGCTCGA
The DNA here is from genome assembly GCF_936943645.1 of uncultured Bradyrhizobium sp. GTDB lineage: Bacteria > Pseudomonadota > Alphaproteobacteria > Rhizobiales > Xanthobacteraceae > Bradyrhizobium. Next base: position 115,922 of record NZ_CAKZJO010000054.1, on the reverse strand, counting down.
CGCAGAAGGGGCGGTGGCCGCGACGCGCGTGAGCGCCAGCGCCGGCGTCGCCGACATCTTCACCAGCACGTCCTTGAGCGGATCCCGCGTCCAGGCGCGGGTGACATAGTCGCGATGGGTGATGCCATCGCCAGTTTCGACGAACACGACGCTGCCGGGGCGCAGGGGTCCGTCCATGTCCTCGGAGACGCTGATGCCCTTCTGGCGGAGCGTGCTCATCAGCTCGCGGTCGCGCCGTGCCGTGCCGCTTGTGTAGGCGCTGACGAAGAAGCCGGAGCGGTGGCTCTCGATCCAGGAGGCGAACTTGTCCATTTCGCCGTAGATGGCGTCGAGCAGCACGACGCCGCGGACGCGGTCGCTGATGCCGCCGACTTCGAGGCTCCAGGCCGTCGGCAGGAAGCCACCGCTGTAGCCGACGATCACGATCGGCATGTTGGCGAAGGCGCGCGCGCTGTTGGGATCGCCGGTGACGCGGGCGAGGTGCTCGGCCGATTCCGCCATGAAGCGCTTGAAGCCGCCGGGCTGCCAGAACTTGCCGGCGCTGGAATCGGCGGCATCGACCGCCATCTGCGGGGCGAGCAGCACGGCATTGGCGCCGGAATCGGTGATTTGTTTCGGCACCAGCTGGCGATCGCGCACGTCGCGTTCGAGCTTCGCGCCATTGCCGTGGAAGAACACCACGATCACGCCCGGCTTGCGGACGTCGAAATGCTCGGGCACGTGCATCAGCACGCGGCTGTCATTGTAGGTCTCGTCCTGCCAGAACACGCGCCCCGAATAGCTGCGATGTCCGCGACGGTCGCCCTTGCTGATGTTGAGGAAGGGCGCGTCGGAGGCGGGGGTGTTGCCGAAATAGGGAAAGGCCGACGACTTCATGCTGACGAGCGTCGTCAGGTCGTCGCGGGGCGGACGCTTGTAGGGGACCTGCGGCTCCAGCGAAGCGACCTTGTAGGGCACCTGCTCCGGCGGCTGTTGCTGCACAGCGCGCTTGGGCGAGAAGTCCGACATCTGCCGTTGCAGCAGACTCTCGCTCGCCGTGGGAAAGCGCTCCTTGAACTGCGGCGCGGGAAAGCGATCCTCGAACGTGTCGCCGCTTGCAACTTGCTGGTTGGTCTTCGCGACGACCTGAACATTGGCCTGCGAGTTCGCCGCAAGCGCCGCCGGGTTCGGCGCCTTGCCGCATTGAACCAGCGTTAGCGACAGCGGCACCAAGGCTGAGACCAGGCCGACCCGAAGCGCGCGACCGCGCCGACCGGACGGTGTCCGGTCGCCACGACCATCAGCTCTCAGTTTCGGAACGGCCCCGACCATCCACCCATGACCCCAAAGTCACGTCCATCGGCATTTCTTGAGACAATTGAGCCGACTGGCGTTTAGGCGACGTTAAGCGTCCGGACAAACTTCCCCACATCCGGAACGCTTAAAGGGACCATGCAATCGTGTCCTGATTGTGGGGAAAAGGAACGGGGCTTCCCGGGGTATCGGCAGGCTTTTCGCCTGATAGCGGGAATAAGCGGTGCTGAAATACCTGTTCACGCCGCCTCATTTAACCCTTGTTAACCCTGCTTGAATTGACTGGGCCAAGTTGCACGATGCGCCCGCGAGGCAAGACGCCTGAGCGAAGGACCCTGATGACGGCATCAGATGCGGGAACTGCCCCCTGGACTGGCCGGCTGAGCGGAAGCGGGGTCTCGGTTCTGGTCGCAACCGCCATCGTGGTGGCCGACATGATCGGGGTCGGCGTCTTCACCAGCCTCGGCTTCCAGGTCAAGGACATCCCGTCCGGCTTCTCGATCCTGCTGCTGTGGACCGTCGGCGGCATCGTCGCGCTGTGCGGCGTGTTCGCCTATAGCGAGCTCGGGGCGATGTTTCCGCGCTCGAGCGGCGAGTACAATTTCCTGGGACGGGCCTATCACCCGGCTTTCGGTTTTCTCGCCGGCTGGGTGTCCGCGACGGTGGGCTTTGCTGCGCCGGTGGCGCTCGCTGCGATGGCGTTCGGCGAATACGCCAAATCGGTCGTGCCTGATCTGCCGCCGATCCCGCTGGCCATCGCCGTGGTGTGGCTGGTCTCGCTGGTGCAGCTCACCGGCGTCCGGCACTCCTCGACCTTCCAGTTGATCTCGACCATCATCAAGGTCGTGCTGATCGTCGCCTTCCTGGTCGCCGGCTTCGTCATCGGCGTGCCGCAGCCGATCGCCTTCACGCCGCAGCCCGGCGATCTCGCCCACATCGTCAGCGCGCCGTTCGCGATCGGGCTCGTCTTCGTGATGTACTCGTTCTCGGGGTGGAATGCGGCGACCTACATCATCGGCGAGATGAACATGCCGCAGCGTGATCTGCCGCGCGCGCTTCTCGCGGGCACGCTGATCGTGCTCGTGCTGTATGTGGCGTTGAACGCGGTGTTCCTGCATTCGACGCCGGTCGGGGCGCTCGCCGGTCAGCTCGATGTTGCCAGCGTCGCCGGCAGCGCGATCTTCGGCAGCCTCGGCGGCCGCATCGTCGGCGCCATGATCTGCGTCGGCCTGATCTCCTCGATCTCCGCGATGATGTGGATCGGCCCGCGCGTGATGATGACGATGGGAGAGGACATTCCGGCGCTGCGGGTGTTCTCGAAGCGATCGACGAGCGGCGCGCCGGCCTATGCCATCCTGTTTCAGCTTGCGGTCGCCAACCTGCTGCTGTTCACGCGCAGCTTCGAGGCGGTGCTCGATTTTATCCAGTTCGCGCTGCTGTTCTGCTCGTTCTTCACGGTCGCCGGCGTCATCAAGCTGCGCATCACCGATCCGGATTTGCCGAGGCCCTATCGCGCCTGGGGATACCCGTTCACGCCGCTGGTTTTCCTGCTCGTGACCGGGTTCATGATGTACTACCTGTTGACCGAGCGGCCGGTGCAGTCGCTCTCGGGGATGCTGGTCATGCTCTCCGGCCTGTTGATTTATGCTGTTTTCCGCAGGCGGCCGGTCGCCGCTGATACGTCACACAATCGCGAATAGACATGGTCCGAGCCCTGAGAATTGCGGCCGCCGCCCTTGCCCTGCTGGCCGTGGCCGTTTCCTCCGCACGCGCCGCCGAAATCACCTTCGACGATACCGCGCGCTTCCTCGCAGGCATGCAGCCTTCGGCGGACTCGCCGCTGGTGCCGCTCACGAAGGATCCAGCCTGGCAGCGCCACGCAAAATTCTTCGATGGCGCCTTCGCCCAGCTCGAGCAGCGCCAGCTCGCGAAGATCCGCGATTGGGCCGACGTCAATCTGGCAGCGCCCCGGCCGACCATGTTCTACATGTTCAGCGGTCCCGATTTCCTCTACGCCAACGCGTTCTACTCCAAGGCCAGCACCTACGTGCTCGGCGCGCTGGAGCCGGTCGGCGCCGTGCCCGATTTGACGCGGCTGCCGCGCGGCTCGGTCGGCGCCGCGCTCTACAACGTCGAGCGCTCACTCGGCTCGATCCTGAGCTTCTCCTTCTTCATCACCAAGCAGATGAAGGTCGACCTGCACGCCAACCAGGTCAACGGCACCTTGCCGATCCTCTATGTCTTCCTGGCGCGCTCGGGCAAGACCATCCGCAACGTCGAGATGGTCGCGCTCGACGACAAGGGAGGGCTCCATGTCGGCGAGGACAATCCGGGGCGCAACGCGACGCGCGGCGTTCGCATCACCTTTGCCGGCTCCGACGGCGAAGCGCGCACGCTGTATTATTTTTCGACCGACCTCTCCAATGCCGGGGCGCGCAATACCGGCTTCCTGAAATTCTGCGAGACCCTGGGGCCCGGCAACAGCCTGCTCAAGAGCGCATCCTATCTGCTGCACAAGAGCGACTTCGCGGTGGTCCGCGACTGGCTGCTCGCCAACAGCGCCACCATCATCCAGGACGATTCCGGCATTCCGCTTGCCAACTACGGCGCAAGGCAGTGGCGGTTCTTCCCGTTCGGCCGTTATCTCGGGCCGATCGGCGAATTCCCGGGCCGCTACCAGGAGCGCTATGCCGAACTGTTCACGCGCGCCCAGCCGATCGATTTCGGCGTCGGCTACCGGTGGCGGATGCACGAGTCGAACTTGCTGCTTTCGGTGAGAGTGCCAGGCACCGAGACGGCCCCGGGTGGGGAGGCCACTTCGTCGGCCGAGCCGCCGCCGAGAGCGCCGCGTCCGAAACGGCTGCGGCCGCCCGAGCCAATCCCGCCGCCGCCCGGGCGCTTCTACTGGTTCCGCTGATTACCAGTGCACGCTCTGGCTCGGCACGATGAACGCAGTCGTGCTTGGCGCCGTCGCAAGGCTCGAAGCCAGATACCAGCCAGAACCCAGCACGAGCGTCAGCAAGGCGACGATCGCGAGCAGGTCCATGGTGCGGGGGTCGTGGTGCCGCCTGGGGCTCGGGGTGGGCCCAGGCTTGAGCTGCAGATGAGGGCTGATTTTCCAGCGCATTGTTGTTTCCTCCCGGGGGAGCACCGAAACAACGCGGGAGGAACCTCTAAGGTTCCGCAGAGCTCACCGAGGCGCAAGGCAACGCTACAATCTCAAGATGCGTTGACGCCGCGCCAGCGGCCGTAGCGCCAGGGCAGATACCAGCGCGCTTCTTTCGGTGCGGCGAGCGGTACATTGTCGATGCCCGAGGTGCCGAAAGGGTTGCAGCGCAATATCCGCGCGAGTGTCATCCAGCCGCCGGCCCAGAGGCCGAAGCGTTCGATCGCCTCGTCGCCGTATACCGAGCAAGTCGGTAGATGCCGGCAATTGTAGCCGACGAGGGGAGAGAGCGTGTGTCGGTAAAGCCAGATCAGCGCGCGGCCTAATCGGCGCGGGAGTCGAAGCGCCCCCTCGACTGAACCGGAACAATGCCCGCAGGCTGAATGCTTCATGTGCGCGGTGCCGCCAGGTTACGCGATGAGTTGCACGGTTCCGATGCAGGGAACTGTAAGGTGTTGTTTGCACGCCATATTTTGCATGCTTTTTGGGAGCAGTGCAGCAAGTACCTATGGACGATCTGTATTCCCCCGGATACCATTTTTGTGACGTCCATGTGTAGACTCAACGGACGCAAAACGGGGCTTGCCTGAATCGCCTCTGGGGCTTGGGGAAGGGACCAGTTTGAAAGTTCTGAAGTCGCTCAACCTTCGCGGCTGGTTGCTTGTGGGAACCGCCGTCTGTGGAGTCGTGCTGGCTGGCGCCGTCGCGACGTTCGGGTCATCGGCCCGCGCCGGCGGCGCGCTCGAAGAGCGCAAGCTTCCGATGAAGTTCAACTGGATTGCCTGCGAGCCGAATTGCCGCGGCTGGGTTAGCGCGGTCGGCATCATCACCGCCGATACCCCGAAAGACTTCGAAGAGTTTTCTCGCGGCCGTCAGCTCGGCGGCGCCACCGTGGTGCTGGATTCCAGCGGCGGTTCCGTCAATGACGCGATCACGCTCGGCCGGCGCTTCCGCAATCTCGGTCTCCTGACCACGGTCGGCGTCAGCCTGCGCGGTGGCCAGTCGGCCCGCCCGGCGGTCGCGCCCGAGGCCTATTGCGAATCCATGTGCGTGTTCCTGCTGCTGGCCGGCAAGAAGCGCTACGTGCCGGAAGCGGCCCATGTCCGCGTCCACCAGATCTGGATGGGTGACCGCGCCGACGATGCCAAGGCGGCGAGCTACAGCGCGCAGGATCTGATGATCGTGGAGCGCGACATCGGCCGGCTCGCCAAATACACCTTCGACATGGGCGGCGCCGGCGACCTGCTGTCGCTCGCGCTCAGCGTGCCGCCCTGGGAAGACCTGCACGAGCTCGATGTCGGCGAGCTCAAGCTCACCAATCTCGTGACGACGGATCTCGTCGCCGACGTGCTGCCGCACGTGGACATCTCCGCGCCGGCGATGGCCGAGCTCGCTCCGAAGACGCAGGCAAGGTTCGGCGTAGAACCGGAGCAGCCGGCCAAGTCGACCAAGACGGCGGAAGCCCTGGTGCCGACCGGCGGCGTGGCCACGCCGGCGGCGGCCGCTCAGAAGTAAGAATCCCCCACGGTCATTCCGGGGCATCGCAAAGCGATGAACCCGGACCCCACATGTCGGCGCGCGCGATTCCCAGGTGCGCAGTTGCGCACCCGGTTCGCGCCGGCGCGCGTTTCGGAATGACGGCGAGGTTCAGCCCTGCGCTGCGGCCGGCTGTTTTGTGTCGGACTTCGTCTTGGCCTCGATCTGGCCGATGGCGTCGACCACGGCATCGAACGTCAGCAGCGTCGAGGCATGGCGCGCCTTGTAGTCGCGGACCGGCTCGAGGAACTTGAGCTCCTCCCATTTACCTTGAGGAGGCGCACCATTCTCCTTCAGCATCTTGCGAACAGTTTCGCGTAACTCGCGGAGTTCGCTCGCAGTCGAACCGACAACCTGACTTGCCATGATGGATGAAGAGGCCTGTCCGAGTGCGCAGGCCTTCACGTCATGGGCGAAGTCGGTGACGGTGTCGCCGGTCATCTTGAGATCGACCTTGACGGTCGAGCCGCATAGCTTGGAGTGGGCCGTGGCGGTGGCATCGGGGTCGGACAGCCGTCCGAGACGCGGAATATTGCCCGCCAGCTCGATGATCCGCTTGTTATAAATGTCGTTCAGCATGTGATGGAGTCCAACACTTCCATACCCACTTCCGCCCCCGATCGGCCTTGGCGGGCGCCGTCCACGGTCCTATATAGGGTCGGAACTGGCGGAAAAACAGTCCAGCGGTGCGGCGGCAGCGATCCAGATCTGCGCGTCCGGCGTTTTACCCAAGGCCCTTTTTCGTCAAAACTGTTCTCTTCAGGCGTCCGGCGGCTTGCCGCCCCGTCTGCCGGTGACACTCCGGCCGTTGAGGCCGTCGAACGGAGTAGACATGGACGCGACCATCAAGCCGATCCGCCCCAACAAGCAGCCCGAGACCCGTCCGGCCGAGCTTGATCCCGCCGAATTCCTCGCGGCCGCCGTCCGCGCCGACCAGCCGCGCCCCGCGCGCGCCGAGGCCGAAGCGGCGGTGAAGACGCTGCTCGCCTATATCGGCGAGAATACCGAGCGCGAGGGCCTGCTCGACACGCCGCGCCGCGTGGTCGAGGCCTTCGACGAGCTCTATCAGGGCTATCACCAGTGCCCGGCCGAGGTGCTCGACCGCACCTTCGGCGAGACCGCCGGCTACGACGATTTCGTGCTGGTGCGCGACATCGAGTTCACCTCCCAGTGCGAGCATCACATGATGCCGTTCTACGGCAAGGCGCACATCGCCTACACGCCGGTGGAACGCGTCGTCGGCCTGTCCAAGCTCGCCCGCCTGACCGACATCTTCGCCCGCCGGCTCCAGACCCAGGAGCATCTGACGGCGCAGATCGCAGCCGCCATCGACGAGGTGCTCAAGCCCCGCGGCGTTGCCGTGCTGATCGAGGCCGAGCATACCTGCATGTCGGTGCGCGGCGTTGCCAAGCATGGCGCCTCCACCTTCACCAGCCGCTTCACCGGCATGTTCCGCGACAATCCGGCGGAGCAGGCCCGTTTCCTGTCCCTGGTGCGAGGCCTGCAGCGCTGACCTCGCGAATAGATCGGCGAGGTCGCCCGTGTCTGCTCACTCCCATGAGATCGAGGAAGGCTTGTCCTTCCTGCCGCGCTTCGATGCGAACGGCCTCGTGACTGTCGTCGCGACCGACGTCGCCAGCGGCGACGTGCTGATGGTTGCGCACATGAACGACGAGGCGCTGCGCAAGACGATCGCGACCGGCGAGGCCTGGTACTTCAGCCGCTCCCGCAATGCCTTGTGGCGAAAAGGTGAGACCTCAGGTCAAACCCAGCGCGTGGTCGAGATGCGCACCGATTGCGACCAGGACGCGGTCTGGCTTCGGGTCGAGCAGATCGGGGCCGCCTGCCACACCGGGCGGCGCTCGTGCTTCTACCGCAAGGTCGAGGCCGAAGGCGGAGGAGCGAAGCTGGTCTTCGCCGATGCCGAGCGGCTGTTTGATCCCAGTGACGTCTACAAGAAGTAGCTCGCTGTCGTTCCGGCTCATCACTTCGCGATGCCCCGGAATGACTCGTTGAGGGGTGCCCCGGGAATTAACCCCGCATTAACCATACCTGTCCCACGGTGAGACGACAGGCGCCGAATTGCCGGCGCCGCTCAACGCCGCGCGAGGCGGGCACTTCATCATGTCGGTCGACAATTCCAGTGCCACGCAGACGGCCGCTCTCGACCCGACGCGGGCGCGCGTCGCCGGTGCGATCAAGCAGGCCTCGAACGTCACCGGCGTCAGCTTCCACTACATGCTGACCACCGCCAAGATGGAATCGGATTTCGATCCGACGGCAGGGGCCTCCACCTCGTCCGCGCATGGGCTCTACCAGTTCATCGACCAGACCTGGCTCGGCACGGTGAAGGAGGCCGGCACCCAGCTCGGCTACGGCAACTATTCCGACGCCATCACCCGGACCTCGTCGGGCGGCTACACCGTCGACGATCCCGCGATGAAGCGCTCGATCATGAAGCTGCGCGACGATCCGGAAGCCGCGTCCAGCATGGCGGCCGCGCTGACGCAGTCGAACAGCTTCAAGCTCACCGGTCTGCTCGGGCGCCGGCCGAGCGACAGCGAACTCTACATGGCGCATTTCATGGGCGTCGGCGGCGCAGCCAAGCTGATCGCCAATGCCGAGGACAATCCGCAAGCGGTCGGCGCGCGGCTGTTTCCCAATGCGGCCTCCGCCAACCGCTCGATCTTCTACGCCAAGGACGGCCGCGCGCGCAGCGTCTCCGAGGTCTACTCCGTGCTGGACGCGCGCTATACCAGCGCGGCCAATTCGAAAGTCACCCGCAGCGCGATGGCGATGTATGGCGGCACGCCGTCGACGACGCAGGTGGCGAGCGCGAATGGCGTGCAGCCGACCGCACCTGTTGTCGACAACGCGGCTTATCTGCAGACTTTTCCCAACACCAACACCAACACTGTGACGCCGATCAGCGCGACGTCGTCGACGACGGTCGCCGACAATACGCCCGTCGCGCCGGCCTTCCGCTCGATCTACCAGCCCGGCGATGCCACGCAGCCGGTCTCGACCACGGTGCAGAAATTGTGGGGCAACAACGCCTCGCTCACTTCGGTCGCCTCGGCCACGCCCGACGTGCGTCCGCCGCAGCCGCTCGATCTCTTCAGCGATCGCAGCGGCACGTTCTCAAGCTAAGAACTCACTCTCGTGTCCCGGACGCACCGCAGCGCGTAGCGCTGCTGCGCAGAGCCGGGAACCATGCCGCAAGCACTGCTCTCGAACATGATGGGCCCCGGCTCTGCAGCGGATCACTCATCCATTGAAGACGCGCGTGAATGCGCTTTTGGTGCTGCGCAGCGTCCGGGGCACGCCATCTGAAACGGCTTTTCTCCCTTAACAAATCATCAATAAAACCAGCCAGTTATGGTGAACGCTTTGTTAAGCGTCGTGGTTTATTTTGTGTTGCAGGTGACGAGCCGTCACCATTTTCGTTTGTTGTGTAAGCCGGAAGCAGCATGATTGTTCGGCAGTTCATCAATTGGATCAGAACCGCGCCCGCAGGCGAGCGGGCCGAGGCGACACGGGCGTTGGCCCGGGCCTGGCTGATCTCGGATCTTTCGACAGACGACCGCATCGCCGCCGAAGGCGCGCTGCTGATGCTGCTCGACGATCCCTCGCCGCTGGTGCGCCAGGCGATGGCCGAGGCCTTTGCGCGCAGCGCGGAGGCGCCGGCGTCGATCGTGCGGGCGCTGTCGGCGGACCAGCCGACCGTCGCGCTGCCCGTGCTCGAACATTCTCCCTTGCTGATCGACGCCGATCTCGTCGACATCGTCGCCACCGGCAATGACGACGTGCAATGCGCGGTCGCCCGCCGCATCGCGCTGCCGGTCTCGGTCTGCGCCGCCATCGCCGAAGTCGGCTGCGCCGCCGCCGCGCTGGAGCTGATCGAAAATCCCTACGCCGAGTTGGCGCCGTTCTCCTGGAATCGCATCGTCGAGCGCCACGGGCATCTCGCCGCGATCCGCGAGGCGATGCTGGTGCTGGATGATCTGCCGTCCGCAACCCGCGCCGCGCTGGTGGCGAAGCTCTCCGAGACGCTGGCGCAATTCGTCGTGGCCCGCAACTGGCTGAGCGCCGATCGCGCCGATCGCATCACGATCGAGGCGCGCGACCGCTCCACCATCAACATCGCGGCGCGCTCGCGCGGCGAGGACATGCAGGGCCTGGTGCATCATTTGCGCGTCACGGGCCAGCTGACTGCGGGCCTGATCCTGCGCGCGCTGCTGTCGAGCAATCTCGACCTGTTCGACGCAGCGCTGGCCGAGCTTGCCGACCTGCCGCTGGCGCGTGTCACCGCGCTGCTGCACGACCGCGGCGGCAACAGCCTGCACGCGCTGCTTCGCCGCGCCGGGCTGCCCGAGGCGACGTTCGCGGCGTTCCAGGTCGCACTCGATGCCTGCCACGAGCAGGGCTTCGTCGGCAGCGACGACGGCGCGGCGCGGCTGCGCCGGCGCATGGTCGAGCGCGTGCTCACCCATTGCGAGACCGACCGCGGCGCCACCGAGCCGCTGATGGTCCTGCTGCGCCGCTTCGCCACGGAATCGGCGCGGGAAGAGGCAAGGATGTTCTGCGACGAGATCGCCGCGGACGAAGCGATCGATCCGCTTTACGACGATCTGATCGCGGCATAACGAGCTGCCGTAAGGTATGCAAAGGCGCGAAGCGCCGTGCCCACGATCTCGGCATGATCGAGAGAGGTGGTGGGCACGCTACGCTTTGCCCACCCTACAATTCCGATCGTGTTGATAGAGCCGGGCCTTCCAGCCCCGTCATTGCGAGCGCAGCGAAGCAATCCAGAAATCCCGCAGCGGGGACAGTCTGAGAGGAGAGGGCCTTACTCCGCCGGCGCGATGCTCGGCGCCAGGATCACCTCGAGATGTTCGGGGCGGTCGCGGTTGACCTGGGTCAGATAGTCGTCGGCGACCTTGCGCAGGCGGCGGCTGAGCTCGGCCGAGACGCTGATGGTGTCGAGCTTGGTGTTCTCGTGCACGATGGCGAGGATGGCGTTGATGTGGTGCGTGAACAGTTCGGCCGGGACTTTTTCCAGATCGGGCGCGTGTTCGATGACGCGGCACAGGCTCTCGGCGATTCCCGACGCTGCCGGATAGCCGAACGTCGCGGCGTCGCCCTTGATGTCGTGGGCGGCGTGAAACAGCTCGTCGCGTCGTTCTCTGGTGAAGCCGTCATTGCGGATGGCGACATAGGCGGCCGACAGGCGGTTGACCTCGATCGTCATCCAGTCCTTGAACTCGCCGGAGAGGCTAGCTAGCGCCTGCTCGGCGCGGCCGACCGGATCGTCCAGGTCCTTCTCGTCGACGCGGCGCAGGACTTTGCGCAGCGGGTTGGGCTGCGTGATGATCTGGTGCGTGGCGAAGGCCTTGACCTCGATGTCCTTTGCGCTGTTCTTCGCCATGATACCTGCCTCGTCTGAAGACGCCTGCGCTAGATGGTGGAGCGGGCCTTGTCGAGCAGCGAGGGCTGCTGCAGCACCTCGTGCTTTTCGCCGACGCGGCGCTCGGGGCCCATATAGGCGGAGTTGGTGTTGCGGCGCCGGTCCGGACCGAAATAAGTCTTGGTCTTGATGAAGGGCCGCGGATTGGCGACGACGTTGAGGATGCGCTGATAGAGCCCCTTGGCCGAGATCGGCTTGGCCAGGAATTCGGTGACGCCGGCATCGCGCGCGACCGTGACGCGGCGCTTCTCTGAATGACCTGTCAGCATGATGATCGGCGCGTAAGGGTTGCCCTTGGATTCCGGCTGCCGAATCATTTGCGCGAGCTCGAGCCCGTCGAAGATCGGCATCGCCCAGTCCGTGATGACGATGTCGGGCACGTAATGGCTGTACATCTCCAGCGCCGTGGCGCCGTCCTCGGCTTCATAGACCTCGCGCGCGCCGAACGAATGCAGCAGCGTGCGCAGGATGCGGCGCATGTGCGGATTGTCGTCGCAGACGAGGAAGCGCAGCTTGTTGAAGTCGATACGGAACATGACGCCCGGGCCAAAGCGGTCAACCTTCGTTAACCATATCGTGGCGGGGGTTAACGAAGGGTTGCTGCTGCCCTTGCGAGAGGTTTCGAAGTATCGACGATGAATATCGTAATTCCGCCATTTTTTATCGTAAAACAATAAAAATACTCAGCCGGACGGGAGCTAATCCGATGAGCGTGATCGCGTTTCCTTACCCCGCACCGGTCCAGCCGCGGCTGCGCCGCATCGGACGGATCGTGGCGATCGGCGCGCTTGTCTGCATCGCAGGGGCAGTGCTTGCCGTCCCGCTGCTCTGGTCGAGCGACGAGCTGCTGCGGCACTGGATCGCGACACAGTCCCCGCTTGGGGGGCGGCCGTTCACGCTTCACCTCGGCACGCGCTTCATCGGCGCGTTGATCAGCCTGATTGGCCTCGCGCCCGGTCTCTACGCCTTGTTGCAGCTCTCGATGCTGTTCTCGCACTTTGCGCGCGGCGAGGTGTTCGTGACCGAAAACGCCTGGCGGATCCGCCGCATGGGCCTTGCGCTGATCGCCAATGCGTTGCTCTCGCCGCTGGTCCAGATGCTCACCACGATCAACCTGACGCGGGCAAACGAGCCGGGGCAGATCGTGGTGATGTTCGGCATCGAGCAGGCACAGGTGCTGTCGGTGCTGAGCGGCCTCGCGCTCGTCGCCTTCGCCACCGTGATGGCCGATGCCGTCCGGCTCTGGCACGAGAACAGCGAGATCATCTGACCATGCCGATCATCGTCAATCTCGACGTCATGCTCGCCCGGCGCAAGATCAGGTCGCGCGAGCTTGCCGCGCGCATCGAGCTCACCGAGGCGAACGTCTCCCTGCTGAAGTCGGGCAAGGTGAGGGGCATCCGCTTCGACACGCTGGAGCGGATCTGCGCCGTGCTGGACTGCCAGCCCGGCGACATCCTGGAATATGTCCCCGAGAGCGCGGCCGACGCGCAGGATGCGCGCGCGGCCGGCCGCAAATCGGCCTAGCCGAACCCCTTCAACTCAAGCTCCTTGCAACTCTGGAGACGTCTGCGATGAACCGCCTCGTGCGCGTTCTTGTGAGCGCGGCTGCGCTCGCGCTTGCCGGTTGCAGCTCGGTGCCGCTGACATCGATCCCGCGGCTTGCCCGCATCGATGCCAAGACGACGGACCTGTCGCTGCTGCGCGTTGCCGTGCAACTGCCCGATGGGCTGCGGCCGCGTTCTGGCGGCGTCAAGCTCGATGTCGTCACCAAGGTGACGGGCGAGGCCGAGACGAAAACGAACTTCGCCATGATGGAGATGAGCGAGGCGCGGGATCGCGCCGGCCTGCCAGCACCGCCGCAGGGTTCGGCAACCTATGCTTATCGCTTGTCTCCAGCCGATGCGGCGCGCTTCGAGGCACTGCGCGCCGCCATGGTCGAGCAGGGCAGGCAAGGCAAGCGCGGGTCGATGGGGCTCGGCGTGGCGGCCAAGGAACTTTGTCGCGCCAACGCGGCGCCGCAGGCCTCGCTGCCCGTCACGATCTATCTGATGACCTCGGAGACGAAGAGCTTCGTCCCCGTCGTCAGGGATTTCGATATGCTCTCCGATCCCGCTTTAGCCGGCGGCCTGGACTCGATCCAGCCTTGCGCTCAGTAGCCGAACTGCTCGCGCAAAATACGCTCTTCCAGACTGTGGCCGGGGTCGAACATCATCCGCATCGAGATGGTCTTGTCGGAGAGCACCTCGACGCGGCGGACGTCGCGCACCTCGTCGTGGTCGGCGACCGCCGCCACGGGGCGCTTGTCGCCCTCCAGCACCTCGATCACGACATAGGCCGTGTTGGGCAGCAGCGCGCCGCGCCAGCGGCGCGGGCGGAAGGGGCTGATCGGGGTCAGCGCCAGCAGCGCTGCGTTGATCGGCAGGATCGGTCCCTGCGCCGACAGATTGTAGGCGGTCGAGCCGGCCGGCGTTGCCACCATGATCCCGTCGGCGATCAGCTCCGGCATGCGCTCGCGTTCGTCGATCATGATCCGCAGGCGCGCCGCCTGGTAGGTCTGCCGGAACAGGGCGACTTCGTTGATGGCGTGGTGCAGGTGGACGCGGTCGTTGACGTCGGTCGCGCGCATCAGAAGCGGATTGATCTCGGATTCATGCGCGGCTTCGAGCCGCGCGCGCAGATCGTGCGTCGAATATTCGTTCATCAGGAAGCCGACGGTGCCGCGATGCATGCCGTAGATCGGCTTTCCCGTGTGCATGTTCTGGTGCAGCGTCTGCAGCATCAACCCGTCGCCGCCGAGCGCGACCACAATGTCGGCCTCCTCGGGGGCGCAATTGCCGTAGTCCCGGGTGAGCTGGACATAGGCGGCCTGCGCTTCGCTGCTCGGGCTGGCGACGAAGGCGATCCGGTCGTATCGCGTGGGCTTGGTCATGGCTTGTCGGGCAGGGCCGCTGGCTGGAGAAAGTTCCGCCGGGCTCGTCTATACGAGGTGGGCCTCCATTGTCGAGGATGACCGCCTCTCAAGGCAAACGGGCGATTGTCGTCTTCGGAGAACAAAACGGGTTGATTTGAGCCAGCCGAGGCCGCGCCATCGACCAAGGATCCCGCAAACCGTCGCAATTCCTCGCTAGCTTCGCCGTGCATCGGCTATGACAGCCGGGCAGGGAGACCAATCATGCTCATGATCTTGCCGACGCTGCGACGAACCGGGCTCGTGCTGGCCGTGTCCGCGGTCGCGCTCGCGAGCGTCGCGCGCGCAGACGATCCGCAGCCGCGCGCCGAGGCGGCCTCGCCCGCGGGACAGAAAGGTGGGCGGGCCGGCAACGCGCAAAGCGCGGCGCAGGCTGCGCCGTCGGCGGCCGAGCTGCATCGTCTTCCGCCTGACACGACCACGCAGCAGACGCTGGATCTGCCCGGCCGTACCCTCAACTTCGCCGCGACCGCCGGCTCCATCCGCGTGTTCGACGGCAAGGGCGAGCCGCTCGCCGACATCGCCTATACGTCCTACCAGCTCGACGGCGCCGACCGCGCCACGCGGCCGGTCACGTTCCTGTTCAATGGCGGGCCCGGGGCGTCCTCGGCGTGGCTCCAGTTCGGCGCGGCAGGGCCTTGGCGGCTGCCGCTCGATGGCGATGGGCTGTCGCCGTCGGCTTCGCCCGAGGTGAAGCCGAACGCGGAGACCTGGCTCGACTTCACCGACCTCGTCTTCATCGATCCCGTCAGCACCGGCTACAGCCGTTTCGTCGCGAGCGGCGAGGAGGCGCGAAAATCGTTCTATTCCGTCGACGGCGACGTCAACACCATCGCGCTGGTGATCCGCCGCTGGCTCGAGAAGCACGATCGCCTGACCTCGCCGAAATACGTCGCGGGCGAGAGCTATGGCGGCATTCGCGGGCCGAAGGTCGTGCGCCAGTTGCAGATCCAGCATGGCGTCGGCATCAAGGGCCTGATCCTGGTGTCGCCGCTTCTGGACTTCCGCGAATTCACCGGCACCAGTCTCCTGCAATATGTCGCGACGCTGCCGAGCTATGTGGCGGTGGCGCGCGACGCCAAGGGTCCGGTCAAGCGCGCCGATCTCGCCGACGTCGAGGCTTACGCGCGTGGCGAATTCCTGGCCGACCTCGTCAAGGGCGAGGCGGACAAGGAGGCCACCAATCGTCTGGCTGACAAGGTCGCCGCGCTCACCGGCATCGACCAGGCGGTGAGCCGCAGGCTCGCCGGCCGTTTCGACGTCGGTGAATTCCGCCGGGAATTCGACCGCAAGAACGGCAAGGTGACGGGACGTTACGACGCTTCGGTGCGCGGCTTCGATCCCTATCCGGATTCCAGCAGCTCGCGGTTCGGCGATCCCTCGGGCGATGCGCTCCAGGCGCCGCTGACGAGCGCTGCCGTCGACGTGCTCACGCGCAAGCTCAATTGGCGGCCCGACGGCTCCTATGAAGTGCTGAACGGCACTGTCGAAGGCCACTGGGATTTCGGCCGCGGCATCAACCCGCCGCAATCGGTGTCCGAGCTGCGCCAGATCCTCGCGACCGACGCCAAGCTGAACGTCCTGGTCGCGCACGGCCTGTTCGATCTGGCCACGCCCTATTTCGGAACGAAGCGGGTGCTCGACCAGATGCCGGCCTTCGCGACGCAGCGCGTGAAGTTCGTCGTCTATCCTGGCGGCCACATGTTCTATTCGCAAGGGGGCTCGCGACAGGCGTTTCGCAGCGAGGTCGAAGCGCTGATCAGGGAGTAGGGCGGCGCTTGCGTGGCGGATAGCGGCGCGCGATTTCCTTCGCGACGACGCTTGCGGGCTTGATGTTGGCGCCGGCGATCCAGATGTCGCTGACCTTGCCGCGCTTGTCGCGGATGCGGCGCACGGGCTCGCCATGGCTGGAATAGCCGGCCGCCCAGGCGAGCTTGCCGGTGTCGCGGCCGGTGACCTCGATCTCTGCGGCATCCATGAACGGATTGATGAATTGCGGATTGGCGACGAGCACGCGGTTGCCCGCGGGGACGAGATCGGTCGCGCCCCAGATCGTCCACCAGCGGCCGGTCCAGTCGCGCACGCGGCGCTCGGGTGCGCCGCGTGTCTTGAAGACGCGCAGGATCTGCATCGCGCCGTCCATCCAGAACGGTGCACCGCCATCGATGGAGTTGCTGATGATGCTGATCGTGAGGTCGCAGGCCGGGATCGCGCAGGTCCGGGAGATGTAGCCCTGGAAGTGCCCGCCATGGCCGAACCAGTCCCAGCCGTCAGTCTTGCCGACGTTGATGCCGAGGCCATAATAGGCCTCGAAGCTCTGCGGGATGCGCCAGTGATGTCGCGTCATCTCGCGGCGGCTCGCCGCGGACAGCACACTCCGTCTGGCATTGGGCGCCAGCTGCGCGAAGAAGCGGGCGGTATCGCCGGCGGTAGCGGCGAAGCCCGTCGCCGATGCCATCGCGTTGGTGGGATTGTCGCCGGGGATCACGCAGCGCTCGCCCAGCGGGACTTTGCGCGTGTGGCCGCGCGCGAACCGCACGTCCTTTGGAAGCGGCGCGTCCGGTGCAGTCTCGCGAAGGCCCGCGGCCTCGACGATCTCGCGCTTGATCCAGACTGCGTAGGGCTCCCTGGTAACGGCCTCGATCACGAGGCCGAGCAGACCAAAGCCGTGATTGGAATATTTGAAGCGCGTGCCTGATGCGATCGCGGTCGGCAGCTTCAATTCCGCCAGCAGCTCCTTCGCGTTGAGATAGGGGCGCCGGTCGATGAACTGGCCGGAATCGGCGCCGTCGCGCGTCAGCCCTGCGCTGTGCGAGAGCACCTGCGCGATCGTCGCCTCGGCGACGCGCGGATGGAGGCCGCCGACGAATTGGCCGACTGCATCGTCGAGCCGAAGCTTGCGTTGCTCGCGCAGCTTCATGATGCCGGCCGCGGTAAAGCTCTTCGAGTGCGAGGCGATGCGGCAGAGATGGCGCGGGGTGAGCTTCTCGCCGGTGTCGAGATTGGCAAGACCGAACGCATGCTCGGCGACGATCTCGCCGCGATGGGCGAAGGCGACGATGACGCCAGGCTGCTGGATCGTCGTCAGTTGAAAGTCGATCCAGGAGCCGATGTAGTCGATCGCGGATCGCAGCCACTTGTCCATTGCGCACCAATTTGCGGGGGGGAGATTTGGTGCGCAAAGCTAGCCGAGAAAGCAGAACGGGCACAACCCCTGGGGGTGTGCCCGTTCGCGTCGTTCAAAGATGCGTTGTCGTCAGTAGACGAGTGTCGCGCCGGTCGGCTTGTCGAGCGCTGCGGCGAGCGAGCGATACTCGGAGCTGTCGGTGCCGGCGAGCGAGGCGATCTTGTTCAGGTGGTACTGCGCCTGTTCGCGGTTGCCCTGCTCGAGCTGCCAGAGGCCGTAATACTGCCAGGTACGGACGTGGTTCGGATCGTCCTTCAGCGCCAGCTCGTAATAGGCCTTCGACGACTGGTAGTCGCCGAGCTTGCGATAGGAGTAGCCGATCAGGTTGGCGACGTCGGCGACGTCGTCGCGCTTCAGCGATTTCAGCTGGCCGATCGCGCCGGTGTAGTCGTGGTTGTCGTAGATCGTGGTGTAGGCGGTGCGATAGGCAGCGAGGAATTTCGGATCGTTGACGGAAGAGCTCTTCTTCTTGCCCTTCTTGGACGAGGAGTCGGACTTCGGCGGCGAGGAGGGCTCGTCACTGCCGGCGGCATAGGCGCTGGACAGCACCGGTGCGACCGCCAGCGACATGGCGACGAGTCCCGGCACGACAAGCATTGAGAGTTTGCGCATCTAAGTTCTCCCGTATGGAACGTGGCGATCCTACACGATTGCCCGAAGACCGGAACACCCGTCCGGCAAAAACATTCCCGCATCGCACGATCCCCCGGCGCAGATGACAAACTTGTCATCGAGATGAACGGAAGCCAGCCGTCGGCTTCAGATCGGGTTCAGAGCCCGCCCCCTAGGCTCCCACCTACGATCGAAGAGGTAGCGAGAGGGCGCCGCCTCGAGATCCTTCCAAGAGGAGACCACCATGCTGAAGACCATTTCCGCAGCCTTGCTCGCCGCTTCCGTGATCGCAGCCCCGGCCTTCGCCGCCGAGGCTGGCAAGACCACCGCGACCGCCCCGGTGATCAAGGCGGACCAGAGCCAGACCAAGGCCTCGACCGCCGCCGCGAAATCCGAAGCCGGCGTCAAGGCCGATGCGAAGGCCGCCGACGTCAAGGCGGACGCCAAGGTGGATACCAAGTCGAAGGCGATGAATGCCAACGCGGCCGTGACGCCGGACGAGCACAAGACGGTGCGCAAGCATCGCCATCACCACAAGCATCTGTCGGCCAAGAAGTCGCTGAAGGCGCAGCCGGACCTGACCAAGCCGGCGACCATCGAGAAGCGCAGCTAACGACTGATCCGGCGCGGCGGCATCCCAAGCATTGCCCCGCCGCCGCGTCGGGATCTCAGGCCCGGCCCGCCGTCTCGGCACTTTCCGCGAGAGCGGAAGACGCCGGCGGCGCGTCGGTGCGCGCGTTGTAAAGTCTCCTTGAGGACGCGAATTCCCTTTGCGCAACCGAGCGGCTAGAACGGCTTTCGAGTCTGTTCGAGCGGAGCGCGTGACCTGTGGGGCGATTGGCGAAACAAACGGTACGCCTGGTGTTGATCCTGGCCTTGCCGCTGGCGCTTGCGGCCTGTTTCGGCAGCGACAGTGACCGTCCGACCTTCATGGGCGGGACCCAGGCCGGCGGGCCGCAGCCCTTTCCGGACAATTTCCGCAGCGACACGCTGGCGCTGATGCGCACCTATCTGAACAACCCGGTCGGTGTGCGCGAGGCCAGCATGGCCGAGCCGGTCCAGCGCGAGGTCGGCGGCCGGCAGTTCTATGTCAGCTGCCTGCATTTCACCCCGCGCGAGAGCGACGGCAGCTACAAGGCCATGCGCGAGCGCGCCGTCATCTTCGTCAACGGACGGGCGGACCGCGTCGTCGACCGGACCAACGAGCTCTGCGCCGGTGCGGTTTACGCACCCTTTCCGGAACTCGAAAAGATGGCGCGGTAGCACAAAGCCCGCCTTCATCGGCTGGTGCTAGAACGATCGGCGCCGGAGCTGCCGGATCACATTTCGGGGAGCTTTGAACGGGGCGATTTCGTCGTGCGACAAATCGTTACGGAGAGCCGCGCGCAGGCGACAAAAACAGCCGGCGCGGGGCAACGTGACGGAACAAAATCGCGATGTTGCCACTCCGTCACAGTAACGAACGATCAACGTTCCGGCATCGCCGCGAAGCAACCCAATTCACGCCACGTTGTTTCCTGAGTGTCGTAAATGAAAGAACGGGGATGATCATGAAGTCGATTTTGCTGGGTGCAGCCGCTCTGCTTGCGCTGGTCGCGCCGGCTGCAGCCGCGGACATGCAGCCGCGCACCTACGCCAAGGCTCCGGCCTATACGCCGCCGGCGGTGATTTATAACTGGACCGGTTTCTACATCGGCGGCCATGTCGGCGGCGCGTTTGCCGGCGACAGCAGCTTCCAGTCCAGCGACGCCCGCTTCCTGGGCGGCGTGCAGGGCGGCTTCGACTACCAGTTCGCGCCCAATTGGGTGATGGGTATCGAGGCCCAGTATTCCTGGCTGCCGACCAACAATAACGGTGTCACGTTCCCGCTGGGCACGCAGGTGACCTCCAACACCGACCAGCTCGGGTCGGTGACCGGCCGCATCGGCTACACCTGGGGTCCGACGCTGCTCTACGCCAAGGGCGGTTACGCCTGGCGCAATGGCGGCCTCGGCGTCAACGTTGCCGGGGTACCGCAGGCCTTCACCACCACCGGCAACAGCAAGGACGGCTACACCGTCGGCGCCGGCCTCGAGTACATGTTCGCGCCGAACTGGTCGGCCAAGGCCGAATACCAGTACTATAATTTCGGCAGCACCACCTTCACCTCCGGTCCGGCCGACATCGTCGGTGTCCGCGGCCGGGAGGACGAGCATACCGTCAAGGTCGGTGTGAACTACCGCTTCGGCTGGGGCGGTCCGGCAGCCTCGCGCTACTGACCCTCCATCGCGACCAAACTCTGACAAAGGCCGGCTTCCCGCCGGCCTTTCGTTTGTCCGCTGTCGCCCGCCAGCCCGCCTGCGTTTGCAATGCGTGAACCATCTGGCGCGTCATTTGCAGGCAAACATTCCGGCGCGCGCCTTCTCACGCGCGTCATGGGATCGGGGTAAAGCAAAAATAATTTTTGCCGCTTACGGAACTCGCGCTCCGGAAAGCGTTATATGAGAATTACCGGGCTGGTGGGACGACGGACATGCGTATCTTGGTGTCGGCAGTGGTGCTCTCGTGCTTCTTTTCCCTGCCGTGCTCTGCACAGACAATCCTCAAATCCGAGCCTCTGATGCTGGCCCCCTACGAGGTGGCCTTCGTCAAGGACGCATCCTGTCCGTCGGGCAAGGTGCTGAAGGTCACCGGCGCCATCCGCGGGCTGCATCGCCGCAAGGCCTGCGTGCCCATGCCGGGTGAGCAGGCCTCCCTCGCGGCTGCGACGCCCTGATCCTCTGTAGCGTCCACCGGCACCACCCTCACGAATTCAGCTGCAGCTCCACCCGGGACTGGCGCTCGGCCTCGGCCTTGTTCTTGGCGGGGTCCTCGCCCTGGGCGGCCCGGCAGGGTTTGATCTCGTAATCATTGTCGAGCACCCGGCGCGGCCCCGGACGGTCGTCGTCGGCGCTGACATCCACGACCAGGCCGCTGCGCTGGGCGACCTTCCAGACGTCGGACTCGCTCGGATAGGCCTTGCTGATCTGGGCGTCGTTACAGAACAAGGCGTAGGGCATTTCGTGCCGCTCCCGGAAAGCCCGTCAACGATCTCGCCGGCCGCCCGGTTCCAGGCTGTGACTGATCACGGGGGCGTGATCAAAGCCCTGATCGAGGCCATGAAAGTCGCCGGGCCCTGAGTCCTTAACGAGTCCTGAATCCCGGAAAAAAGAATCCCTGGGACTCGTTTGGCGGAATCAGCGGATGTTTCCGGCCATGACGAGCGACCTGAAAACCTCCTGCGGGCACATGCTCCTGCCGCTGACGCTGGCGCTATTCGGCGCCTGCACGGCCAATCTTTTGCTGGTCTGGTCCTGGCTGTAGAGGCCGGTCGGCCTATTTCTTGACCAATGGGCCCGAGGCGTCGCGGATGGCGGCGCGCAGTTTGGTCAGGGTTTCCGCACAATACTCCTCCCGCTCGCGCTCGAACCGCTCCTGGTGCTTGCGGAAATTGGCGATGCGGGCCTGCATCTCGGTGCGGAAGTCGCCGATCGCCCGTGGTGGCGGGAGAGGCGCGGGCGGCGGCGGCGGGGGAGCCTTCACGGGCTCCAGCTCGACGGTGACGGTCTCGACCGCAACAACCTCCGTCGTCACGGTCGACGCAGCCTGGGTGCCCTCCAGCAGAAGGACATCATCCTTTTTGCCGGTTACCGATTGGACGAAGGCCAGTGTCTGCGCGATCAGTGCGTCGCGTTCCCTGATCCATTTCATGATCCACCTCAGCCACCCCCATTCCAGCAAAGCGGCTGCGTCGAATCAAGACGGTTGACAAGGGATTGCATATTTTTCCCGGTCACCCGAAGGTAGGCAAATGGATTCCGGAACTGAACGTTCGGACGAAGTGGAGGGCCTGAGGCTCATCCGCGCGTTCCTGTCGCTACCGCCCGACAAGCGGGCGGAGGTGATCGCGTTCGTGGAGGAATTGGCGCGTGCGCAAAGCCGGCCCGAGGAGGGCACGGAGGCATCGCCAAGGTGAGCGCACGAGCCGTTCCGATTCCATCGGTACGGGAGAGACTCTAGCGCTGGCGCGGGTTGACGTTGGGCTCGAACGGGGCGCCCACCACCCGAACCGGCGTCAGGTCCGACGTCCGGGGGACGTCGGTCAGCGATCTCTCGGCGACCAGCCTTTCGGGCTGCGGTCGAAGCACTGGCTCAAGCAGTGTCAACGTGCCGGCCACGGCGCTACAGCACAGTGCCACCGTCGCCAGCAGAAACATGTTTCGGTTTTCTTCTCTGATCCGCATGGGCCGACAACGGCCGAAGGCTCGCCGCGGTTCCGCAGCCGCGAGGCTCCGGATTGCGTGAGCGTAAGCGGGCCAAGCTTACGCGAAGCTTACGTCGAGAGCGCATAAGGGTTATTTTTCCGTAAGAGGACGCATTCGATTTGCATTAAATCTTAACGACCGCGGGTTCCAATGCACGGTGCTGGGCTTATTGCTCGACAGGACATTGGTGGGCGGCGGAAATGAGCTTTTTGAACAATCTGAAGATCGTCTGGAAAGTGGCGCTGATCGTGGCAGTGATGGGCTGCGCGATGATCGCTGTCGCAGGCTTCGGCGCGCGCGAACTGTCCGCAACTGTCGACGGCTTCGGCGAACTCGCCGCCGCCCAATCCTCCTCGCTCAATCTCGCGCGCGCCCAGCGTCGCGCCGAGACTTATCATGCCGCGCTCTATGCGGTCCTCACCGAGGCAACCGAGGCCGGCAATGTCGCTCGCCTGAAGACCGCCAACCAGAATCGCGACGAGATCCGTCAATTCCTGGACGCGGCTGAGCAGGATGATCCGCAGCGCGCCAGCCAGATCAAGAGCATCGGCGACCAGCTCAAGGCAGCGTTCGCGGGCTGCGATCCCGTGCTGAAGGCGGGATCGCAGGCCAGCAGCACGGAAGAGAATGCCAAGGCCGCCGACCGGGCGCATAAGGAGTGCGATCCGCTGCTCGATGCGGCCTTGGCTCGCATTGCCCAATTCACCACCGAAACCGGTCAGGCCGTCGCCAAGCGCAAAGAGGCCATCAACCGCGACGCGCGCGCCGCGACCTGGACCGTGGCCGGCGTCAGCGCCGGCGGCCTGATCCTGGGCATTGCGATCGCGCTGTTCATCGGCCTCAAGGCGATGTCGCAGCCGATTGCCCGGCTCAAGCTCGCGATGGAGGGTCTCGCCCGCAACGATCTCAACACCGATGTGCCCGAGAAGGACCGTCGCGACGAGATCGGCGAGATGGCGAGAACGGTCGAGGTGTTCAAGACCAACGGTCTCGAGGTCGAACGCCTCAAGGCCGCGCAGCTCGAAGCGGAGAAGCAGGCCGCCGAGCAGCGCCGCCGGGACATGGTCAACCTCGCCGACGGCTTCGAGCGTGCGGTCGGCGAGATCATCGACACCGTCGGATCCGCGTCCACCGAGCTGGAAGCATCGTCCTCGACGCTGGCCACCACCGCGCAGCGCGCGCAGGAGCTGACCTCGGTCGTCGCGGTCGCCTCGGGCGAAGCCACCGGTAACGTTCAGTCGGTCGCGACCGCCACCGAAGAGCTGTCCTCGTCGGTCAACGAGATCAGCCGTCAGGTGCAGGAATCCGCAAGGATGGCGGGTGAAGCCGTCGCCCAGGCTCGCACCACGACCGAACGCGTCAGCGAGCTCTCGGTCGCGGCGACGCGGATCGGCGACGTCGTCGAGCTGATCAACACCATTGCCGGCCAGACCAACCTGCTGGCGCTGAACGCGACCATCGAGGCGGCGCGCGCTGGCGAAGCCGGCCGCGGCTTTGCCGTGGTTGCCTCCGAGGTGAAGACGCTGGCCGAGCAGACCGCGAAGGCGACCGGCGAGATCAGCCAGCAGATCACCGGCATCCAGACCGCGACGCAGGAATCCGTCAACGCGATCCGCGACATCTCCGTGACGATCGAGCGGCTGTCGGAAGTGTCGTCGACCATCGCTGCGGCCGTCGAGGAGCAGGGCGCCGCGACGCAGGAGATCTCGCGCAACGTGCAGCAGGCCGCGCACGGCACCCAGCAGGTCTCCACCAACATCACCGACGTGCAGCGCGGCGCGGCCGAGACCGGCTCGGCGTCCTCGCAGGTGCTCTCGACTGCCAAGATGCTGGCGAGCGACAGCAACCGGCTGAAGGACGAGGTCGGGAAATTCCTGCGCACCGTGCGCGCCGCCTGAGGCCCGCGCGGCGGCCTGTTCCGCCGCGCCCTCGGTCAGGCCAGCAGGAAGCCGAGCACAAACACGAACAGCATGGCCGTCATGACGACGGCCGTCAACGCGCCGGCGGCGATCCTGGCCTTGTCTCGGGGCGTGGTGGGGTGCATGACATGCGCACGTTACCCCGTGTTGAAATCCGATCCAATCTGTGGTTGTTGACCGTCCCCACGCGGGTGCGCGGCAGACACCACAGGTCCGGGACATGAATGAGGACGTCGGCGACGGCTGGGCCACCTCCGCGGCTGCATGGATCGCCGAGCAAGGCGAAGACGGCGACTATGGCCGCCGCTTCGTGCTGGATACGCCGATGCGGGCGCGGATCGAGGGCCGCGGATTCCGCAATGCGCTCGATGTCGGATGCGGGGAGGGGCGCTTCTGCCGTATCATGCAGCGCGCCGGCATCCGCACCACCGGCATCGATCCGACCGAGGCCCTGCTGGCGCGCGCCAGGGAGCTGGACCCGGACGGCGACTATCGGCTCGGCCGCGCCGAGACGATGGATTTTGGGGCCTCCCATGATCTCGTCGTCAGCTATCTCAGCCTGATCGACATGCCCGATCTCGGCGCGGCGATCGCCGGCATGGTGAGGGCGCTGCGGCCCGGCGGCACGCTGCTGATCGCCAACATGACCAGCTTCAACACCGCAGGTCCGCCCGAAGGCTGGACGCGCGACCACGACGGCACCCCGCGTTTCACCATCGATCACTACATGGAGGAACGCGCGACCTGGGTGAGCTGGCGCGACATGCGGATCCTGAACTGGCATCGGCCGCTCAGCACCTACATGACGCTGCTGCTCGATCACGGCCTCCAGCTGCGCCTGTTCAGCGAGCCCCAACCGACGGGCGGCACCCCCGAGCAGATCGCCCGGCATCGCCGCGTGCCCTACTTCCACATCATGGAGTGGCAGAAGCCGGATTGAGCGGTGGAGGTTCGCGGCTTGCTGTAGTGTGGTGGTGCGACTTGATGTGAGGCTTGCCGATGATCTCCAACCGTCCTCCCGTGCTCGCCCATGAACGCTTCGTCGCCGACCGCGACAATTTCACGGGGCTCGATCTGGCCGCGCGGTTCGAGCGGATCGAGCGGACCAACCTCTGGGGTGCGGCCAGCTCGGTCTCGGGCCTCGGCTCGGAGGACATGGCCACCGCCGCGATCCGGGACGCGCTTCCGCCGCTGTTGCAGCGGCTCGGCGTGCGCGCGCTGCTCGATGCGCCCTGCGGCGATGCCGGCTGGATCGGCCGGGCCAAGCTCGAGCTCAACTATATCGGCATCGACATCGTGCCCTCGCTGATCGCCGCCAACAACCGCCGCGTGGCGGACGGCGAGCTCGCGGGCCGATTCCTGCTGGCCGATCTCACGCGTGATGCGCTGCCGCGCGCCGATCTGATCCTGTGCCGGGACTGCCTGGTGCATCTGAGTTTTGACAACATCGCCCGTGTCATCAGCCGCTTTCGCGCGAGCGGCGCGCAATATCTCCTCGTCACGACGTTCCCCGAATGGGAGGGCAACAGCGATTGCGAGGATGGCGACTGGCGCGCGCTCAACATGACGAAGGCGCCGTTCGGCTGGCCCGCGCCGCGCGAGTTGATCGACGAGCGCTGCGAGGAGGGCGACGGCGGCTGGCGCGACAAGAGTCTCGGGTTGTGGCGGCTCGACGAGCTGCCGGATCCTGCTCGCGCGGCCACGGATGTGTGACGGCCGCAGGCACAACCTTCCATTGCGGACTCGATCGCGTCGGCGATAGACTTCGGCTTGTGTGAACGATCTCCCGTCGCATGCCGGAGACCACCATGAGCCTACGTGCCGTCCTGGCCGCGTTGTTGATCGGGTTCAGTTCGCCGGCGCTGGCGCAGCAGGACGGGGCTGCGCTCTACGCCGCGCATTGCGCGCAATGCCACGACACCGATGCGCAGACCCGCGTGCCCGGCCGCAGCGCCTTGCAGGCGATGTCGTTCGACCACGTGCTGGGGACGTTGACCACAGGCAGCATGACCGCGATGGCGAAGGACCGCAGCGACGCCGAACGCCGCGCGATCGCGTCCTTCGTCACCGGCAAGATGCCGACGGGCGGTGCCGCCGCCGAGGCGGACGGCCGCTGCGCGCAGCAGGCGAGCGGCTTCCCGCAAGCGCTCGACGGTCCGCGCTGGAACGGATGGGGCGTCGACGCTGCTAACAGCCGGTTCCAGCCGGCCGACATGGCCGGGCTGACGGCGGAGCAGGTGCCGCATCTGCGCTTGAAATGGGCCTATGCCTTCCCCGGCGCCTCGGTGTCGTTTGCGCCGCCGACGATCGTCGGCGGGATTCTGTTCATCGGCGGCACCGACCGCAAGGTACATGCGCTCGATGCGCGCAGCGGCTGCACGCTGTGGACGTTGGCGATCGATGCGGCGGTGCGTGCCGCGATCAGCTTTGCGAAGCTTCCGGGCTCCGATCAGGACGCGATCTTCTTCGGCGATCTGCGCGCCAACGCCTATGCGGTGAATGCGCTGACCGGCGCGCTGATCTGGAAGACGAAGGTGGAGGAGCATGCGGCCGCGCGCGTCACCGGTGCGCCGACGCTGCATGATGGCGTGCTCTACGTGCCGGTGTCCTCGCTCGAGGAGGCCGCCGGCTCGCAAGCCTCCTACGAATGCTGCACCTTTCGCGGCAGCGTGGTGGCGCTGGAGGCCGCGACCGGCAAGATCATCTGGCAGGCCTACACCATCCCCGAGATCCCGCACCCCACGACCAGGAATGCGAAGGGCACGCAGCTGTTCGGCCCGTCGGGCGCTGCGATCTGGTCGGCGCCGACGATCGATGCGAAGCGGGGCGCGCTCTATGTGGCGACCAGCAATTCCTATTCGAACCCGCCGGCTGCGACCGCCG
The DNA here is from genome assembly GCF_936943645.1 of uncultured Bradyrhizobium sp. Lineage (GTDB taxonomy): Bacteria > Pseudomonadota > Alphaproteobacteria > Rhizobiales > Xanthobacteraceae > Bradyrhizobium. The sequence goes on along the minus strand of NZ_CAKZJO010000054.1, from coordinate 88,605 downwards.
ATTCGATCCTGGCGTTCGAGCTCGGAACCGGGAAGCTGCTGTGGAAGCAGCAGGCAACGCCGAAGGACGCCTTCGTCGTGGCGTGCTTCATGGCAGACAGGACCAACTGTCCTGACGAGCCCGGGCCCGATCACGATTTCGGCCAGTCGCCGATCCTCGTCACCTTGCGGGATGGCAGGCGCATCCTGGCCATCGCGCAAAAGTCCGGCGTCGTGCACGCGCTCGATCCCGACGACGGCGGCAAGATCTTGTGGCAGACGAGGATCGGGAAGGGCGGTCCGCTCGGCGGCAGCGAGTGGGGCTCGGCCGCGGACGGCGAGCGCATCTATGTCGCCAACTCCGACGTGCGCTTTGCGCGCGATGGCACGCGTCAGCTCGATCCCACGCAAGGCGGCGGCCTGTTCGGCCTCGATCTCGCCAGCGGGAAAGTCGTGATGGAGGTGCCGCCCATCGCTTGCGGCGACCGTCTTCAGTGCAGCCCCGCGCTCTCGGCGGCGGTGAGCCTGATCCCGGGCGTCGTGTTCTCCGGCGGCGTCAGCGGTTTCCTGCGCGCCTTCGCCACTGACGGCAAGCTGCTCTGGGAGTTCGACACTGCGCGGGATTTCAAGGCCGTGAACGGCATCCCCGCCCATGGCGGCGCGATCGACGGTCCCGGCCCCGTCATCGCCGGCGGCATTCTCTACACCAATTCCGGCTACGGCCAATGGAGCGGCGTCGCCGGCAACGTGCTGCTGGCGTTCGAGGCCGGCACGGAGTGAGCCTCACGAGCGCGCGCTGGTGTCCCGGACGCGCTGCAACGCGTGTTGGCGGGCCCCGCTGCCTCCCCGTCACTGCGAGCGGAGCGAAGCAATCCAGAGTCTTTCCGTGGGGGCGGTCTGGATTGCTTCGTCGCATCAGCGCAAAATTGCTCCGCAATTTTGTCGCGAGCTCCTCGCAATGACGGAGGGCACCGCTCTTTTTCATCCCGCCAACGCGAGGAGTGCATTTCAATGATCGATGCCAGATGCCGCTGCGGCGCGCTTTCGCTGTCGCTGCCGGGACCATCGCAACTCGTCGTCGCCTGTCATTGCCTCGACTGCCAACGCCGCACCGGCGCGCCGTTCGGCGTCGGCGCGTTCTACCCGGTGGAAGCCGTCACGATTTCAGGGCCGTCAAAGCAGTACGTCCGGACGGCCGAGAGCGGCGGCCAGGTCCGCAGCCATTTTTGTCCCGACTGCGGCGCAACGGTCTATTGGCAGGCCGAGAACCTGCCCGGGATGATCGGCATCGCCGTCGGCGCGATCGCTGATCCCGATTTTCCGCGGCCGGTCAGATCGGTATTCGAGCAGTCGAAGCATGGCTGGGTGGAGGTGTCAGGCGCCGAGCATTTTCGGGAAGGCAGCGTGGTGAAGCGTTTGTGCTGACGGTGTCAGAAGCTGGTGCCGGCTGAGGGGATTGAACCCCCGACCTTCGGTTTACAAAACCGCTGCTCTACCGCTGAGCTAAGCCGGCGACGCCTGGGGAAGCGGAGCAGGGGCCCAGAGATGCACCGGGTTGTCCGCCCGCGCGTCGCAATATCAGACTTGGTGGGAAAGTGCCAGAACCCGCGATGATGGTTGCGGGCATGGATCAGGCGGCCCGAAGGCCGCCTGATCCGATGCGCTAGCTCTCGATCGCCTTACTGGCAGATGTGCCGGCGGCCGTCTTGCCCCTTGAACCAGGTGCCGGGCGTACAGACGAAGCCGTTGCGCTGGGCATAGGTGCGGGTGTCCCAGCCACGATTGTCCCAGCCGCGGTTGTCCCACGAATTGTCGTAGGCGTAGGAATTGTCCCAGGCGCGGAACGGTGCTGAGGCGATCGCACCGGCGGTGCCGATCGCGGCGCCGGCGACGCCGGCCGCAACGTCGGTTGGCCAGAAGCCGGTGCGGCTCCTGTTCCAGTCATTGTTCCAGCCGCCATTGGCCTGACGATAGGAATTGGTCTGGCGGTAGGACGCGCGATGATGACGGTAGCCGCGATCGGTGTAGGGATTGCCGGGACCGAGATTCTGGCAATTCGCGTTGGGGAATTGCGCCGCGCAGCGGCCGGGTTCGTTGACGACGGCCTGCGCCATGGCAGAGCCTGCCAGCATCGTCGCCGCAATTGCCGTGGCTCCAAAAAGTTTGATGTTCATGGTTGTTGGCTCCCAATTTGTTGACGGGGGCTAAACGCTTGCGGCGCCGGACGTTCCGAAAAAGCCCATGGATTTTCGCGAGGCGGCGCTCAAACCGCTGTGAGCGGAGCGCGGGTTCCGCGCGGTCGGCGCCACGCGCCGTTAACGCTTCGCTAGCTTGCCGTGCAGCATTTGAGCGGCGCGCAATCCCTACACATTAGGCTTACCGGAATTTGGTGAGCGGGCCTTAACCCTCTTCTCTCAGGGATCGGTTAGGTTGCGGCCGCATAACCGGGGTCCCCTCATGCGTGCTGTGGCGCTCGCTGCCTTTCTGATCGCACTGCCCGCGACGGCATTTGCCGGCAGCGGCTTCGATATCGTCGTGCCCGGCCGTCCCGGCGTGCCGATCATCATCAACAATATCGATGCGTCCTACGCCGCGGTCGAGGGCGTCTGGGGCCTCGGCAAGAACCAGCAGGTGCAGCCCACGATCTATGGCGGGCGCTATATCGCCGAGCGGCAGCCTGCCGACGTCGGCCATTATTATCCGACGCTGGGCCTGCGGCCCGGCTACGGCCGGCTCGAGGTCGAGCCGCCCGCGAACCGCAAATTGCCCAAGCCCGCCGAGAGCTACCATCAGAGCTGGGGCGCGCAATCGGCGCCGCTGCCGGCGCAAATGGATCCGCCCGTCGATCCGCCGCCGGTGATCTACGCGCCCGAGATCAACGATCGTCCGCGGCCGCCGCGACCGCGGCCGCATGTCCAAGTCCCCGGCAAGCCGCCGGGTTAAGAAACGTCAAAATCCAACAAACGGAAATCAACAGGAGAGAGTAATGCGTCAGATGATTTCGGGACTGGTCGCGGCGGCAGCCGTGATGTTCGTCGCCACGGCACCCGCCGCGGCGTGCGGCTTCAATCCGTGCCAGCCGGTCGCGCCGGTCTATTCCGGCTGCAACACCGGTTGCGGCGGTTACGGCTACGGCTATGGCGCCTATGAGCGTCTCGCCGAGCCCACCACGCAGTATTACTATGTCAACCAGGGCCCGACCTATACCGGCCCCGGCGCCTTCGCGCCCTATCCGACCTATCGTGAGGACGCGGTCGTTGCGCCCGCCAATTACGGCTATGGCTATCGCGCAGCCGTGGCGCCGTATCACCGCCCGTACTACCGTCCGTATCGCTACGGCTACGGCCCGCGCGTCGGCTATCTGCCGCGCGTGCATTACGGCTACGGTCCGCGCTATGGCTACGCCCACCGCCATGCGCCGTATTACGGCGGCCATCGTGTGCTGCGCCGCTACTACTGATCGCCTGATCGATTGAGTGACGAGACGCCCGTTCGCAAACATGCGGACGGGCGTTTTGCTTTGCGTGATTATCGCTTCATCAGCCCAAGCCGGCTGGCGCCGACATAGAGCGACAGCACGGCAGCGTTCGACACGTTGAGGCTCTTGATCTCGCCGGGCATGTCGAGCCGCGCCACGATGCTGCAGGTTTCGCGCGTCAACTGCCGGAGGCCTTTGCCTTCGGCTCCGAGCACCAGAGCGAGCGGCTCGCGCAGCGCGACGTCCGAGAGATCCTCGCTGCCTTCGCTATCGAGGCCGACGGTCTGGAAACCGCGGTCGTTGAGCGCCGTGAGCGCGCGGGCGAGGTTCTGCACGGTGATCATGGGCACCAGCTCCAGCGCGCCGGAGGCGGCCTTGGCCAGCACGCCGGTGGCCTCGGGGCTGTGGCGTGCGGTGGTGACGATCGCCTTGACCGCGAACGCCGCGGCCGAGCGCAGGATCGCGCCGACATTGTGGGGGTCTGTGATCTGGTCCAGCACCAGCACCATGCCCTCCTGCGTCAAGGTCTCGATGTCGGGCGAGGGCAGGGGATCGGCCTCCGCCAGCAGGCCCTGGTGCACGGCGTCGGGGGACAGCAGCCGGTCGATCTCCTGAGGCCGAACGATCTCGGGGGTGACGCGGGTTTTGATGTTCTCGTCTGCCAGTCGCTTGGCCGCGTTCTCGGTCAACGTCAGCTTGCGAATCCGTCGCTGGGGGTTGGCCAGCGCCATGGAAACGGAGTGCCAGCCATAGAGGATGACCGGCCCGTCGGTCGCCGAATTGCGGTCGCGCCGGGCCGGGCGGCCGGCCGATTTCTCGGCCTTCTTGAAGGGCTTACCGTCCCGGCGGCGGCCCTTGGGTGGGAATTTTCGATCGTTCATGGCTGCGCTTGTGTCACGGGTTCCGGAATATGGCAATTTGGCCGTCTCCTGAGGCCATTATGGGCCATTTTCCCCGAACGCGTCGGTTGACTTTGCCCCACCGCTTCGCCCATAAACGCGCCCGGTCGCGCCCCCATCCGGGCTGTCGCGGCCTTCACGTTCCATGGCCGTCTTCGGTCCGCCGGCAAGGTCCGGCCCGATTGTGCTGCCGTCGAACGGGGGAGTGTCCCGAGTGGCAAAGGGAGCTGACTGTAAATCAGCCGCCTCATGGCTTCGCAGGTTCGAGTCCTGCCTCCCCCACCATCCTGCTTCGCGCTGACGCGCTTCGCAGGATTTGCAGCCTCCAACTGCGCGAAGCAGGATGCCCTCCGAAGCCTTGGCGAAGGAGGGCAGCATCCATGCATTATGTCTATCTTCTGGAAAGCGAAGTGGTCGTCGGTCAGCGCTACATAGGCCTGACGACGGATCTTAAACAGCGCCTCCGGGATCACAACGCAGGAAAATCGTCGCATACATCCAAATACCGACCATGGCGCCTTGTCACGTATGTGGCCTTCTCAGACATCGAGAGGGCGCGAGCTTTCGAGCGCTACCTGAAATCTGGTTCAGGTAACGCTTTTGCGAAGAAGCGATTTTGGTAGCCGATACGACAGGTCGTCCGCTTCCTTTGCTCCCCTCCTACTTCCCGTGCTCCTCACGCTCGTGGATCACGTTCGCGCGCCCGACCAGGAGGTCGTCGACCATGCCGATGCGCTTGCTGTCCTTGCCCGCATAGGGCATCGCGTGCAGCACGTAGCGCATCGCGTTGAGGCGCGCGCGCTTCTTGTCGTCGGACTTGATGGTGATCCAGGGACAATCCGCGGTGTCGGTGTGGAAGAACATGCCTTCCTTGGCGCGCGTATAGTCATCCCACTTGTCGAGCGAGGCGAGGTCGATCGGTGACAGCTTCCACTGCTTCAGCGGATGGCCTTCACGCTCCTTGAAGCGCCGCCGCTGCTCTTCGCGGCTGACCGAGAACCAGAACTTGATGAGATGGAGCCCGCTGCGGGCGAGGTTGCGCTCGAATTCCGGGACCTGGCGCAGGAACTCGTCGTACTCGGCCTGCGAGCAGAAGTTCATGACGCGTTCGACGCCGGCGCGATTGTACCAGCTGCGGTCGAACAGCACGATCTCGCCTGCAGTCGGCAGGTGCTGGACGTAGCGCTGAAAATACCATTGCCCGCGCTCGACGTCGCTCGGCTTTTCCAGCGCGACGACCCGGGCGCCGCGCGGATTGAGATGCTCCATGAAGCGCTTGATCGCGCCGCCCTTGCCCGCGGCGTCGCGGCCCTCGAACAACAGGACGAGGCGTTGCCGGCTCTCCTTCATCCAGTTCTGCAGCTTCAAGAGCTCGGTCTGAAGAACGAATTTCTGCTCCTCGTAATCGCGGCGATACATCCGCGACTTGTAGGGATAGCCTCCGAACCGCCAGCCCTCCGCCAGCTCGTCGCTGGTGGTCCGTTTGGCGCGCTTGGCCGCCTTGCCGGTCAGCAGCGCCTGCATGTGCTTGGCATCGTCAGGCGCGGCCCCGGTGAGCATGGCCTGGACCGGCTCGCTGTCCGGGGCAAGCGCCGGCGTCCCGTTGAGGACGCTGTCGAGTGCCGCCATCTCGCTCTGCAGTGCGCCGGCGGACGATTGCTCGGCGAGCGAGCGTTCGACGGCAGTGAGCTCGACCGCACGAGCCCGCGCGTTCGCCCCTTTGCTCCGTCTGACCGGCTTTGCGCTACGCGTTCGGGTTTGCCTGGACTTCCGGGGAAGAGATGCCATTCGCTGCCTGTCCTGAAATGCGCCGAAAATTCAATTTTCGCGCGATTCAGCGCCATGCGACTTGACGCGGATCAAACCGAGACGGCGGACTCCTCAGAGAGTAAACGCTTAACCATCGGCACCACCTTGCGCCCGTAGAGCTCGATGCTCTTCATCAGCTTCGCGTGCGGCAAGGGCCCCGCCGAATACTTCAACTGAAACCGCGAAATACGAAGCGTCTTTGCCGTCTTGGCGATCTTGCGCGCCACCGTTTCCGGCGAGCCGACATAGAGCGAGCCGTGCTCGGCCTCATGGACGAACTCGTCGCGGCCCATCGGCGGCCAGCCGCGCTCCTTGCCGATGCGGTCGCGCATCGCCTTGTAGTCGGGCCACAGCTCCTCGCGCGCCTCTGCATCCGTCTCGGCGACATAGCCGGGCGAGTGCACGCCGATCGGCTGCGCGGGGCGGCCGAACTCCTTGGCGGCGCGGTGATGGAGATCGACGAAGGGCGCAAAGCGCGCGGGATCGCCGCCGATGATCGCGAGCATCAGGGGTAAATCGTAATGCGCGGCGCGCACCACCGATTGCGGGCTGCCGCCGACGCCGATCCAGGTCTTGAGCCGGCCGTTCTCGACGGGCGGATAGACCAGCTGATCCCGCAGCGGCGGACGCAGCTTGCCTTCCCAGCTCACCGGCAGCTGCGACAAGAGCGCGGCGAACAGATCGAGCTTCTCCTCGAACAGCTCTTCGTATTTGCGCAGGTCGAAGCCGAACAGCGGAAAGGATTCGGTGAACGAGCCGCGGCCGAGGATCACTTCGGCACGTCCGTTGGAGAGCGCATCGAGCGTCGCAAAACGCTGGAACACGCGGATCGGATCGTCCGAGGACAGCACCGTCACCGCCGAGCCGAGATGGATTTGCTTGGTGCGCGATGCGATCGCCGCGAGCACGGTCTCGGGCGATGAGATCGCAAAGTCGGCGCGGTGATGCTCGCCGAGGCCGATGAAGTCGAGGCCGAGCTCGTCGGCCAGCACGGCCTCGTCGACGACGTTGCGGATCACCTGCGCGTGGGGAAGCATGGCGCCGGAGCCGTCCCTGGTGACGTCGCCAAAGGTATCCAGTCCGAATTGAAGCGGTGCGGTCATTGATGGGGTCTCTGCGGGGAGGATCGGTCAGATTTAATGGACCGCGGCCGCGCGACAAGTCGACTTTCGGAAATGCTCGGTTTCCGATTGCGCGTCCTACTTCGCGATGCGCACGACCATCTTGCCGAGCGCCCCGCGCGTCTGCATGGTTCTGAACGCGTCCCGGAAATCCTCAAGCGCGAAGACACGCCCAACCACGGGCTTGAGCTGGCCGTCGGCGAGCCAGCCCGTCAATTGCGACATCAGGCGCTTCTGCACCTCGGGCTCGCGTGTTGGAATCTGCGCAAGGTCCACGCCAAGCAGGGCGCCGCCTTTCAGCAGCGGCAGGTTGAACGGCAGCGCGGGGATCGAGCCTGCGGCAAAGCCGACCACGAGATGACGGCCGCGCCAGGCGATGGAGCGAAAGGCCTGCACCGAGATCTCGCCGCCGACCGGATCGAAGATCACGTCGGCGCCGTGTCCGCTCGTCGCCTCCTTCAGCGTGTCGCGCCAGCCGGCCTGCGTGTAGTCGATCACCGCATCCGCTCCATGCGCCTGTGCGAATGCGCGCTTGTCCGGGGTCGATGCCGCCGCGATCACACGCGCGCCGAGCAGCTTGCCGATCTGGACGGCCGCGATGCCGGTGCCGCCGGCTGCTCCCAGCACCAGCAGCTGTTCGCCCGCGACGAGCGAGGCGCGTGCGCTCAGCGCATAGAGCGCCGTCAGATAATTGGCGCGGAACGAGGCCGCGACTTCGGCCGCGACGCCCTCGGGCGGAGGATGGAGCGCTTCGGGCCTGACGACGATCTCCTCGGCCAGCGCGCCCGACCGCGTCATGCCCATCACGCGCATGCCGGGCTGATAGCCGCCGGATGCGCCGGGCGCGTCCGTCACCACGCCCGCGAACTCCGTTCCCGGAATGAAGGGAAGGGGATCCTTGGTCTGATAGAGGCCTTGAATTTTCAAGCCGTCGACAAAGCCGATGCCGGCGGCTTCCACGCGGATGCGCAACTGGCCCGGCTCCATGGACGGCGGCGGGATATCCTTCAGTTCGATTTGATCGATGGGCGCATATTGCTCGACGACGACGGCTTTTATGTCGGATCCCTGTTGTTCCAGTCATCCTGACAGGTCCCGACACCCGATCGGATGAAACCTACATTTTCCCTGTGAGCTAACACAAATAGCGATTGAGAACAAAATAAGAACATGCTAGGCGTTTATCGTCTAGCGTGTTTCGAATCGTTTGGGGTTGGGAAGTGAAGGTCGCGGGCTTATTCGCTGGCATCGGAGGACTGGAGCAAGGATTGGCTGCGGCTGGACATCAGCCGAACTTGCTTTGTGAGATCTGGGAGCCGGCTCGCGCGGTTCTTGCTGCCAGAATGCCGGATGTTCCCTGCAAACGGGACATTCGCGAGCTCAAATCCCTTCCACGAGAAACCGAGCTGCTAACGGGTGGTTTTCCTTGCCAAGACCTGAGCCAAGCGGGTCGAACCGCGGGTATTGGTGGCGCGCGCTCCGGACTGGTCGGTGAGATCTTTCGATTGCTCGATCGTCGGCGAGTGCCTTGGGTTGTCTTGGAGAACGTGTCGTTCATGCTACAACTCGACAAGGGAAGCGGAATGCGAACCCTCGTCGAGGCATTTGAAGAGCTTGGCTATCGCTGGGCCTATCGAGTAGTGAATAGTCTCTCGTTTTTGCCCCAACGCCGAGAGCGGGTGCTTTTTGTCGCGACCACCACCGAGATTGACCCCGCATCGGTGGTTCTTACTGACGAGGCAGAGCCAGCGTTGGCACTGACCGATCTCAATGCTCATGCGCACGGATTTTACTGGACCGAAGGGATTCGTGGGCTTGGTTGGGCGCCAGATTCAATTCCCACCTTGAAGAACGGTTCTACCGTTGGGATCGCGTCACCCCCGGCTATCCTGCTTCCTACAGGGGACGTGATCACACCGGATATCCGAGACGCTGAGCGCCTCCAGGGCTTTCCGGAGAACTGGACCAGTCCGGCCGAAGGGGTCTCGCGGGCGTCGCTTCGTTGGTCTCTCGTGGGCAATGCAGTTACGGTGCCCGTCGCCAAATGGCTGGGTTCGCGCTTGGCTCGTCCAGGCGTTTACGAGCATGGTAGGGACGGGCAATTGCCGGCGAATGGCCGATGGCCCAAGGCCGCGCGCTTTGATGGTAAGCGGCGACATGCCGTTGAAATCAATGCTTACCCGAAGTGGGAACAGCGTTCGTCTCTGACCACATTTCTTCGATATGATGGAAAGCCCCTTTCAGTGCGAGCGACGCGTGGCTTTCTGTTGAGAACCGAAAGAGCCAAGCTTCGATTTGCAGATGGTTTTCAAGATCGGCTTCGCGAGCACCTTGCCCGAATGGAGCTTGATGTTAGTTCGAGCAGGGCCAACTTTTCTATCGCTGCGGAATGAAGATCAATCGTCCCGACGCCGAAACATCCGCGCGAATGGCGCGGATCAGACAAAAGGGTACGAAGATTGAGGTGGCGGTTGCGTTGGCGTTGCGTGATCTAGGCCTGCACTATCGCAAGAACGTCAGAAAGCTTCCTGGTAGTCCAGATTTTGCCAACAAATCGAAGCGGTGGGCGATATTTGTTCATGGTTGTTTTTGGCATCATCATACGGGCTGTCATCGGGCGACGGTCCCGAAGTCCAATCGCAGGTTTTGGCTCAACAAGTTCCGCGATAATATGCGCAGAGATGCTCGGAGCGTGCGGCTCCTCCGAAGGGAAGGATATCGAGTCGTCGTAATCTGGGAATGCCAGGAGCCGCGCATCCGAGACAAGCTAGCCAAGATCCTTGAATCGGGTAGCGTAAATTCCTGAGAGCCGGGCTATCATTCCCTCGTAATTGTAAATGTCGCCCTTCGGTGGTGCAGGTGGGATCTCGGTGAGTAGAACCGGACTGCCATCGTTTGCCATGTCGATAACGACGATGGAAATTGCATCATAACCGACGTCGCCCACTCTCGATCGGCGTGGCAGCTGCCTAATTTTGTCGATTGCAAGCTGAGCATCTCGTGGCTGTTTGTGCCGACTCCATTCCGGGTCGGATGCTCTGTTCTTCTTGTTTAGATCGGGGCTGAGATAGGTCTCTGCGACGTTCACCATCGTGAAGGCGACTGCGATGGCTTCGTCGGTCGCTCCGTGCACGGTGAGATGGGAAGAGTTGAGCTCGTCGTATAGTCGAGGAAGAGCTCGTTGATGAGCTGTCATGCAGGCCTTGGCTTCCAGAGCCATCAATACGGCACCGACTGGAGCCTGAGGAAGTAGCGGAAGTCTCTCGAACGTCGCTTGTTCTTGGGGCGTTAGGTCAATGCCGTATTCTGCTGAGATGCTGGCCAAGGTCTCTGAAGTTGCCGGCCCACCTGGTGTGCAGAGTACCAGATCGAGGTTCTTCTTGCGGTCATGGACGAAGTCGCGCATCTCGTGGTTGATGCCAAAGCAGACTGTCCCGTCTGCAACATGTCGCTTCAGAAGCGGCGTCGATGCCAATAAATCGAAAATCACTCCCCAGCAGGCAATCTTGGAATGACGGTCACTCCTAGAATGATACTGCCACGAGTTTTGGTAGCGATCGCTAATATTCGTCTTCGATAACGTTCGTACGAGGATTGTGGGCCCGTGCATTCACGCCTCGATTGTTCTGATTATCTACCTGTTTACACGTACGGCGAGGGAGATCACAAGGCCAACAGCGGCCGAAATACTTGGCGTTCTCTTTGTCGGTCTACCGCCACATCCCCCGCATCTTCGCCCCGATGTCGATCTTCGGCCCTTGTGCCGCGGAGCGCGCCGCGCCGGCCGCAGCCTTTGGCCAGGCGGTGCGCTCGAACAGATAGACGAGCGGCTCCGGGATGAAGCGGGTGCGCGAGGCGTAGACGTGACGGTCGCCCTTGGCAGCCTGGCCGTGGGTGAAGAAGCGCTGGGGAACGACGAGGTGCAGATCGTCCTTGGCCCGGGTCATCGCGACATAGAGCAGGCGGCGCTCTTCTTCGAGCTCGGCGGAGGTACCTGCGCCGAGATCGGACGGCATGCAGCCGTCGACGACGTTGAGCACGAACACCGATTTCCACTCCTGCCCCTTGGCGGAATGGATGGTCGAGAGGATCAGATAGTCCTCGTCGCGCAGAGGCGGGCCTGATTTGTCGCTGGTCGCATCGGGCGGATCGAGCGTGAGCTCGGTCAGGAATTTCTCGCGGCTGGCATAGCCGCTCGCGATCTGCTCGAGCTGCATCAGGTCGGCGCGCCGCGTCTCGGAATCCTCGTGGAGGCGATCCAGATGCGGCTCGTACCAGAGCCTTACGCGCTCGAGATCGACCGGCCATTCCGAATAGCGCAGGTTCTCGACCGTGCGGACGAAAGCGGTCCAGTCGTCGCCGGTGCGTGCCGGGACGGGAAGCTGGCCGAGCGCATGCAGCGGATCGGTGCTCTCCGCCATCTGGTCGAGCACGCGCTGCGCGGTTGCGGGGCCGATGCCGGGCAACAGATGCAGGATGCGGAAACCGGCGACGCGGTCGCGCGGGTTTTCCGCAAAGCGCAGCAAGGCCAGCACGTCCTTGACGTGGGCGGCGTCGAGGAATTTCAGCCCGCCGAACTTGACGAAGGGAATGTTGCGGCGGGTCAGCTCGATCTCGAGCGGGCCGGAATGCGAGGACGTCCGGAACAGCACCGCCTGATGCTTGAGCAGCGCGCCTTGCTCGCGGTTTGCCAGCACGGCCTCGACGATGTAGCGCGCCTGGTCGGCCTCGTCATGTACGGTGACGAGCTGCGGCTTATGCCCCGAGCTGCGGTCGGTCCAGAGATTTTTGGTGAAGCGTTCGCGGGCGAGGCCAATGACGCCGTTGGCCGCCGCCAGCACCGCTTGCGTCGAGCGGTAATTGCGGTCGAGCGTGATCATCTCCGCGCGGGGCGAGAAGCTCTGCGGAAACTCCAGGATGTTGCGCACGGTGGCGGCGCGGAACGAATAGATCGACTGCGCATCGTCCCCGACCACGGTGAGGCCGCGTCCGTCCGGCTTGAGCGCCAGCAGGATCGAGGATTGCAGGCGGTTGGTGTCCTGGTATTCGTCGACCAGGACGTGGTCGAAGCGGCCGCCGATCTCCTCGGCGATCAGCGCATCGCTCATCATCTGCGACCAGTACAGCAGCAGATCGTCGTAATCGAGCACGTGCTGGGCCTGCTTGGCCTCGACGTAAGCGGCGAACAGCCCCTTCAGCTCGGAGGCCCACCCGGCACACCAGGGATAGTGCGCGCCCAACACCTTCTCGATCTCCATCTCGGCGTTGACGCAGCGCGAGTAGATCGAGAGACACGTGCCCTTGGCGGGAAAGCGGCTCTCGGTCTTCGACAGGCCGCGCTCGTGCCGGACCAAATTCATCAGGTCGGCGGAATCCTCGCGGTCGTGAATGGTGAAGGCGGGATCGATGCCGATCCGCTCGGCATATTCGCGCAGCAGGCGCGCGCCGATGCCGTGGAAGGTGCCGGCCCAGGTCAGGGCGTCGCGCATGATCGTGGCGTTGTTCTCCCCCAACACCTTGCGGGCGATGCGCTCGACCCGGCCGGCCATCTCGGCTGCCGCGCGGCGGGAAAAGGTCATCAAGAGGATGCGGCGCGGGTCGCTGCCTGCGACGATCAGATGCGCGACGCGATGGGCCAGCGTGTTGGTCTTGCCGGAGCCGGCGCCGGCAATGACGAGCAGGGGGGCGCCCACGGTCGCACCATCGGCCACGCCATGCTCGACGGCGCGGCGCTGCTCCGCATTGAGCGTGTCCAGATATGTCGCCACGAATCGCCCCGGTGAAAGGGTGAGAGTCGGCGATCTCGCCGCGAATCGCAATGCGGCTGGACCGAACCGATGCTAAGACCTAGGGGGAAAGATGGTCCCAAGTTCCAGCCCAAAAAGTGCACCCGGCATGACCGAGCTCAAGCCCGACCAGTTCGAGATGCGGCGGCTGGAATCGCTCAGCAATACCATTTTCGGCGTCGCCATGACGCTTCTGGCCTACGACCTGCCGAAGGCAGCCGTGTTTACCGGCGCACCCGACTGGAACGATCTGGCCCGGGTCTATTCGGGCAAGTTGATCGGCTTTGCGCTCAGCTTCATCATTGCCGGCGTATTCTGGATCAGCCATCACCGCCGGCTGGCGCGCCAGCCGGTGGGCAGCCGCGGGGCGGTGATGCTCAATCTGTTTTTCCTGCTTTCGATCGTGCTGCTGCCGGTCACCAACGGCCTCTACACCAACTATCCCTCGAGCAGCGCGGTCGCGGTGCTCTATGGCCTGCATCTGAGCGCGATCGCCGGCCTCAATGCCTGGCTGTGGTGGAGGATATTGGGCGGCTGGAGCCATGAGATCATGGCTTCTTTGTTTCCGCTGCTCGTGTTCATTCCGGGCACGATCGTGGCGGCCTTCGCGCCGCACGCCGCGCCCTTCCTGTGGTTCATGGCCTTCGGCGGGCTCCTGATCCAGCGCTTCTACGGCGCGGGAAGCAAGGCGTGAGGTGAGGCTTCACCCGGACGTCGCGCCGAACCCATCGGCCGGCACGTAAAGCTTGACCGGGCGGATCTCGTAGACCGCGGTCGGATTGACCGCACGCAGCTTCCGCGCCGCCGCGATCGCTTCGTCCTCGCTGGCGCATTCCATCAAGTGGAAGCCGAGAAGCTGCTCCTTGGTCTCTGCAAACGGCCCGTCCAGCACCATGCCCGCGCCGGGGCCGCGCAAGGTGCGGGCCTTTCGGGTCTCATCCAGGCGGGCGGCTGGCCCGAACTGTCCGCTTGCCCGCAGGGGCGCCTGAACCTCGATGACTTTGGCCACGACCGCGGCGTCCTGCTCCGGCGTCCAGGACAGGATCTCGTCTTCCACGTGGTAGGCCAGGATCGCGTAAAGCATCGTTCCCTCGTTGTTTTTCTGCACAGATCCAAAGGACGTAGCAGCACGGGCGGTACCGACAATCCCCGGGAAGAGATTCCAGCACAAAATATTGCGTGCTCCGGCCGCGACGAAACCGTCCTGAAACCCGATTGCGCCCTTGCCGTGTGAACGCCGCCGAAAGCGGTTGCGACTGATGACCACAACAACAAGATGTCTGCTGGAGGCGGCTATGTCGGGTCACATCATCAAGTCCGTTTGCAAGATCATCTGCGACGCGCGTCGGACCGGACAATCGGAGACGGCCGATCTGCACGACCAGAGCGGCCATCACCGCTATTACGGCAGCTCGGCCGAGAACGGCGGCGAGCGCATCGTGGAAACCAGGCGCGGCAAGCGCCCCCGCGCCACCAATGTCTGCGGCTTCTGAAGCCTTCAAGCCGAACGTCGAGTCGACATGAATGTCCTGCAAATATCGATTGCGGCGATGCCGTTCCTGCTCGCGCTGACGAGCCGGATGGGCAAGGCCATCGTGCCTTGTCTGCTGACGAGTATCGTCACGGTGCTGCTCGGCGCGGAGCCTCACCGCGCCGTCGTGGCCTGGTGCGTCGGCATGCTGATTGCGGCCGTTGCGCTACGCGAGCGGCTTCGCGCGGGCTGACACGGCGGTCGTCACTTCCCGCTCAAGACCTGCTTGACCAGGGCCTCGCGCAGCGCCGCCAGCTCGCCGCTCGCCTCCATCTGAGCGATCACCTTGCCGACTTTCGGCACCAGATCGCGATGGCGTTCGTGCAGGTAATGGTAGATGTAAATGCGCTCCAGCGGCGGCGAGAGCGGGTAGATCCTGTCCTGCAGATTGAGCTTCCTCACCGCGGCGAGCCCGCTGAAGAGGTCCGTGACCATCACGTCGAAACGGTCGGCGTCGAGCATCTCGACCATGTTGTCGAGGCCAGTGGTGGCCGTGACGCGGGCCATGCCGCGCGTGCCCGCTTCCGAGGAGCCGACGCCGCGGACGATGCCGATGCTGTAGTCCTTGATCGAATCCCAGCCTGCGACCTCGAACCGGAGCCTGGTCGCGAACACTGCCGGCTCGATGTAGTTGATCGCCGGCGTGACCTGGACCAGCGTCGGGTAGTCCCGCGAGAGCGTGCCGATCCGCTGGATCTCGCCATCGACCTCGCCGGCGCTCGACAGCGCGAGCGCGCGCTTGCCGGGGACGTCCTCGAACTCCAGCCTGATGTTCAGCTTGGCATAGACGGCGCGCAGCATCTCGCCGCCGACATATTGATCGGGGATGTCGGCGATCCGCGCCAGCCGGATCGTGTCCTGCGCCTGGGTTGGACCGGCTGCGAGCAGCGACAGGCAGGCGACGACTAGCCGCCACATCAGGCGTCTCCCTCGGTCGTGCATTGCTACCCCTGGATTCGGACTCCGGCGCGATCTACCGGAAGTTGGCGCCTCAAGCGCTGGCCGCAACGAACCCGCTCGCTCGTCCTGCGAGTCACACCGGACTTTCACCGATGTCATTCTAGCACGCGCGGTGCTAGTTTGCGCGGGAATCCTGCTGCCGGGCGGAAGACATGACCGGTTGACCTCAAGCCGCCTGCGGGCCGGCAGGGTGATTGCGCATCGGGCCGGAGCAGAGAGCCGCCATTTCGGGGGACGTGGTGCATGGCCAACGCAGGTGACGAGGACCCCAAGCGCAGCCGCGTCGTTGCGCCGGCGGCTGCGAAGCCGGGCCTGGCCGGCATCGGCGCCGCGCTTGCGCCTCCGATGTCCGCATCTCTGCTGGCGCGGCTGTTCAACTGGACGCGCAGCGGCGTCGGGCCACGGCTTCTCGCCGCCGTGCTGCTGTTCTCCTCGGTCGTGACGCTGACGCTGACTGCGCTCCAGCTCTATCTCGATTATGATCGCGAGGTCGGGCTGATCGAGACGCGGCTCGACGAGATCGGCCGCAGCACGACCGGCAGTCTCGGCGAGAGCCTGTGGAATCTCGACCAGAACCAGCTCAAGCTCCAGCTCGACGGCATCCTGCGGCTGCCCGACATCCGCGCCGCCGAGGTGCGCGAGATTGCCGATCGTCCCAATCCGATCCGCATCGCGGTCGGCGAGCCGGGCACCCGCTCGATTGTGACGCGCGACTATCCCTTGAATTACGGCGTGCAGGGAAGCGTACGCGAGATCGGCGTGCTCCACGTCGAGGCCACGCTGACCGACGTTTATCAGCATCTGCTCAACCGGGCCCTGGTCATTCTGGCGAGCCAGGCAGCAAAGACGTTCCTCGTCTCCTTGTTCATCATCTACATGGTCCATCTGCTGGTGACGCGGCATCTGGTCGCCATCGCCGAGTTCGTCAGCAAGTACAACCTGGCGCGGCCGCCGCCGCCTTTGCGCCTGGAGCGCCGGCCGCCCTACGACGCCGACGAGCTGGACAAGGTGATCGAGGCCTTCAACGCCATGTGCGCGAACCTCGAGCGGGCCTATGGCGAGCTGCGCGAAGCCAATGCCAATCTCGAACGCGACCTGACCATCCGCCGGCGCGCCGAAGCGGACGCACGGGCGAGCGAAGAGCGTTTCCGCGACTATGCCGAGACCGCCTCCGACTGGTTCTGGGAGACCGGGCCGGACCACCGGTTCACCTACCTCTCCGACCGGGTGGTCGCCTTCGGCATGGATCCCAAGGTGCGGCTCGGCACGCGCCGCATCGATACCGCGCTCGACCGCGAGACCGAGGCGGAGAAATGGCGCGCGCATTTGGCGACGCTGGACCGTCACGAGCCGTTTCGCAAGTTCGAATACCGCGGGCGCGACACTACCGGGCGGACGCATCATTTCAGCGTCAACGGCAAGCCGGTCTTCGACGCCGACGGACGCTTCACAGGCTACCGCGGCTCCGCGACCGACCTCACGGAGCAGCACGAGACCGAGGAGCGGCTGCGCCAATCCCAGAAGATGGACGCGATCGGCCAGCTCACCGGTGGCGTCGCGCACGACTTCAACAACGTGCTCACGGTCATCACCGGCACCATCGAGATCATCCAGGACGGGCTTGTGGACAAGCCCGAGTTCGCTGCGATCGCGCAGCTGATCGACGATGCGGCCGCGCGCGGCGCGGAGATCACCTCGCAGCTCCTGACCTTCGCGCGCCGCCAGCCGCTGGAGCCGCGCGAGATCGACGTCAACGCCCTCGTGGTCGAGACGGCGAAGCTGCTCAAGCCGATCCTCGGCGAGCATATCGAGATCGAGACCCGGCTTGCCGACGACGTCTGGTCCGCGATGGCCGATCCCTCGCAACTGTCCTCCGCGATCGTCAACCTCGCGGTCAATGCGCGCGACGCGATGCCGGGCGGCGGCAGGCTCACCCTGGAGACGGCGAACCGCGAGCTCGACGGCACGAGCAGCTCCGGCGACGGCGTGGGCCGCGCCGGCGATGGCGATGTCCTGCGCGGCGCCTTCGTGATGGTCGCAGTCAGCGACACCGGTCACGGCATTCCGGCCGACATCCGCGAGCGTGTGTTCGAGCCGTTCTTCACCACCAAGGGTGTCGGTCGCGGCACCGGGCTCGGGCTCAGCATGGTCTACGGCTTTGCCCGCCAGACCGGCGGCACCGTCGCCATCGAGAGCGAGGAGGGGCAGGGCACGGCGATGCGCCTGTTCCTGCCGCGGTCGAAAGGCGAGGCGCCGACGAGGACAGTCCCGGTCCAGCCGCTCGCCACGACACGCGGACACGAGACGATCCTCGTGGTCGAGGACGATCCGCTGGTGCAGGGCTATGTCATCGCCCAGCTCGGCAGCCTCGGCTATCGCACGCTGGTGGCCGGGGACGGCGCGTCCGCGCTGGCGCTGGTCGACCAGGGCGCCAGGTTCGATCTGCTGTTCACGGACATCATCATGCCCGGCGGCATGAACGGGCGGGCATTGGCCGATGCGGTCAGGCAGCGCCGGCCGGGCGTGCGCGTGCTCTTCACCTCCGGCTACACCGACAACGCCATCGTCCACGAAGGGCATCTGGATCCCGGCGTGGCGCTGCTCGGCAAGCCCTACCGGAAGTCGGAGCTGTCGGAGAAAATTCGCGAGGTGCTGGCGGGCGAGCCGCCGGGTTGAGCTGCGCGAGCAACAAAAAGGCGCGGCGGGGAGGCCCCGTCGCGCCCGATTCTTGCTCGCTGGTCCAGGGCTGAGAGCGCCCCGATGCCAGGCCCTTATTCAGAGCTTAGCGGGCGATCCCAGCGAGGTGACAGCGCTTGGTAAAAGACACTGGATCACCTCCTTTCGTTGGTTTCGGAAGACCTCAATATAGGCGGCATTGCCGCCGCTGTTAAGGGGCAGTGGCTTTCCGGAGGAACCAGGCCGTCCGCAAAGGCCGCCGATGACGCCGGAAAGCTGTGTCCTGAACAGTTGAGACCGCCGCCCGGCCGTGTTAGGGAGCCCCCTGACGCGGGTGTAGCTCAATGGTAGAGCAGCAGCCTTCCAAGCTGAATACGAGGGTTCGATTCCCTTCACCCGCTCCACTTCTAAGAGTGAATTCTTAGAAAAACGCAGAAATATCTGCTATTCTAGGCGATGTGCAGTGTCGACGTACGGAAAGCGTGCAACTTTTCGTCCAACAAAACGTCCAACACGGTCGCCCAAATGCCCGATTTTCTCACCCGCCGCCACAACACCTGGCACTTCGTCCGCCGCGTGCCGATTGAGTACGCTGCCCTTGATCCACGCCGCATAATCAAGCACTCGACAAAGGTCCGAATAGCCGAGGATCGTGCCGGTCGACGGGCGACGCGCGTGGCGATGAAGCTCAATGAAGAGCTGGAGGCTTACTGGCGCACCCTGTCCGAAGGGAAGTCCAAATCCAAGTCCGACGCCTATGACGAGGCCAAGCGCCGAGCCCGCGCCTTGGGCCTCGATTTCCTCGACAACTCTCAGATCGTCGTGATGCCGCTCGCCGGCCAGGTCGAGCGGGTCGAAACCCTCGTCGGCAAAGGAGGCATGAAAGACGACGGCGTAACCGCGGCCGTCCTTGGAACTCAACAGCGTCCGGTGCTGATGCTCTCGGAGATATTCAGGGAATACGAAGCGGTCACCAAGGACGAGGTGCAAGACTACTCTCCACACCAACTGCGCATATGGCGGAACGCGCGCGATCGCGCGGTCAAGCGTTTCGTCGACCTCATCGGAGACAAACCCGTCACCCAGCTCACGGACGAAGACGCCATGACCTATACTGATGATTGGCGTGATCGGGTCGTTGCCGGCGAAGTGACGGCCAAGACCGCGAACAGGGATATTGGTCAGCTCAGCGGCATGCTGAAAACACTTAACAGGCGGCGCCGGCTCAAGCTGCGGAACCTGTTTGAGGGTCTGAAACTGCGCAACGAGATCGAGCGATCCCGTAAACCATTCGACCCGGAATTCATTCAAAAGAAGCTGCTCGCCACAGGCGCGCTGGACGAACTCAATGAGGACGCCCGCCACATCTTCTACATCATGGTCGAGACCGGCCTACGCCTGTCGGAGATCGCCAACCTTCGCGCGAAGACTATTCATCTCGATGCCAAAATTCCGTACGTCAGCGTGGAGGCAGACGAACGCAGGCTGAAGACCAAGGATTCACAACGCGAGATACCGTTGGTCGGTGTTGCGCTGATGGCGATGCGAAAGCATCCGGATGGCTTTCGGAGATACCGCGACAACACGTCTAGCCTTTCAGCTAATGTCAACAAATACCTCAAGAACCATGGCTTGCGTCCTAGTCCGCAGAATACGGTCTACTCATTGCGACACAGCTTCAAGGATCGTCTCGTCGCAGCGGAAGTGCAGGATAGCATGATCGATGCGCTGATGGGTCACAAGCCGCGTGGTTCTAAATATGGTGACGGGCCCACGCTATCGCTCAAGCTCAAGGTGTTGGAGCAAATCGCTTTCAAGCCGCCTTCGCGGGTATAGGCCAGCAGTCGCTTCCTCGCTCGGGACTTGGTGTCTTCTTTTTTCTTGAGCTCTTCTAGATTCCGCTCAAGGCTTTCGTAGAGCGGAAGATGCACGTCACCGTCGCGTTCAATCAAAAAAGCAAGCACGAGCAACGCGCGCTCGGCGCGTTCTATCATAGAGAGTTGCTCGTGCTCGCGTTCTGACATGGTGGGTGTCGGGACAGATCGACAGAACTCAGGATGGGTCTGCGGGTGGTTGACGCAGGCGGCGCGACCTTTGATTGCGGCGACGTCTCGGAGTGATCTGAGCCGTCTCGCCGTCTGCGTCGGCGGTCTGGCCTCGCACTACCAATGCAAGCAGCGGCTCTGGCGCGGTCAGCATAAGCTTGCTCTGGTTGTTTCCCTCATCGTCGTTCCAGGCCATCCGACTGAGAAACTGCTTGCTTGGTTTGAAGCTCTCCGTTGGCGCGAAGAGCTCGACCCGGAAGGCGATGTTTGGATTGACACCGACCCGGTCAGCCTCGATCCACCGGAAGCCATGGGCCTTCGTTAGATCCTCCGGTGTTTCTTCGGACAAGACGCTTACGCGGTCGCGCAGGACGATCCGGGTCTTGAATTCTTTCTGCGTATTGAGTGGTTCGCCCGATGATGGTGCAAAGGGTTCGAACAATGTGATGCGCTCGATGGGCAGTAGGTGCTTCGAGACGCGAACGACGTTTTCCATGCTTGGCCTCCTTGAGTGATATCCGCAATCACACCTCGGCGAAGGCATCGCGAGCAACTGAACGCTTTCTTGCAAAAGTTTTTTCTGATGAAGAATGTCGATGCCGGCGACGATGTTGCTTTTGCAAAGCTGAGTAATTGCCGTAGGCTGTAAGAGAGAAAGTGTTTCGGCGAGAAGTCGCTTACAGAGATCGAGGTGCGTGCGTGGCAAAGCCAGCAACGTCGGGCCGATCAACTGACGCGTTCGCTGCTGATGTGCGGACGGTCTATGAGGCGCTCATTGCGAGCCGTAACCGGCTTGCCGATCTTCCGCCGCTGACGACACAGGACCTTGAAGACGTCGCCCTGGCCATGAACGAACTTGTCTGGCTGGTGATGACGCCGCCGGGCAGGGCAAAGCCAGCTCTTGATGTCGGCGGTTCGGTGCTCGCCAACCTCACGGAAGCTGCCCGGGATCGTGACCTCGATCTCTATGCCACGACGGTCGCGGTCGTTGCCCGGAAGCTCGGTCAGAGGAGCCGGTCCGGACCCTTGAAGGTGGACCAGCTGGCCGTCGTCGGAGAAGCGCTCGACGCCCTGACCTTTGACTTTGCGGAGCCCAAGAAGGCGACCCTCTCGGCGCTCCGCGAACTCCGATCCGACCTCGATGCCCGCATCGCCTACGTCACTGCCTTTCGGGAGAAGGGTTACCGGTTTCAGGCGAGGCCGGAACTATACGCCGACCGCAAGGACAAGTCGGAGGGACCGGACCGCTTCTTCCGGCGGGTGTACGGCGACCACGCCCGGCGGGGCCTGACCCAGGCGGATGTCAGGGGCGTTGACCCGGCCTACTACAACGTCCTCCACGTCTGGTGTACTCGCCACAAGCGGAAGCTTTCAACGTTCCTCGCGCCCAGCCGGCGGTCGCGAGGCCGTTGAGGCGGCGGCGCGAAACGGCCCGAAATCGAGCCCAAACCCCCGGTTTTCCCAAACCCATAAGTGCGCCTACCCGGATTTTTCCCAATCCATCCCGGATTGGCCGTTTTCCCCCGCGCCGCCGCTCCCCCCCGCTTTCACCCGCCGCTATTCCGCCTGCTGCCACCCTGATGGTTTGCCGTTTTGCGGTGTCCGTTCACCGGATCGTGGCGCTTGTGAGCTTTGACCCCGGACGGTTGTTGCGCGAGGCAGGAATGGCCAGCCCCGCCTTGGTGAGCGGGCACAAAAAAACCCGCGACGTTGCCGCCGCGGGGTTGAGGTGGGTGGCGGTATCAGGCCGCCATCTGGTCCAGCGGATAGGGCTGGAACTGCATGTCGTCGGTGACCGCGATGAACAGCGGCTTGAACGTCATGTGCTCGCCTTCGCCTTCGCTGAGGGCGATCAGCGAGCAGGACTTGCCGTCCTTCAGGCAATTGATGAGGACGAAGGGTTCGCCGGTCTCGCTGGCGTGCTTGACGCCGCGGAAGGCCTCCACGACCCACGGCTCGAACGGCTTGGCGGACCCGTCGGCTTCGACCGGAACGAGGACGCTATGCGCCTTGATCGCCGGCCTATCGCCACGCCTTGAGGTTGGCCGGTTGAGGAACCGGCAGGTTGCTTCCATCTGGCGGAGGAGGTCGTGCAGCGAGATCATGACGCGTCTCCGTCGCTTTCAGATGGCGGCAGAAGCACGAGCCTGCCGGTGGTCGGCAGTGCATCGAGCTCGATCGACAAGCCGCCGTCGCGATGATGCGACCAAGCGGCGCCGATGCGCGTCCAGACCGCTTTTTGCTGCCCGTCGCGCTGACGCACGGCATAGGCGATGAGTGTTGGTTTCTTCATGAGAGTTTCCTTTTCGGTTTGCGCCGCGCAGGGATTGCGTGGCGACTGAAAGTCGATTGGCCGGGGCGCGCCCTTAAGGCGGGCTCAAGGCTGGCGTCAGCCACCCGCGCCAGCGGGTTGCCTTGAACCCGCCTTAGCGCTCCGGCACGATCTTTCAGTGCAGCCACGCCCGAACGCCGCCGCGAACCGAAAAGGAAACGATCATGTCGAGCCCCGCGCAGGTCCTGACCGCGCACGGCGTGACATGCGGTACTCGGGCTTGATTGCGACGAGCTTGCCTTTCATCGCGCGCTTGATGTGCTGCTCCACGACCGCGCGCGCAAACGCATCGGGCGTGAGGCCAGGCACAAGATCGCCGCCAAGCCCGAGAAAACTCCTGTAGCCGGTCTCGCTGATGAAGGGCTCGTCGCGGCGAACGGCATGCGCGAACAGACCCGGCCAGACGCAACAGCTTCCCGCGATCCCGTACAGGCCCTCCATGTCGATCCGCACGCGCGTGGTACCGATGGTGATCTCGAAGGAGCCGCTTTGTCCCCAGAGCGGGACAGTGTCTTTCGGGGCGCGCGTCAGCCGGTCGAGCATGCAGCCGGATGAATCAACATCGGCAAGGTAGCCGTACTCAAAACCGTTGAGCTTGAGCGCGAGAAGCTCCGCTTCGTCCTTGATGGCGGTAATGGATGCCAGATCAGCCGCCAGCATCGCAGCATGATGCCGCTTGAGCAGGCCCCGGAAGAACGGCACGCCTTCATGCATTGATGTGGGAAGATGGGCGGCCTTTCTCTCAAGCGTGCGGACGCTGTTGGCTTCGTCGGTTTTGACGAGCAAGGCTTCGAAGTCGAGCTGTGCGGACGCGCGCTTCATGTCTGCTCTCCCGCCCGTTCGAACAGGCGCACCGTGCCGACAAGGCCGCAGCCGGTGCAGATGGCAGGGCTTTGCGGGCAGAACTCGTGGTCACCGTTGGTGGCAAGATCGGTATCGGTGCCGTCTTCGGTCACGCGGGCCCAGACATGCATCGCAATTTCAATGCGGTCATCTGCCCCGCATTTGGGGCAGATGAGATCGAAGAAATTAGACATGGCGCCTCCTTCTACGTGACAATTTGCTGATGGATGCGTGCCAGTTCGGCGTATTCGGAGAGCGTCTTGTCCGGGTCGAAATGCAGATCGCGCTCGATGCCGATGCTGAGGGGCCCTGTGTATTCTTCAAGCTCGGAAATCCGCACTGGCCCTAGTTCTGGCGATCCCATGCCGAGATCGCAGAGGCCGAATGCGATGTCATTGTCTTCGGGATCAAGTTCGGTGAGCAGCCACGTTGCCGCGCCGCACGGGTTGAAGAGCTTGACCACCGGCTTGTAATCGACGGTGTCTTGATCCTTGGCGGACAGCTCCCAGTTCGTGCGCCCGTTCTCAAGCATGATGCGCTTGAGCTCTTCAGGAATGAGGGACATGGTTTTTCCTTTCGTCTATGGTTTTGAGCGCGAGCAAGGCCGCGCTTAAAACCATGGACAGCCCCTTGCGGAGGAACGCCGCACGGGCTCAAGCCTTCGCGGGGGTGGGTCCGCACGAGGGGCCCCATTCGAAAGAAACAAAAAAACAAGCATGGGGATGCGTGTGGATGCCCTCGCGAACTTCAGCGAAGGGCTTGAACCCGTGCGGGGTTTCCCGCTTGTTTCATCGAAGCACACCAGCGCAACAGGCGAGGATCGATACCCGAAGGGCCGAGACGCCAAAGGCGGCTCGGTGAGCGAAGCGAAGAGAGCCGTGCGGCCCGAGGACTTCGGCCGAGGGCTGTCGCCCCCTTAAAAGAAACCATCAAACCGCAAAGGCATTATAGATCGAATAGACCCTTGATCCTGAGGGCGCGCAGGTTTGCGGGATCGCGGAATGGAATGAAGGAGAGAATGATGGCGGTTGTGTTTATCGAGCCAAGGCCCAAGGGGAAGCCTGAGGGCAGTAAGATCGAGGACTACGTGGTCGAGGATCACGCCGACCATGCGCTTGGTACGTTCCCGACGCAGGAAGCAGCGATCAAATGGTCGCGGGAGCACGGGCACACGCCGCATGTGGCGCGGGTCCGGCACCTCAACGACAAGAAGAAACCTGATCAGTGGCGTACGGCTTAGCGGGCCGGCTGCAATCAGCCACCCGGTCCATTGAGCTGGAGGATCGCCGAGTTCAGTGTCAGCGCGAACGTGATCCATGCAGCGTAAGGGACAAATAGCAGGGCCGCGAGGCGGTCGCGGCGAAGCCCCACTCCGATGAATGCCAGGATGCAAACAAGCATCAGCGCGATGATGATGAGCGCTGCGCGAATCGCGTGCAGCGAGAAGAAGGTCGGCGACCAGAGAAAATTGAGGACGAGCTGCGCGATCCAGACTACGGCCATCCGGTCGTTCCAGCCATTCCGCGTCACGCGCCATCCTGCAATCGCGATCACGATATAAAGGACCGTCCAGGCCGGGCCGAATACCCAGTTCGGCGGATTGAAGGACGGCTTGGCGAGAGCTGCGTACCACGGCCCCGGAATATTGAGCACGCCAATGAGAAGACCGCCGCCGACGGTGACAATAAGAAACAGGACAAGACGAAGAGTGTTGCGGTTCACGCGTGATGGCTTTCCGGGACAAGCAGCTTTGGTAAGGATGACTCTACGGTAAGTCACATCAAGCGGCGATGGTTTCCTGAAGCGGCGGCCGCGCGTCCCGTTTCCGGTTCATCGGGTTCAGGAGCTGCCTCGCTACCCGCGCATCGCATACTCGGACCGTCGATATCCTGACCGTTAGCGCATCAAGACATTTTAGGGTCACGGCACTTCAGAAACTTGTCCGTGGTCTCAGGAATCGTGCCGGGCTTTGGCTGCTTCCTGAAGGCATCATCGGGCGGGCTCGCTTGGCCGGTTTCAAGATTTTGCTGACCGGCAGTGAGCGCGTCTATAACGGTCTTCTCCCCGCTTTCCGAGATCTGAAACTGCTTGCGCTCGGTCGGCTTTTCCTTGTCGTCGCTCTGGTGAGCATCCGCCGCCCAGACCCAGACGCGCTTGCCATTCTCGGCCTCGTACTCGAAGGTGGTGCCGTCAATCTGCGGCACGCCGGGACGCGGGAGCGCGTCGCGTTCTCCTACGTATGTTCCGGCCTTGATCTTCGGCAGCAGATCGCCCACCCCGGAGTTGGAAGCGGCCTCAACGAGGCATTCGTATTTCGATCTTGGCTTGTCGTCGTCCGGCATAAAGTCCGATCAGGCTGAAGACCGCTAATATAAAGCAAAGGCTTGAAAGCGCCGTTAATCCGCGCTTTTTCAAGCAAAACAACGTATTAGCAGGCGCCCTTGATCATGAATCGTGGGGCGGCCTTAGCCTCCGCCCTGGAGGCCGTGCAGGTAATCCGCGGCCCGCTGGGCATGCGCCGCAGCGGTGAAGATCGCGCGCTTGTCGTGCAGCAGCACTTCCAGCCAGGTGTCGATATACGAGGCATGATTGGGCATCACCTCCGGCGTCAGCTCCAGAGCCGAGCAGAGGAAAGCCGCACCGAGCTCCGCAACGAGCTCTTCCATCGCATAGCCTTCATCGCCGAAGCGCTTGCGGTCGAAGGTCCGGTCGAGCCGGGATTTGTGCGACGTCCAGTGCACCGTCTCGTGTGCGCGCGTCGCATAATAGCTGAGAGCATCGCGGAATATTTCGAAGGGCGGCATCTGGATATAATCGTCTCCGCCTGCGTAGTAGGCCTTATCACCACCGTGCCGGACCTCGGCCTTCACCGCATCAAGAAAGCTCTCGGCCTTCGCAATGCGTTCCGGAGCCTCGGGCAGGGCGGTTGCCTGCGGCCGGTATTGCTCCGGCAGGCCATCGATCTGGTCGGCATTGAACACGACGTAGCCACGCAGGTAGTGGATCTCGCGTGGGTCATCCTCGCCGCCTTCGCCTTCCGAAGGCTTGTTCAGAGTGCCAGCATAGACGACAAGCTCGCCCGTCTCGCCTCGTCTCACCTGTCCGCCCAGCTCATGAGCCTGGCGGTACGTCATCCAGCTTGGCGATGAATAGCCACGCCCGACCGAAGCCATCCAGAGCGCAATCACGTTGATGCCTTTGTAGGGCAAGCCGTTGTGACGCAGGGGCATCTGCACGCGGCCGTTAAGATGCGATGCATGCCAGGGCTTGATCCATGGCAGCACACCGCGCTCCAGCTCGGCCACGATCTGGTTCGTGACGCGTGCATAGATGTCGCGGCGCGGCGTTGAGGAATTTTCGGGATTCATGGGCTGTCCTTCCGTTGAAGTCCGCACGCCAATCGTGCGGATCGTGGTTCGGAAAGCCGGAGCGGATTGGCGGGGCTGTCGGGACTGCGTCTTCGCACCGCCGGAGGCGGCGCGAGCTGCACAAGCCGCCGGCACAGCCGGCGCGCGCGGAAGCGAGCGGTCTCGACAGCACCGGCCCGCTCTGGCCCGCTCCCACGATTGATCGCACGATGTGCGGGCTGCAAGGTTTGACAGCCCATCCCGAATGAACCGCCGGGCAAGCAACTCTGCTCGATCCGGGGCTTGCGAAAGCTTCATCGGGTGCTGTCTAGTGCGCCCATGGCACCCAAACCTCCACCCGGCTGGATCAGCGACGGCGAGAAGTACGCGCTTCTCGGCCTGAACATAAAGGTCACGGACCCTAAGGTCGGGCACCTCGATCTTGAGCCCAATTTCCAGATCATCGGCGGCGCGGACTTCAAGGTGCCGGATGAATGGCGCGAATGGCTGGGAAGCATCCGCGTCGAGGAAGTCGAAGCCTGCGATCTCTTCATCGCCTGCAAGCTTCGCTCGGCGACGCCCGACATTCTGGACGGCGAGAATATCCTGCTCGCCAACCGGCTATGGGCCTTCTACCGGGGCCTGCTCCTCAGCAGCACCTTCGCAACCGCCCACAAGCCGGTCATCCTGACAGGATCATGCCGCGATGGCGAAGTGGGCTTGAGGCAACAGCAGGATCTCGACCCTCCGGTCCCGAACGACTTCCGTCCATACCCCGATGTCACGGCGGAGCAGTTCGAGGCGGCGGCGGCGACCGCCGGGCAATATGAGCGGATGTTGGCCACACGGCAGGGCAGCAATCGCTGGCGCTTCAATCGCGTGCTTCACCTCTACTGCCATACGCGGACAGAAGCGGACCTCCTTAAGCGTATCCACCAGTACGCCCGCTGCATCGACGGCTTCGTCACCACGGGCCCCGGCCAGGGCCGGAAGGATTTCAGGAGCCGCACGCAGCTATTCATCGGTCCGCGCCATCAGGACCTCATGGGTGAGATTTACGACGTGCGCAGCTCGGTCGAGCACCTGCATGAGGACCGCTATCTCGATCCGCTGACGCGGCCTACACAGGTCAACCTCACCAAGAAGGAAGCCATCATCGAGCACATCGCCCGCACGACGCTCGCCCGCATCGTACTGAACGATCGCCTCTGGCCGTACTTCACGAGCAAGACCGCTCTCGGCGACTTCTGGAATAAACCGGCCGATGAGCGTCAGGCGATCTGGGGACAGCCGATTGATCCCATGGATGCTCTGGCGGAGTTTGACGAGCGATATTTGCCGGATCTCTGAAGGGCGGCGCCGGTAGTTCGAGCCAGGAAGCACCGCCAACCAGCTTTTTGTGCCAATTAACAAAGGAAAATATGCGTATTTCTGGTTGCAAGACAGAAAGTTACGTGTAGAACCGACAAAAAGACGTTTTTTCGCGTTCCTTTGGGGGAGGAAAACGCTTTTCATGAAGGCATTTTTTGTTGCGGCCTGGAGGCTCCTATCGCGTCGAATGACGCTAACCCTCGGCCTGGCGACGGTGATCGCGGCAGGGGCCATTGTGTATTACGACTACACGCACCCAGGCTCCGAATCCCACGAGCGGGATCACATCATCCTGGTGGCCATTCTCACCCTTGTACTCCCGATCGCCGTCGCGATTGTGATTCTCTGCGACACAGCGGCGGACTGGCTTAGAGAGTCCCCCGAACCCTTTGCCAAGCGGATCACGGATGAAGTCGGAAAAGCAGTCTGGGCGGACAGCGCTTCCTCCGATTCCTTCGCGCGAAGCATCGCGCGGGAGACCGTATCGCTTCTTCCGTCTAACTTCGAGATAAAGAAATTCGGGAATGCGGTGGAGTTTGCGGAATTCCGATTGCGGCTTGTCTCCGACCTTCAAAGCGCGAGCCTCCTTGATCCGATCTATTGCACGTCGCACCTGAACCTGTTCGCGAAACCGGACGGCGGATCGCAGCCGACGCGGGACCGGGTTGCTCAGATCAATCGGCCATTCTTCGAAAGGCTTTCGGAGCTTGCGCTTGAAGGTAGGCGCGGTGGATTGCGCTTGATCTTGCAGTACACCGACGACGAAGTGGATCTCTTGGAAAAGGAGCTAACGGACCGCCTGGCAATTTTCTGGAAGATCGCGCGGGAGCGCGAGAAACTGGACTGGGCTGATCGCGAGTTCGACGTGACGCGCATGGTGGCGACCATGTCGAAGGACTACTTCGTGATCGGCGATCACATCTTCAAGACGATTCGAAAGACAGAGCGATCCAGGCAGGCGGCGTCGCATATGTATATACGCAACGCAGATATTGCAGCTTCCTATCGCGAGTGGATGGAAGACTTATTCTACTACGGCCATCAGGGTGGGAAGAATCCATCGACCGATAAATACGGGATTGCCGCGCTTTTTGAGAAGATCAAGCAGTCTCAGAGCGCCGGCAAGTAACCTTGCTCCAGCTCGCGCCGCGCCTTGCGATAGTTCGGGTTCGGCCGCATCATAAAAAGGATTTCAGGGTGTTCGATCACATAGCCGATGTCTTCTGAGCGGCCAGTGATCTTACCAATCATCGCGGCGCGGTCATCCCTTGGGACGGACAGGAACAGCCGGAGCCCGAAATCGTCCGGATCAATGTAGGCAAAGCGATTGGGGGTGTAGTGAAGGTCGAGCCTGTCGATCGCTGCTGGCACATCATAAAAATCGGAATTGAAGAAGGCTGCCAGAGCCGATGGCAAATTGATGCCGTGGCGGAACTTGATCGCCAGCGCATCGAGGTTGGTATCGAGCGGGTGAGGCCCAACGGAAAGATCGCTCCCGGCGACGCCGAACGTCGTCGCGAGAACGTGAATTTCACGGTCATCGAGGGGCGCGCTGGCGCGCTGCTCGGCGGTGATGGTAACTTCCGGAGGGGTCATGGCGGCGTTGCGTGAGACCGAAACCATTTCGGCGAACTCCGGGAAGTTTGAGGGAAACTCGCTCCGAAAGCGTCAAAAACAATGGTTAACGATAGCTGATTCAACTCAGGGTTTGGAACTCGGTTCAGGGAAGCCAGTGGCGAATTGGCCGGGAGTGTTGCTTCGGGGTCACAGAACCAGGCTTCGCAGATAATGCGGGCCTCAAGGCGGCGCCAGACGGCCGCCAGGATGAACTTCCTGTGAAATTCAGGATAGCACGTTAAAAATGCATTCTCGGCGAGTGGAGCAAAATAGTCGTGGCTCATTTTGGTCGATGTTTGCTGACGCTTGGTTCAACGTACGGGATGGCATGACCATCGGGATCATGTATCCCGCAAGCTGCGGTTCGAGCTTCTCTCGAATTTCGCTTGGCGACTGTGAAGTAGGTCACCGAAGCGCGATGCCTCGCCGATTTGTTCGGGAGTGTCTAGGATGGAATTGAACGTCGAATTGTTGATCGAACTCGAGAGGAAACAGAAGCAGCGCGAGGTGGCAGCCCGCGAGATGCTTTGTCTCGACATAGCGGCCAGCGATGTTCCCTTGCCAGAGGAACTTGCCGCAGCGATCGAGCGTGTATTCATCACCGAGCTCGGTGACGTAATGCGGCATCATCGCGGTTATCCGCTCGCCGAGCGCCGTGACTCCTACCGTACGAGCCTTTCCATCCTTCAGCACTGCTTTGACGACCTGCAAGCGGCGATCGACAGCTTCCAGGCTTTCGCACTGTCCGATGGATGGGCCGCGCCAAATCATCGCGATCGGGCGGAAGAATTCGAGAAGATCATTCAAAAAGAGCTGTTCGCGACCGCGAACGCCGCGCTTTCATTGGTCGAGCATGCGCGCCGCGTGACAAAGCGGCACGCACTTCCCGACTACGCCGCCAAGCGTGCGGAAATCTTCGGCAACGACGGCTTGCATGAGTTTGTTACAGGGCTTCGTATCCTCCTGCACCATCTTCATATGGTCGAAGCCGGTTGGACCATCATCGGGGCTTCGAAGACCAAAAGCGCATCAGCAACGTTCATGCTGGATCGCGCCGAGCTGGAGCGCCTTATCGAAGAGCATCGGGACGGCTTCAAAGCGCAATACAAGCCGATGAAATCTTATGTGGAGGCGCAGCCGAAGAAGATCGATATCCGTAAAGTCTTTGCAGCCTATCGGGCTCGAACCGAACAGTTTCATGCGTGGATGACGGCTGAACTGGATGCGCCGAGCCTTGTTGCACTCCGCGACTACGATGCCTTGTATGTGCGCAAGAAGAAAGCCGACAAGCGCATGTCGTGGAATGCCTTGCTTGGCAACTGGCTGCGGAATTGGGAAGTGCCTCCGAATCCGCACAATCACCTGCACCGCTTTCTCACGCCGGGAGAGCTGTCCGAAGTGAATGCCTTGCCGCGCAATTCTCAGGTACAAGCCGACCGTGTTATCGCGTTCCTCGACCCCGAGGGAGCTGCCGACGATCGCTTGCGCGAGCAAGTATATGAGCTGTTCCGGCGAGCGCCCCAAGCATGACCGCGGCGGATGAAGGCCGATCAGCTTGGCCTGTATTGGCAAGCAGGTCAGACCCGCACCGCCAGAGCGAAGCGGCGGCGGGAAAGATGGCACCCGCTTTCGGGGCAGTGATAGCGACGCCGGCATGCAATGACGGCGGGACCCGATAGCGAGTGCTGTCGCGAGACCGGTCGTGCAGGCACCCGCGCGACGGGCAGTGATAGCGGTGCCGCGAAGCGGCAGCCCTTCGTGCGAGTGCCTCCGGCGAGCGACTCACGAACGATTTCGACGAGTGATGCCGAAGCTCAAATGCGTCTTAGCGAATTTTGGTTGAAACTCATCCCCTCTACAGCCAAAAGTACGGTCGTCACACTTTCGCAACGGCATTCGTGAAACTTGACTAAGGAACCAGAAGACCAAGGCCCCTTTACGCCCGGCACCGCGCGGGACAGCGCTCCCGTGGGAGATACCGCACGGCAGGCTGTAGCCTCGCTGAGAGGTTACGCCTACCAGATCGCGGTGGCCGCGCTCGCCTGGATCGACCTTGATGCATCGGCGGCGCTCTATTTGGAGGTTGCGGAGGATTACGCCACGGTTGCGGGCGATGCCCTCAAAGCGGTGCAGGTGAAGGACACGGCAGCTTCCGGCTCAGTCACGTTGAATACGGGGGCCGTGCGCGATGCCATCGCAGCTTTTGTTGATCTTAAATCGAAGAATCCCAGCCTTGATGTCCAACTGCATTATCTGACCACCTCCGCCATCGGGACGGAACAGAAGCTACAAGATCGCCCGGGAGGTGAAGCAGGCCTTGCTTATTGGCGGAAAGCGGCTGCGGGCGCCGAGATCGAGCCCTTACGGCGAGCCTTGACGGGTAGCAGCTTCGCGAAAGAGGTCGCGGGCTTTGTTGGCGGGCGAGACGATGAGGCTTTGCGCCACGAGTTAATTCAGAAGATTCACTGGGATTGTAGCCAGCCTGATTTAGGTGGCGTGTTGCGTGAGCTTGAAGAGCGCCTAATCGTTATTGGGCGCGAGAAATTTAGCCTGGCCTCGATGGTGGCGCGGCGTTTAGCAGACACGATACTGTATCGCGTTCTTCAAAAGAGCATCTTGCCAGAGATGTCGCAGCGCGTGTTGCGACGAGCAGACTTTTACGAGGTGGTAGACGCGGCAACACAGACAGTTGTGTCGCACCAAGTGGCGCAGGCGATTTTTCAAGCCGTGCCGGGGCTGTTGGACGTTGCTGGGGTGCATGGAGGTAAGGTTCCTATTTCAACGAGCGATACCGATTGGCTCGCTGCGTTGGGAGAGTTGCCGAAGCCAGCGGGGACAATTCCGCGACCCGAATTGTCAACGGCCGTTCGTCAAGCGTTGGCCTCGGCGGGCCACGCATTTCTCATCGGCGGCAGCGGCTTGGGCAAGTCGCTCGTCGCTCGCGACGTTGCGAGTGGAGAAAACTATGCCTTGCTCGATCTTCGGGAAGTCGCGCCGGATGAGGCGGCGCGTAGGCTCGATATGCTGCTTGGACGGCTTGGTGGCTTGGACGTCAAGGGCATCATCTTTGATGATTTGAACTGCCTTGAGAACACCTACGCCCGTGTCGCCTTTGGGCGCTGTTTGGAAGCTCTTCGGCGACGCGATCGCACCGCAATTGTTACGGCCTATCGCACCCCATCCCAAAAGACGCTCACCGAGCTTGGCTCCAGTGCAGTGGCGGTCTTAAACGTTCCTTATTTCTCGGAAGCGGATGCCGGCCGCATTGTTGAAGCCGCCGGTGGAAGCCCCGGGCAGTGGGGTGCAATAGCCTTCGCGGCGGGTGCACAAGGCCATCCTCAGTTGGTCCATGCATTTGTAATGGGTATGGCCGTCCGGGGTTGGCGCGCTGAGGAATTTCAAAAGATTGTCATCCAGGGATTCTCGTCGGACGACGTTGAAGCTGAACGAGAGGCGGCGCGGCGTGGTATGGCTATCGCACTCTCGGCGGAGGCCCGGGCGCTCCTGTACCGTCTCACGCTCGTGATCGGGCGGTTCACTCGCGATATTGCCCTCAGCTTAGGTTCGTTGGAGCCGCGTGTGCCCCATGCGGGCGAAGAACTCGACAGGTTGGTCGGACCATGGATTGAGGTCGTGGCTCCCGGGCAATACCGGGTCTCTCCCTTGGCCACGAATGCCGGGCAGGGAATGCTCACCGCCATCGAACAAACCGATGTTCACGCGCTGATTGTCGATCGATTGTTGGCGCGCAGGGTTATCGATCCCTTTGGCGCCAACATGATTCTAACACATGCCTTCATCGCAAGATCAGCGCATGGATTGATGGCGATGGCGCACGCGGTGCTTGAGGCGGACGAAAAGACGACAGAGTTGCTTGCAGAGCATTTCTTCATGCTCCCGATTCTGAGGACGGATCAACCAATTTTCGATGAGAACCGGGCGATTTCCGTGATGCTTCGACTTGCGCAATTCAAGCTTGCGGCGATCAAGGAGGATGGCCCGGCGATGAAGGCCTGCGCGATCGCACTGCAGAGCGAAATCGCAGCCGAAAGCGACGAGGAAATCAAGAATGCTCTGGAGTCCATGAGCCTCGGTATCGTGCTCAATACCATCGGGATTGCCGCGCACCTTCCGAATTGGTTTACGCTGTTGAGGCGCTTCAAGGTTCTTGCAGAGACCACTCCAGCCCTTGAGGAAGTGACCGAGAATTTCCATCGGAAGCACCGTGAGGACGGAAACCTATTTGGAAACCTGTTCAGTGTTGGCTCGGCAAGTCTTCCGACGGTCGAGCGTCTTCAGGAAATCATCGACGCTTTGGACGGTGTATCAAAGGAAGAACGGGCGTTTTGGCTATCAAGTTTCGAGCGCCCCGATCACGACGTCGCAATTTTGGTGAACGGTCCTTGGAGCAGGGAACAAAGCAGCGGCGCGTTCGACGCTAGAAGCGCTGCCGAACGTTTCAAGCATATGGCTGAACTGGCTCATGAATGGGGTATGCGTGACCTTGCCATCCAATGCGTCGTCGCGCGTGTTGTTATGCTCGATGAATACATGGACGACCTCGCAGGCGCGCATGCTGTGCTCGACGAAGGGAGCTCTCTTTTGGGCAGCGATGTCGTCCTTGAGCGGGCGCGCGCCAAGCTCTATTGGCGCCACAAGGATAACGCGCGTGCGGTCGAGATATTCCGGCGGATTGGCGACCGCATTGGACTGACAAGCGCCGTCGATCGAGCCTTCGTGATGCGCGAAGCGGCTATCAGCGCGGCCAATATCGGCGACTGGAAACAGGCAGAGGTATGGTTTGGCGAGGCACAGAAAGCGGCTGCAAAGCTTGACATGGACGGCATGCAGGCAATGGCCGTCGGCCTGATAGCCGATGGAGCGGTTGCCGCTTATGAGGCGGGCAATATCGATGATGCGCTCATGGGAATGTCAAAATGCCTGGATGAGCTTCGGAAGCTTGATCCGGATGCTAGCCGTCGAGCAGCGTACTGTCATCGGGTCGCGCGCCACACGGTATTGTGGCTCGACACTCAGACTGACGGTCGGGTCACATTGATCGATGGAAAACCCATCATGATGCTGCCGGGCTCGTGCAGCAATCCAGAGCCGCCTGCTTCGATTGTCGAGTTACCGTGTGGTCCTCTTGATCTTGCGTGGTACATGCTTGCCGAAGCCGAGATCTCATCAGGTCGGCAAATGGGAATCTCAGCATCGTTGCGATCAAAGCTGGAGCTTGGGCCGATTCTTTTCATGGAAATCACGATCGGCAATCGAAGGTTGGCGTACCACATTCGCAATGGCGATGCTGGCGGCTTTGCCAAACATCTGGAAGGCTATTTGGCTGGCCTTGCTGTCGTGGAGGCGGATGGCCCATCTTGGCGAGAGACATTTGATATCATGGCGCCGCCTCGCGGTGAGATTCCGGCTCTCAACAGGCCGTTCAGCGTCTCCGCCGAGGCGCAGGCTGCGGACGCCATCGTGGCGTTCGAGTTGGCGGCGTTTCTGACGGGGCGTTCTGACTCGGCCACGGAGCTTCAATCAGCGCTGCAAGCAACGTTTGGTACGTCGTTTCCTGGAAAAGCGGTGTTCGAGAAGCGCGACGGTAACCCAAACGGCACCCTCGATATGGTGGTGCTGAGTTCAATGAAGCAGCTCCGGACTGGAGAACACGTCGAGCCTAGGCGCATTTGGGAAATTGGCTTGCGCTTTTTCGAGCGCGCCCGCCAGTCCGGCTTCAAAGGTATCCTCGTTCCTCTCGTCGCCACGTGGATGCGGATACAGTGGGAAAGGATCGTTGAGCACGAGAGCTTTAGGCTCTCTCGTCCAATAATCAGCATACCGGATATTCGAAGCGTGCTGACCAAGCCGGGCAATGACGAGGCGTTTGCTGCCGCCTTGATATTGAGGACGGCAGAGGCCATCGGCTCGCCGCTCGCCGCAGCCTACATAGAGTTGCTCCGAGGGATCGCCGATCCAAAGTAGTCTTTGGTCTATTGGTCTTGATGATTTGGCGATGGACGGGGCAGTCGCTAGCCAGGGCCGGTGGGAATCAAGGAACAAATTCAGGCGGATGACGAAGCGGCCTGTGGAGAATTGCTCCAATCCCGCAGGGCTGTTTGACGTAGTTTCAGGTCCTTCTTATTTTCAACCTATGTTTGAAATCACGCGCGATGACATCGCAGCACTCGATGACGAGGACCTGCGGACGCTGATCGGCCTCTTGTGCGAGGCGGAACTGCGACGCGCAAACCTGCCTGTTTCTGCCGTCACCTGGGGCGGCAATCAGACGGCCAAGGATGGCGGGCTCGATGTGCGGGTGTCCTTGGCCCCCGGAACGGCCATCGCGGGCTTCGTCCCGAGAGCGGCTACAGGCTTTCAGGTCAAGAAGCCGGATATGCCAGCCTCTGAAATTACAAAGGAGATGCGGCCAGGTGGCGATCTGCGCCCGGTGATCGCCGAGCTGGCGACGGCGGAGGGGGCTTATGTTATTGTGAGCGCGACCGGGTCGACGGCGGATGCAGCGCTCAGCAGTCGGCGACAGGCAATGGCGGAGGCCGTGAAAGATTGCCCGGACGCCACCAAGCTTCATCTAGAGTTTTATGACCGGAACCGGGTCGCCAGCTGGGTGCGCGATCATGCTGGTCTTATCCCTTGGGCGCGTTCCAAAGTCGGAAAATCGGTGCCCGGCTGGCGTTCCTATGGCGGCTGGTCACGTGTGCCCGCA
This sequence comes from uncultured Bradyrhizobium sp., assembly GCF_936943645.1. Lineage (GTDB taxonomy): Bacteria > Pseudomonadota > Alphaproteobacteria > Rhizobiales > Xanthobacteraceae > Bradyrhizobium. The sequence continues at coordinate 52,085 of NZ_CAKZJO010000054.1, read as the reverse complement.
GGAGCGGACAAGACCTACTTCGTTGATGACAAAGCGCGGATAAAAACCGGCAACAAGGATGACGGCGACGGCTTGTCAGCCGTTGCGGGCATCAACCGGATTCGGGATGCGCTGAGACGCCCCGGGCAAGTCGTGCGGCTGGTTGGCCTTTCGGGCGTTGGAAAGACCCGCCTCGTAGAAGCGCTCTTTGAATCCGGGATTGGCGCGAATGCACTCGATCCGTCGTTGGCCATCTATACCGACATCGCCGATGGCCCCGATCCTCAACCTCGCGGCCTTGCATCGGATCTCATCGCTTCGGGAACGCGCGCGATCCTCGTGATCGACAACTGCCCGCCCGAGATTCACAAGCAGCTTTCCGACGTCGCTCAAGCCTCCGGAACGACGATCAGTGTCATCACGGTTGAATACGACATCCGCGAAGATCAGCCGGAAGGCACGGATGTCTTTTCCTTGGAGACATCGTCGCCTGAACTCATCGAAAAGCTCGTACGCGCGCGATTTGCGGATGTATCGCAGATCAACGCGCGAACGATTGCAGAGTTCTCGGGCGGAAATGCGCGCATCGCGCTAGCGGTTGCCAGCACCGTGAAGAAGTCCGAGACGATTTCGAGCCTCAACAGCGCCGAGCTGTTTACGCGCCTCTTCCAGCAGCGCCACCAACATGACGCTGATCTCCAGAAAATCGCTGAGGCCTGTTCACTGGTCTATTCATTTCAGGGCGAGCTTCTGTCGGGCGAAGAAGCTGAGCTACCGGTGCTGGGCGGTGTGATTGGAAAAAGCGCCCAGGACGTGTTCACGGCAGTCGCCGAACTCAAGCGCCGCGATCTTTTGCAGCAGCGCGGGCCGTGGCGGGCCATCTTGCCCCACGCCATCGCGAATCGCCTTGCGGAGAGGGCGCTCCAGAATATTCCCTACAGCGTGATCGAAGGCGCGCTTGTTAATGGATCGGCACGTTTGCTCCGCTCCTTCTCACGACGCTTGGGATATTTGAGCGGCAGTAAGCAGGCGCAAGCAATCGTACAGGGGTGGCTTGGTCCCGGCGGCATGCTCGCCAATATCGTAAACCTAAACGAGCTCGGCCGTGGCGTGTTCACGAATGTCGCGCCCGTCTTTCCCGAGGCGACGCTGGCGGCGCTCGAAGCGGTATTCGGCAATGCCAGCAAGGAAGAGCTTCTCGTTGGCGGGAATTACATTCGGCTCGTTCATGCGTTGGCTTATGACTCTGCATTGTTTGAACGGGCGGCGAAATTGTTGTGCAAGTTTGCCGAGGTGCTTGATGAGAACAATGTCGACGGGGAGGCCGTTCGTGCCTTCACGCCCCTCTTCTCCATTGTGCTTTCGGGAACCCACGCACCGCTCGCGATGCGTTTGAAGGTGCTGTATGGGTTGCTGAAGTCGGATAAAAGTGTCGAACGCCAGCTTGGCCTGAAAGGCCTAGAAGCGGCGATGAAAACGCAACATTTCACTCCATACGCGCCATTTGAGTTCGGTGGCCGTTCGCGCGATTTCGGGCACCACCCGAAAGACGGTGCGGAAGTCGGAGATTGGTTTGAGCAGGTGCTGACCTTTGCCGAGCCATTTGCGCTTGGCAATAGCGCTATGGCGGCTCCCGTTCGGAAAGCAATTGCTGGAAAGTTTCGTGGGCTTTGGACGCATGTCAGCAGGTACGATGCCCTTGAGCGTATTGCGAAGGCGGCGGCGGGCGACGGTTTCTGGCGCGATGGCTGGGTAGCCGCGCGTCAGACTCGGCAATCCAACGGGAATACCCTGAAGGAAGCAGGCCGCGACCGGTTGACGGCGCTAGAAGCCTATTTGCGTCCAAAGAACCTCGTGAACAGTGTGCGCGGAATGGTTCTTGGGCAAAGGAACGGAAACCTCGACCTCGAAGACTTCGAAGATGAGGACGATGACGAAGCCTCCACGACCGAGCGAATGGCGCGCGCTGCCGCAACCATCGAAGAGCTGGGAAAAAGTGTCGCGACGGACGATGAAGCATTGTCAACCTTGCTGTCAGAGCTAATTAGCGGGTCAGGCAAATTATCGAGTTTCGGGCGTGGCCTCGGTCTCGGCGCGTCCTCACCAAGAGCGATTTGGGACAAGCTTGCGGGCGCGCTCAAAGATGCCGAAAAACCGAACATGCAGGTTTTGCAAGGGTTTTTGCACGGCCTCGCCGGGATCGACTTAACAACAACGAATGCGTTTCTTGATGAGGCTGTCACTCACCCCGTATTGTGCGAATGGTTCCCCGACCTTCAGGCGAGTATACCAATCGATGCAGTCGGAGCGCGTCGGTTGCTGGCGGCACTGGCGCTCGGGAAGGCTCCGGTTGGCAATTTCTTCGTGCTGGTCTACGGCGCCGTGTGCGAGCCGATCCCGGGACCTGACTTCCGGGATCTGATGCTCGCCATTGGAGCGAAGCCGGACGGCAACCGGATTGCCCTCGAAATATTATCGATGCGGCTCCACTCAGATGGGAATGCCAAACGTGAGCCGCTACCGGAAACCGTCGAGGCCGGCCGCATCTTGCTTGAGCAATATACCTTCAAGAGACGCGGCAACCAAGCCGACCACGATGACTACAAGCTCGGGGTCGTCTCATCGAAGTGCTTGGTCGGGCCGGCCGGCGCTCCTGTCGCGCAAAAACTGTGGCGGGACATGAAAGCGGCGGTGGACAGCTATGATGCCTATGGCTGGGAACAAGACGATTTATTGAAGGCCTTGTTCAAGCGGCACCCCGTGGCCATGCTCGACGAGCTTGCTAGTGGCGATGACAAGGATCGGCGAAAAAGCATCGCATTGATTCACGAGACGATGGAGCATGGGCGCCATCCATTGAGTGTGCTCGACGACGCAACGTTGCTCGAATGGGCCGAAAAAGACCCAAAGGTGCGGTTTCCTTTTGCGGCTGGCATTGCGCTCCTGTTTGATCGTGTGAACGAGCAGGCACAGCACGAGTGGCGCCCCATCGCCGCGCAGCTCTTGGCGCGCGCGCCCGATCCGGTCTTGATCTTTAACGAAATCAAGTCACGCCTCTGGCCTCGGAGCTGGAGCGGATCGCTCGCTTCGAAATTTGAATCCCGGCTGCAATTGCTGGAAAAGCTGGAGATCGGCACCCGACCAGAGCTGCTGGTTGCATTTCAAGAGCTTCGGGCGGAACTGGTCGAGACTATCGCCAAGCAGCGTGAGCGAGAGCTGCAGGAAGATCGAGCTGAGAGTGAGCGGTTTGAATGAGCGGCACCCATCCTTCCCATGCGATCTAAATTCGCAAAACTTCCCAAGACCCGCGCCGAGGCCATCCGGCTCGGCATCGACCGGTTTTTCACGGGCAAGCCCTGCCGCAGGGGCCATCTTGCTCCCCGGTATGTAAGCAGCCCGAATTGCGCGACATGCCTTGTCGAGCATGCTCGTAAGAATGGAGGATGGAAAGCGCGGCCGGATAAGAGCGCGTTCCTGAATTTGATAGCGGAACGCGTCGAGAAACGCGGTGGTATGCTGCTGTCGAAGAAATACGTATCCGCCAAGACCAAAATCCGCGTTCGGTGTGATCGAGGCCACTTCTTCGCGGTGACAGCGGATAATCTCCGGCAAGGGCGTTGGTGTCCAAAGTGCAAATTCGAAGACCACGCGGAACGCCAACAGGAAAAATTCTTGACGCTCGCCCAGTTGAACAACATCGCGCGCGAGCGATTTGGCGGCTCCTGCCTCGCGGAGAAGTCGGTTTCCTCGCACACACGGGTAGCGTGGAAGTGCAGCATCGCGGCGCATAAGCCGTTTCGCGCAGCCATTTCAAACGTGGTGCACCAAAATAACTGGTGCCCGGCATGTGACGCGGTGCGGCGAAAGCTGTACCCGCCCAAGCCAGCCGTCCCGCGAGCCGTTGTCGAAGGGCGCATCGCTGCGCGCGGCGGCCGTATTGTTAAGATCGTGGGGCGCAACAAATGGCAAGGCCTTGGAACGCGTCTGCGCGTCGCATGTGCCAATGCACATGAGTGGGAAGTCGACGCGAACAGCTTAATCCATTCCGGTAGCTGGTGCCCATATTGCGGGCCAAAAGGTGAGCGGATTGTTCGGGGTATTTTCGAAGCAACGTTCAGCGACGTGTTCCCCAAGGCCCGGCCACCGTGGCTTGCGCATGCAACAGGACGCAAGCTCGAACTAGACGGATATTCGGAGAAGCGTGGGCTCGCCTTCGAGTATCAGGGGCCGCATCACGATGAACAAGCGAGCGTACGCGCGACTGACGCGCTCAAGCGGGCGGCATGTCTTGCGAACGGCGTGACCCTGATTGAGGTGGCGGCGGTTAAGCGGCCGTTCCCGCCAGAGAACGTGCTCGCGAGCGTCGCGCGTTCCTTGCTGGCGGCCGGGCTGAATGAGACCGCGCGATTGCCGAAGGCTGAACTCTTCGGTGCTGAACTCGATGACTTGCGGGCAATCGCGGTTGATCGTGGCGGCCTGCTTGTTTCGAAGCGCTATCTGGGAGGCGAGCGGCATGAATGGAAATGCGCCGTGCCAGGACATCCCACATGGCTGGCAGAGCCATGGCGAATTCGGAACGGGGCGTGGTGTCCCTCCTGCGCAGGCAACCGAAGGCTGGATATTGGCGAACTTCGTCGCTGGGGAGAGGAGCACGGACTTGGTTTGTTGGACAAGAAGTACACTGGAACCCAAACGGTGTACGCTTGGCGCTGTATGAGTCGCAGCCACGTTACTCGCCGCACCAAGGGTAACATCGTCGCTTCGATCCGAAAGGGCCAACTGGCCTGCTCATCGTGTAACCGGCGGTGATAGCGATGGAGAAGCAAACAAGCCTATCGATGGCGCGGAGGTCGACCTGATCGACGTACGCAGCATCCTTAAGGAGATACTTGGGTGGTTTTGTTGGTCCCGACGCAAGGCTGATGGCGCACCGGGCAACGAGAGGTCTCGAAAAGTGCCGAAGCCGAATAAGAAAGCTGCCTGGGTCGAAGACTTGTCCTTCGTTTTTGAAGAGTGCGAGCGCGTTCATAAGCTGATCTCGAATACCCCGCCCGGGGAATTCAAGAACCTATCCCGGAGCGATGTCGGGGGAGATTTGCCGCACCCTGCTGGCCGCGGAAACATGACCTGTAGCACCGCGGGTGTCCGCCGTGTCAGGCATCTCGCCGAGCAAGCGCTCCTCAACAGTGACGCTGGGGGAACGCTTGAGCTGGACCGTGTTTACCGCGCTTTTCGGCAGATCATCGTGGATCGTTTTGTTAAAGACGGTTTGCCGATCGACGAGCGCAACGTCGAGAAAGCGATGTCCTCAGCGGTCAAGGCCGCCAAGCGCGACCGGGCCGACACGATCCACTATCTGCCATGCCGACTCATGTATGCGGCCAAGCCCGACAGCTTTTCGGTTGGGCCCGTGACATTCTTGACTACGAAGCAGTTCAACGAGCGCATGAGTGAGAAGTTGGACGCTTATGCGCGCGGGGACGGCTCCAAAAGTATGAAAGTCGAGGAAGGGTTGCTGGAGGACGCCCGGTACTATTATGACGGGTTCACGTGGGTCGGCCAGGTCGAGATCCTCAATTGTGACGCCGGCGTTTCCAAAATGCGCGGCCAGCTCGCGGTTACCGCCGCGCTCAATTTTATCCATGTCATCTTCGGGTCTTACCACACCGACCGCATGATGGTCGGCGGTCCGCGCATGGAAAATGATCGGCGCGCCCATATTACGCTCAGACTAGACGGCAGTGTTGATGTTTCGACCTCATGGAGCGCCACGTCTGCGGTCGGATTTCATGAAGGGTGGAATGCTTTGCTCGAACGAGAGACTGCCCCACTCCTGATAAGCGCGGCCGGCAAGGCGATCGAACCGATGACGAATCCGGCCGTCAAGCGCCCATTGGCAACGCGGCTAACCGATGCGGTAGGCTGGTTTGGTGATGCAGTACGGGAAGAGTCACCCGCTGCGCAAATAGTCAAGGCGGTCACGGCCCTCGAAGCGCTCGTCATGACAGGCGAACACATCGATATTGCGAGCGAGGTCTCGACCCGAGCCGCCGCTTTGTGCTTCGACCCGGAGCGAGACGGTACCTTCGAAGAAGTGAACAAAGAGATGCTACATGCGTACGACATGCGGTCTAAGCTCGCGCATGGTTCGCTCTCGCCCTTCGATGCCGAGGTGACCCAGTACGCGCCGCAGTGTCTCTATTGGGCTGAGCGCGTGATTGGAGGCGCCTTGGTGCTGTTCGAAAGCCACGGGCTTTTGGATCGCGATCTATCCACCAGGCAGCTCAAAGAGGGAATGACGCGTCTCATCGAGGCGGCCAAGCAGCTTAGCGATGAGAAATCGTTGGCCTTAAAGAACCCCCAGCACGGCGGCACCAGCTGATAGAACGGCGGCAATCCCGGTCCATACCGCGGCATAGGCATTAAGCCGAGAAGACTCATTGAACGCAACTTGCGTGCTTTGGATATAGAGTTCGGGAACATCCGAGATCGATGCCGCGCTGTTGCGGATGGCCACGCGGCTGGCTTTCCACCAATACGCCGCCGCGATGATCGCCGCGGCCAGTCCGAGCAGGGCGGCAGCTATGCTCAAATACCTCGTCATGGTCGCGCTCCTCGCCTACGCCGTTTTCCGGTCGTACCTGTCACGAAGTTCGGCAAATGTCGCTTCGTCGCCCAGAAAGAAACGGTCCGCCAGGAAGCGGTCAGAAGGCCAATCTAGCGTGACATGCGCCTCAATCCCCAACAGGGCCTTCGCTTTGTGTGAGCCAAGTGTTGCGAGAATCTCCACCTCTGCGCGATGTTCTCGAAGAACATAGTCTGTCCATTCCGGCAGCGGGTGAAGAAGACATAATGTCAGATGACCAAGGCAATCGTAACGAACGGAAATGATGCCGGAAGTACGCATGTCGCTGAAATCACGCTCGCGGTAGAGCTTTTGGAAATCCGGGATGCCCCGCAGCAATGTCTTTTCAACATTCCACAATTCGCGGAGCTTGATTTTCGCCACTTCGGGCTTGAATTCGCGCTGTTCTGACAGGCAATCTTTCACAAAGCGATCAATCCCGTTAAGGGCCCAGCCGTCGATAAGCCCGAGAAGTTGACCGGCCGGCGTGGAAACGACTTGCCTGAACGACAATTCATTGCCGTTGTACCGCTCCATGAAGTGACGCATCTCGCCCATCCGCCATTGCGTTTCGTTAGCGAGCGCAGATGCTCTCAAGATACGCCGGATTGCCGAGGCCGCCATGAGAATGATGCGATGCGGTTCGTCATTACGAAAATAGGTCAGGCAAAGCCTCAACAACAAGCGAACGGCGCCTGCGGTGTCGGCGTCCTGATGCTGTCCCTGATTGAGCCACGACGGCAACCCGTTGACATGCGGACGCTGTTTGGCGAGGAAGGCTAGGAAGACGGTCGCCTGTGCGATGTAGGTATCGTTGATCTCGCGTGGCCAGTGCGGGAAGACTTTCGGAAGGACGTAGAACGGGTTCTGCACGGCCCGTGACACGAGATTCCTGAACATGGCGCTCGTTTCAGGGATGCTATGCTCGAAGAATAAATGAACCCAGACGAGATCCTCGAGCGGGGCGGTCTCAAAAAGCTTCTTTCGCTCTTCGCTATCCGAGGGGATGTTTTTGCGATAGTTTTCGATGACGATCGATCGCTTGCCTGCCAAGCGGCCTTCGATCAACGCCTTGAATTCATCGACGCGTTGATAGTTAAATTCCTTGTCGAAAACCTTGTCGATAAGACGTACGACCCGCCGCTTTTGGAAGAACCAAACCTGCATCGGCTCAAGAAGCCGGCGTAGCTTGTCGAATTCGGCTGTGAGGTTTGCTTTGTCGATGTGAAGAACGGGCGCGGTAAGGCTCGCTTCGCGATCAAAGACTTCGATTTTCAAGCCGTCGCATAGGACGACAAGGGCCGCGTTGATTTCGGGGTGGATGGCGTACTCGACCGCCTGGGCCAAATCGTCGTAACCGAAGGCTGCATTGCCGAGGCGTGGACGCTTCGCCTCGACGATCCAGAAATTTTCTTGCCAGAGATGAAAGCGATAGTCCGGAAACTTGTTCTTGTCGAGAAATTCGATCTTGTGGCCCAGGTCGACCGAGAAGTCGGCCCCCTTGTCGTATCCTAGAATCCGAATGATCGGATCTATGATGAATGCCCGGACCTCTGCCTCATTGTAGGCGTCGACGTTGCTATCCTCGATCTTTTTGAGGTTCGCAATGGCGTCTGCGGGGAGCGGCTCCAGCGCCTTGAAGAATTGGCCGAAGTATTCGAACGAGATCGGTTGAGAGTAAGGGTCGTAAATTGGCATCGGATATCGAGAATGGTTGTGATGTGGTAAGGGGCCCACATTCAGTCGTCGAAACCAAAGTCGTCGGCGTTGATCTTGAATGAGCGCGGCTTCACTGATTGGCCAGGTAATCCAAGCCTGACGTCGACTTTAAGTTTCTTGGGTGAGCGAAGGTCGCCTTGCTTGTCGAAATTGAATGTGCCGTCCAGTATGTAGTCGGTCGCTTTGTTGAGCCCGCGCTTCAAACCCATCAGGTAGTAAGACTCCGCGAGCTTGCGGGGATCGCGCACGTCTTTCAGCAACTGATCAAAGTCTGCGCGCGGGCTCCGCGTGTGCTTGACAGCCTGCCCAAGTCTCCTTCCGAGGCGATTGCTCGCGCCTCTCAGGGCCTTTGAAGCTCCTCTTGCATCCGACATGTGGCCTCCTCGATTTACGTGCCGCTTGCAATCTGGAACCAGAGACCGACACGGTCAAACCATTATCCTGAGGGAGTTTCATCAATGAATTCAATGCCAAAAAGGAGCGATTGACTTCGGCCTCCTTAGGAATGTTCTATATTTGTTCCTTTCTTGTCAAGGTTCTCGCCCATGCGCGCACCAGCGGATCGCTCCTCGCGTTATCGGTATCTTGCTGAGTTGGCTGCAGCGGTCCGGCACGCTTGGTCGCCTCGTCGCTGATGGGGCAGCCAGAGCAAAGGCGATTCCCCCCGCCTTGGCGGATTGAGCAAAACCAGGACGCTTTTCGTGTCTTCGACGCGAACGGCATTCTGCTTGCCGTGATCTACTGCCGCGATGATTTGAAGCAATGGTCATTCGGGCACGGGCATCTATCGTCCGACGAAGCACGGCGGATTGCCGGAGCCATCGTGCGATTGCCCGAACTGCTCATGCCGCGGCAAGGCTTCATTCCGCGTGGAGGTGGTCATCCACAATGGAGAAAGAGCCGTCCGTATCACGTTGCGCTTGAAGATGGATACATACGAAAGCACTGGGCGGCGATCGGCGCGATTTGCAGGCTCAATAGCCTTCCGTTCAATGCAACAGGAGAACGTATTCGGGAAGGGGGGCTGTGGTGCGTCTATGAATTTGAGTGGCAGCTCGACGCGGTCCTGTTCTGGACACGGTTTGACGGACGTTGGCTGCGCGGCACCGAGTTCATTTATCCGGAGCCGCCGCAAAATTTGCCGAAGCTAAGAGAACCCCACGGCATGAAGCCGTTTCATCCGCGCGATGCGCGCTGACACAAGAGAAAACTGTTCGGGCCGGCTTTCGTGGCGCAACGAAAGGTTGTATCATCGGGAATATTTCATTAGCGGGCGGGTATTCTGGAAATGTCATTGGACGGGCTGATTGCGCGTGCCGACAAGCGCGTCGTGTCTTTGTCAGACAAGGATGCCATTTCACAGTTGGTAGATATTCTCGAAGACGGCGACGTCACATTCGTTGTTGGTAGTGGCGTTTCGCTCTTTCCTCCAGCGTCCATCGTGAATGGCCAACGCGTTACCGAGGCTATCGCGGCGCACCTTTCCGACGGGCTGCCGAAACAAGAGGTTTTGCGCAAGTACCTTGCCAAGGCTGCATTCGAAGTCATCTTCCAGTATAATGACAACGATGCTGCGGTTCGGAAATGGCTTCTAAAGCTGTTCGCGTCAGACGATCCGAAGAAGCCGAATTCCGTACACCATGCTATTGCGGCTTCCGTGGCACGCAAACCGGCGCACGTCATCACAACCAACTACGATCGCTTTATCGAACGTGCCCTTGTTGAAGCGGATGTATCGGCGAACACGATCCTCACGGAAAGAGACGCGAATTCCACGACGTCGGCGATTCAGTATTTCAAGATTCACGGCTGTACGAGTGATCCGGCCTCGTTGGTTTTCAAACTGGAGCAGGAACGCCCACTCCAAGGCTGGAAGGCGCGGACGTTTCGATCGCTCGTCGAGGGGCGGATTGTTATCGTCATCGGCTATTCGGGAAAGGACTTCGAGATCTGTCCGGCGCTCCTGGAGGGTGGCGCCAAGGCGGTTCTCTGGAATGCCTTCAGTCTCAATCTTGATCAGGGAGAGTTCCCTTCCGAGAACGCGGAACATCTGTTCAGGCACCTTCCGCAGATGTTGTTCTTGAAGGGGGACATGCACGACATCTTCCGCATCAAATCGCAGCGGCCGAGCAATGTGGATGAAGAAATCCTGGAAGAGTTTCTGGCTGATATGACCCCCGGCGGGGTAGCACGCTGGCGAGCTGCGGTGCTCGACGTAATCGGGGCGCCACGTCAAACAAGACAGGTTCTTCGGAACGGAAGGCATAGCTTCGATCCCAAGAGCCGGTTCGAACGTTTGACAGGCGTCGCCTACCGTCGCGGAAAGTATCGGACCGCAATCTACTACGGTGCACGCCTCGCCGCAGCGCGTTCGCATGGCGAGGGCATACATGCATTTGGACTGCGGGCGGGGCTGGACGCCGCTTTCAAGCTGCGTAACCGAGGCAACCATCGTCTTGCAAAGCTTGCCTATGGCGTCGCTGGATGGGGCTGGAGCCGAAGCGAATTCAAGTTACGCCGCGAATACGCAATGAACATGGCGTGGTTCGAAATTCTTGATCTGCTGCGATTTGTCCGGCTTGAACGACGCTTAAGGAGACGTGTCGGCCAGATGGAATCCATCAGCCTGAAGCAAGGACTCTGGGGCTCGTATTATTTGGTGCGGGATGTTGCCGAGGAGATCGGGCTGTCGCCGGAGCCAGGTTCGAAGGCCGTACCGGCAATGCCGTCACAACTCGGTTTCAAGCATATCGGGAGTATTCCGGGCCAACTTGATGCGTTCAAGAACGGGAGGCTCAGGACCGGGGTCTCGTGGTCTCAGTTGGAAGAGGAAATTCAACTCGCGCGTGACACGGAGTTGCATCCCGAACGATGGAAATGTGCCCTGGCCGCGCTTGAGGCTGGCGGATGGTCCGCAAGACAAGACATGGTGCTCCTGGGACACGTGTTCGTGGGCCTTTGGAAGTGCGAGTACACCTCATCATATGAGGCGCGCGTCTTGTGGAGGGCCGTGCGTGCGGTCTCCCGCCGATATTCAAGATAGCCGCCTGACGGAGCGATCGTTGACGATGTGGTTGGTGCGAACTGAAGCATGAGATCAGCATGCATCCGTATGCCGCTTGCTAAAAACAAAGCTGCTTGTCGAAACGTAAACGGGCGACCGGCTATACCTCACGCCGGTCAGGACTCCCACTACCTCTTCGACAAGGAGCAATCATGAAATGCATCGCTGAACAGGGCGGAAGCTCGCCCGCAATGGTTTTATGCAGCATTACGCAACGTGAAATGCCGCCGCCTGCACCGGAATCCCTCGACCAGAAGGGAGCGATGGAATTGGCCAAGCGTCTTGAAGCTTACTGGCACAGAGAGGGCTATCCAGCGGCGCGCTTTTGGGCCGAACCGATTGTCGAGCGGTTCGAGAAAGTTGGGACATACGAACTCTATCGGGTGGTCTGCAACCTGAAGAACGGCCTTCCGCCCCGCTATCGCGACGAATAGGAGCGCTTGAAGCGCCAGGGACCGGCCGGTGAGCGCAAACCATGCGCTCGTGTCTTCGGAATGAAGCGCGTTTCACCGTTGCCGCCGCTGTAAAGCGACCGGCCGGACGTCCTGGCTCACGCTTACGAATACAGCCGCTTATGTGGTTAAAACCGCCATCTCCCATTACTTTCAGGGTTGAGGCGTAGAATGGTCCCAGCAACACGACGGGAGGACCATGAAGAGTTACGGCCAATGGCTTTTAGAGCAGCACCGCGCAGGTCTGCCGACGAACGTACCGCCGCCTCCAACAGTCGAGCCCTACGAAGTCTGGTTCAAGCGCATGCGCGGTCTCGGCGAAGCTGCTCCGGCGCCCAGTACTGAGCCGCCTCGCGCAATCTCGCATGCGGCCCCCACTACACCAGTCGCTTCACGGCAGCCGTCACCGTTTCGGGGGATGCCTGCGAACCGTCTTGGCTAGCTAGGCTCAAAGCAGCTTCTCCTGCCAGAGCACGCAGATCTCCTGGAAGTCGGCGGAGTACTTGGCTTTGATCGCGGCAATCTTGGCCTCCGTCTCTTTCTGTAGGACGCCGTAGTTGCTCATATTTAGATAGATCACCAGCTTGCACTTCTTGCCGTAGCCCTTTTGTTTTTTCCGTTTGATGGCCTTCTCAAGCTGCACCGGAATATCGAGGGCACGGCGCCGCCAGTCTTCATTACCACCATCGAGAGGCTTCCCGCCTTCTTTGTATTCGTCGCCCCGCTTGCGGCCTTCTTCCATCACCTCTGTCGCCTCGATGTTGATGGGTTGCTCGGGCGTGCCGGTCTGGCCATCCGGCCATTGCTCGGTGGACTTCGCTAACCGGACCTTTTCCGTCGGGCGATACCGCGTAAAGGTCTCGATCGTCATGGCGTCACGTAGGAATTGTGTTTCGTTTCGATTGAACAGCGCTTCGCTATCGACCGCATCTGCAAGCTCGTCGATCCTGGCCTTGAATTGCTCGGGCGTTTGCCAGGCCTCAAGCGCCTTCCGGCCTTCCGCCAGTTTGACAAGGTCGAGCTCTGCCATATCCGTCTAGTCCGCCTGTTTCTCGTTTTGGCGGACGTCTCCGAAGGCTTCTTTTATGTAGTTCTGCACAACGATCGCGGTGAACACCGTCGACGGTCCCTTGAACCAGTCGAACCACATGTACAACGGCCCAGCCACAAAGTTGGCAACAGTGGCGTTCCACAGGCTTTCGGACCAGTCATGGGCACCCCATTCCTGATTGAGGACGCCCCACGCGTGCCACCATACGGCGAGCATTGCCAAAACGGCCATGGTGGAGCCGAGCATCTCCAGCCGCTCCGCCCGCAGCGCCACATCGAACTCCGCGTCTTCGTACTTGCCGATAAATCTGCCGAAGACCGAGCCGAGTACGGCGGTGGCCACGATCGCCCCGGCAGCAAGGGCCGCGCCACCTTCCCAAGGCCAACGGTACAGATGAGTGCCGATCTTGCCCCAGAAATAGATCAGGGCAGCAGCGCCGCCGCCCGCAACGACGAGACTAATATTCCGCTCCCAGCCTGAGGCTTCGCGAGGCGATCCCTGCGTCAGCGGGCGCTTGTCCTCAACGGGGACGAAAAGCCCGATAAACCTAACGAAGGCGCCGCCCAATATCCAGAAACCGATCCCGGTCCCAAGCGTCCCGGCCACGAGCTCAAACAAAATCGTCATAGCTGCTGCTCCCCATGCCACAGCGCTCCTGCAATGACGGGCAGCTTATCAGCTCTTACCGCTCCGGCAATCCGAAGGTGCGGCAAGATTTCCTGTCTACCCCTCGTAGACCGGGAGGGTGGTGCTTAGGCGTGCAGGTCCCAGTGGGAAATGCCGTGCCCTTGGTGCGGATGGTCCGGCGTAAGTGGCTCACTCGGTGAGGTCGTCTCCGCAGCCGCACCATGCAACGCATCCCACATAAGATCAGCGGCCTGAACGGCGGGCATTTCTGGTGGCGGATGGTTGAGAACATCGGAGGCGAGACCGCTGAAATCAAATCCATGTTCGTTCACGCCGACCTGGCCGGGGGCGCCGCCTACGGCATGTGCGATCGCGTTCTGAAACTCGCCGCTGCGGAACTGGAAATGATCCGGATGATAGGCCGCGCCCTGGCTATCGACGGGCGGATCGACGATCAGCGTCCCGCCATTGCCATCCGATCGGGCCGTGAAACCTCCGACATTCGTGGCCGAGGCAACGTTGATGGTCGCCACCGTGTTTCCGTGATCGGTTACAACGATTTGGCCGCCGCCCGACCCGTTCGGAACAGGCGTCGCCGCAATCGATGAGTCAAACGCCAGCGATGGCAGGTCGAGTATGTCACTCACACCATTGTATGTTGCCAGCGTGTCGCCGTCATGGGTCGTGACGACATTATCCGTGATGATCGTCTCGTCCGTGCCGGTGAGCGTATAAGTCGCGCCCGCGCGAACGTGGACAACATCGTCGTTGCCCTGAATATTGACGTTCGTCGCGTCGGAATTCAGGTAAATGGTGATGCCGGAGCCGAGAACGCCGCTGCCCGAACCGGACAGATTGAAGCTCGCTCCGGCGTTGGCGTAAATGTTGTCGGCATCCCCCGCTACGCTGGTGTTGTGCGTGCTCCCGTCGAGTTCGACGGTCGCGTCCGATGCATGAAGAATATTGCCGTTGCCGGACTTCACCCAGGCGAAGCCGTTCGTGCCAAGGCTGCCCGAGTTGTTGTCGCCGTTAAACACGACGCCATCATACGATCCCCCAGTGAGAGCGTTGTCATGTCCGTTCACGGTCACTGACGATGCGTCGTCGAGATGCACGGCAAGCTTCGAGCCGGTCAGGGTTTCATTCACGTCCCACTGGCCATTGCCGGCGATCGAGATGCTATCTCCATTGTTCGCAGCAATAGCATTTCCGCTGCCGACGATGCGGGCGGTCACGTTGTCATAGGCGTAGACCCATCCGTTCGAGAGATTCACGGTCTCGCCCGCTACGCTGGTCAGCCAAGCCGTGCCCCAGCTCGAATAGCTGAGCGTGTTGTTGACGCCGCCGGTATCCGCGACGCTTGAGCCCTGGCCAGCGGAAATGCTGGCATGATCGGCGTTGGTGAGGCTTATCGTCTCAGCGGCGCCGCCCGTAACGGTATCGTTTGATCCGCCATTAACGGTGACCCAGCCGTTGCTGCCCGCGCTCACGGTGTTGCTGCTTGAGCCATTCAAAGTGACCGCGCTGTAGTCTCCGGCCGTGGATGTATTTCCGTCGCCGGCCATGGTGAGGTTGTCGTATGAGCCGGCATGGACGGCGTTGTGCCCACCGAGCACGTCCATGCGCGACCAGTCCGCCATGGCAGCAGTACCGTAGTTGATGTGGGCCGTATTCGTGACGCCGAACGGACCGTTGCCTCCGGTCGAGATGCTCGCACCATTGTCGGACGCGATGCTGTTACCTGCACCATTGACGCTGACGCCGACGTCGCCACCCGTCTGGATGGCTGCACCGGAACCGTTCACGGTGATGCCGTGGCCCTTGAATATCGTGAGGCCATCATTGGTGCCCAGCGAGACGCTGTCATCCGATCCAAGCAAGGACGGATTGAGGTTGTCGGCTACCGTGATGCTGTCGCCATTGCCAAGGATCGTCGCGGGCGAGTTGGCAGCTGTGACCGCAATGCTCGCATTGGACTGAAGAACGACCGGATCATTCGGGCCCAGTGAGAGCTCCTGAACGGCTCCGGGTATTGCGACGCCTGCCGCGGTAAAGCCATAGACAACCGTATGGCCATCACTCCGCTCAATGACGAGGTCGTGGTCGCCTGAGCCAAGCAGGCTTTGCTGAGCACCTGTGACACTCGCTCCGACAGGAAGCGTGAACACGCTGCCGTCTGCATTCGTGAGCACGGTGCTGGCCAACGCCCGAGGCGCATCGCTGGGCGAAAACTCTAGCACTTGCACCGAGCCATCCTGATTGCCGATGAACAAGTCCTTGTGGCCCGCGGAGAAGAAGCCTTGTGAGTCCTTGAGGATCGTCGCACCAGATGGCAGATAAAAATGACCGCCATCGGGCAGATAAAGCGGCGTGCTGCTGACCGCGCGCGGCGCGTCGGTCGCGCTGAATTCCGTCACCTGAACGGTGCCGTCCGGGTTCAGCCAGAAGATATCATTGCGGCCGCTGCCAAGGAACTGCGACGTGCTGTAGAGCATCGAGGCGCCCTCGGGCAGGTAGAAGTGTCCGCCGTCCGCGTTGTAGAGCGGCGAACTCGCCGTCTCCAGCACACGGTTATTGGGATCGAACTCGATCACCTGAACGGTGCGATCTGGATTGAGAACGAACAGGTCCTGATGGCCTGCCGAGGAGAACCCTTCCGACTGCTTGAGGAATGTCGATCCTGCCGCCAGCGTCAGGTGGCCACCGTCAGCCGAATAGAGTGAGGTATCGGTCTCGCCATTATAGAAAATGGCCTTGCCGGTCGGGTCGATCTCCACCATGTGCAATTGCCCGTTCGGCTCAATCACCGCAAGGTCAGCGCCGCCGGTACCAAGGAAGTTCTTTCCTGCGACGGTGATCTGCGCACCGACAGCCGGGACAAAGGAACTGCCGTCAAAATTGGTGATGGCGTGGTTGACAACCGCCCGCACGGGATCGGCGGGAGCAAAGGTCATGAGCTGGATAGTGCCATCGGCATTGCGGAACAAGAGATCGCGATCGGTGCCATCCGCCATGCCATAGCCGGACGCAAGGTACGTCGAGCCAGCCGGTAGATAGAAGTGGCCACCATCCGGCACATAGAGCGGAATATTCGTTCCGCTGAGCAGCTTACCCGAAGCGTCGAACTCGGCCATGGAAACCTGGCCAGAAGCATCGACGAGCATGAGGTCGCGGCCATTATGACCGAAGAAGCTGCTGCCCGCCGAGAGCACCGACGAGCCTGCGGGAAGAGCAAATGCAGTGCCGTCAACATTCGAAAGGTTTTGCTGGGTGACCAGCGTTCCGGTTGAACTGAAAACGCTGAGGGCCAGATGCCCGTTGTTGTCTTCGACAAGAAGATCGAGATTGCCGTTCCCGGACGGGTCACGGTTCACGCCGACGAGGTGCGGGTTTTGCTCAGCAAGCCGCTGCAGCAGATTTTGAATGGCAATCGCGTCGGTGGCGCCAAGATACGAAGAATACTTGTCTTGATACCAGGCTGCGGCCGAGTGACCGTCATCAAAGTTGCCTGTATAACCCAGCTCCCGGAACGTGTTTTGCCACAGCGTCCAATAAGCATCGGAGTCAATCGGTGGTATCTCCTGGGCCACGTATGTAAATGGCGAACCACTCGGATAGGTTAGTTTAAGCTGCTGGACCGATTGGCCTGACGAATTGAACTCATTGATGAAGATATGCCCGGCGTTGTCCTGCGACACGACGTCATAAAGGCCTAATCCCAGCGCGCTTGGCGTCGCCGAAAGAAACTGTGCGTCCGGCGGCAGGCGGTTGGGCAAATGGGAGAGCAACTGGCGCATACCAGTCTCATCGGCCGTATCAAGGGTTTCGCCAAACGTGCTTTGAAACCAGCTTTCCGGCGTCGAGCCATCGAAGGGGCCTGCATAGCCGAGCGCCCGGAAGGTACTCGTCCACATGGTCGAGTAATCTGCCGTTCCGAAAGCCGGAATGGTTGGCGCAAGATAGGTGAACTGCGACCCGTCGGCATAGGTGAGCGGTGTGGACCCCGTCTCGGCACCCTGGCTGTTGAATTTGATCAGCCGGACCGTACCAGTCGCATCCGTCGCGAATAGATCGGACTCACCTGTCCCAGCGAGACCCTGCGCCGCACCAAGGACCTTCTCTCCGCTGCCCAATGTAAAGGGCGCGTTGCTGCCATTGGTCAGCGCCAGCTTGCTTGTGACGAGCCCGTTGCTGTCGAAGTGATATGCCGTGATGCCGGAGCCGGTATCGACAAAATAGTCCTTCGTTCCCTGTGCAAGGAAGTTCGAGCCCGAGCCAATGACCGCACCGAACTGCGATAGGTTCTCAGGAGTTAAGTAGCCGTATTGATGCAGGGCCGACAGCTCGGGCGCGGTCAGTTTGTCGAGCCCCATGGCCTGAGCCCGGGCCAGTTCCTGCTGCCACGTGGCAAAAAGCGTTGGATCATTTGCCGCTGCGAGCGCGACATCGAAGCTTACGGGGTCTGTAGCGTATGCGCTATACGCTTGCGCAGCACTAAGGTCTGAATAGAAGTCAGTGAGGTTCGCCGCGGTTGATTGCTTTGCCACATAAGCCATGTATGGATCGCCGCCAGCGATCGTAAGCGAACTCATCCATTTGACTGCGGCCGCCTCGATCGCCGCGTTGGGTGTATCGAAAACGTCCGGATACCACTGCGCGTAGTGATTTCCGAATGCGTAAAAGTACTTGTTCTGAAATATGATGAGCGACATTGGCATTTGGTCGTCAGCGACCGTTCCGCCTGTCGCATTCACAAGGTTAGTCATAATCGCATTGAGCGCGTCACCCATGGATTTAGCGGCTTGGATGGGGCCATCATTGTCTTGACCCAATGCAATCTGCTCGAATTTCTGCGTCGAGGAATTCCATGCACCAGCAACGTTGGCATTCGGTCCAACGCTGGGATGACCTCCAAATAGACCGCCGAAGAGAGAGCCAAGGAATTCGCCTACGAACGTGCCGACCCCAGGGATTGGAATCAGTTCGGTGCCTATCACCGCTCCAATCGCTCCGCCGATCTCAGAGCCGGGTCCCACGCGATTGGTGAATAAGAGCTGTTCGAGGGAAGATGCTGCCAACGCAGCACCGGCATTTAGGAACGCCCCGCCTAACAGGTCGCCGAATTGCGACGTCGTCAATGAGCCATTCAGGATTGATGGCCCGATATTGTTTAATACTGTTGCTGAATCTATTCCGAGAAAGTCCGTGGCGATGTATGCCGCCACTTGCTGTGCGGCTACTCCACTCAGAGTCCCGCCGACAAGCGAGCCGAGTTGCGGGGGAAGCCCGATTGTATTGAATAAGTCCGCGCCTTCCTCGCTTCCAAGTATGCCGCCTGCCATGCTTGCCAGAGTGCCGGCCAAGTCTGCATTGAAATCCTGGGGATTGAGCGGATTGGCAGGATGGAGATAGTCGATGCTCGCTTTCGCGAACGCTTCGGCTGCCAACGAAAGTGGGAGATCGTTCTTGATTAAAAACTGCGTGATAATTTGGTCTGCAAGTGTGTTCAGGACAACATTGGTAAATTGCCGTTGTGATATGCCGTTTGCATCGACTTGGGCAATTAGATTGCCCTTTGCATCCATTTGTCTGGTGCCAAGCCACGCATGTGAGACGGGATCGTAGTATTGGGTCGTCGAGATGCCGGCAGGATCGATGGTTTTGTCCGCAATGACGGCCTGCGTCTCTTTGTCATAAACGAGGGTCTCGGTGCTGCTATCCGTCTTCTCGATGACTTTCGATGATAGACTGCCATCGTCATCATAGTTCGTCGTCGCCTTTCCAGTAGACGATTGTTCTATCAGCTGTTTGAGGTTGCCGTTTGGGTCGGAGACAAGTTGTTGCTCAGGAACGCCGTTGGTATCAAGCGGACCAAGATAGACGTGAAGGTTGCCATTGCTATCTACGCTTGTTTGTATACTGCTCGTAGCGCCAAGGCCGTTTTCGTTGGAGAGGGTTTGATATCCGGCGACGAGAAAATCCTTTAGCCAACTACGGGCCTGCATTGCAGCGACAAAGTCATCATTCTGAAGATATGTGTTGTAGACTCCAAGAACCACGCGAGCCTCGCCGACTATTCCGTCAGAAACGATCGCGTTCCATGCGTCCTCACCACCTAATTGGTATGGTACTTCTGCAGTCCATCCGTTGATGCTTAATCCGTAAAAATCGAATACCTGCTTATGGTATGCTTCGATTTGTGCTCCAGTAAGTGTTTGGCCGAAATTCTGCTCGCGAGCGTTGAGGTCAGCTTGCGCGAGACTAAGTTTGATAGACGTTGGATCGATAAATACGTCGTTGCTGTTAGCGTAATTGGCCAAAAAGTTATCGGCGACTAGTCCATCTCCCGTGCCAGACACAACCTTGGCAGCTAAGTTGCCGTAATCCACGCCGTACGAAGCGAGGGTTTGATAATACGTGAGCAGACGTAAGTCTGGCGACCAATCCGTATTGTTGAGGATTGAAGAGAGATTTGAGAGTTGTTGTGAGGAAAGGACGGTCAGCAGGCTCATTTCTCTGCTCCTGCAACGGTGCAAAGTGTGTCAACAAGACGTCGAACTGAAGTCGTTATCCTCGACCATCCGCTTACGAGGTCTTTTCGAAAGTACACATCGTACAGTACTTCATCATGACTAAAGATCGCGTGGCATCCCGGATGAACGTTTGCGTTAGCGTTATCGGCGTCGCACGTGATGTATAAATTGGTAGGCTTAAGCGGCAGGTATAGTTCTGCTTCGCCTGGAGCGACGCGACCTTTCGCCGCCATGGCCTTATAGCGGGAAAGCCCGTGTTCCTTGTGCACGTATTCGAATGGTCCAAATAGAGTTTTGTAGATACGTAAACGGGCGCCTACTTGTTGTTTCGGGGTGAGTATTTCCCGCAAATATATGAGCAACGTCGGAGTGTGGTCGTCTACCGATGCATAACCCATCGCCGGCCACGTCGCGCCGAGCAAGATATCGGTGTCATTCTGCTTCGCACCAAACTCGAGGTACGGTCTTGGAATGGAGCAGTGCCTACCAGCGAGGTCGATCTCGACGGGATGCGCTGACGCGCTCGCGAAAGTCGGCGCAACAGATAGCACGAAGCCGAAGGCGGCTGATGCGGCGAATTGAATAGCCGTCCTGCGGAGTAACCGCTTGTGCTGATGTGATCGGGGAAAGCCAACCAACAACCGCCTCCATCGATAAAAGAATTAGCTAGATGCAATACCACTATAGGTAGAAATATTCCGCGGACGAAAGCAACATAAATCTGTGTTAACGCGAGAGCATACACAGCGATGTCAGCGCGTTAAGTTTCGCCACCTCTGGTGTCGAAAGCCGACAAGGCGCCCATCTCCAATTACAGGCGAGCACCCCGACCCGTCGTCATACAAAGGGCTCTCTCTAGTTCTTTAGAGGCCACATACCGGAACCGAGATTGCGTTCAACAATCTCCATCACGACAACATCCGGCTTCGTTCTGTTGAGCAACTCCGCTGAGGGAAAATCAATCTCCGTCAGCATGTAAATGATCTTGGAAAAATGTGGGATCAGAAACGGGATGAGTGCGTCGCTGAATGAATCTCGGATAAGCAAGAGCACGGGGCCCGGATACCCCGTAACATACGAATGGATCTCCGGGGTCTTGGTCTCCAGAGGAACTCCCGGCGGTCCCTTCTTCGCAGTGAACAGCGGAAAATTCGGATGAATGTATTCGCCAATGCCCAGCATGTTTGCGAGATCGCGCGATCCGAGATGCGGGCGGCTCGGCGAGTACGCATATGTCGGCTCAAAGGCATCGAGCGGGAACGGTTTGACGTGCGGCAGGTTGAGCGCCTCTAGCAAAGCCCGGTAGGCAATGTACGCTCCGTTACCGGTCCAGTGGGTGTCCCAGGGCGTATAATACTCGGACGCTGCATCGTGGTTGCGAAGGGGCTCCCTGACGTCAACGATGTTTTTGAAGCCGTGTGCCCGGGCAAGATCGAGATAAGTGTCTGTCTGGGTCCGCGAGACTGCCGTTAGCCCCTTCGGGAGTTCTTCGGGATATTCGGACTGCTTGTCTGGCGGGACGAAAAGAAAGAGCGGAATACCTGCCTGACGCACGCGATTGATGCGCTGCATCAGCCCGCTAAGCCAAAAGTTCTTCATATCGTCAGTCGGCGGCAATACGCCTCTCACGATACGAAGGCTTGAGCCGCCGTCGTAAAATATCCAACCGTCCTTGCCTTCGACGAGCTGTGAGTTTCCGGAATAGCCCAAGCGGTAGCGAAGATAATTGATCGCACTGATCAGTATCGCGCGGCCCGGCAACTGATCCTGCGCGGCCTTATCGAACTTTGATGGAAACTCGCTCGCTTCCAACCAGTTGCGAGGCAGCGAGGGATACTCTGCCAGTACCCGGTTCTCGGCAAGCTGGATAGGCGGCAGCGGCAGGAAGGGCAAAATGTGGATCAAAGCGATGAACGCAATGACGACAACGATCAACGCACGAGCCTGTTTGAGGAAGCGATCCGATAACTGAATGGCGGGCATCATGGCTAGAACCGGAAGTAGAGAAAGGGATTCAACGTCCCGCTGACGAGAAGTATGACGGAAATGACCATTAGGACTGCCAGGACGACGAGCGGCAATGCATGCACGTAATATGTATCCAGCCGCGGCTCGATTACCGTCGGGTCCCGTCCAATGCGCGGGCGGCCCAGGTGGTCTAAGAGTGAAGGCAGGAATGGCTGCGAGAGGATGAGCCCGAGGATCAACGCCGCCATGGCTTCCGGCGAAAGCCAGAAAATGGGTGGCTCATGGAGTGACCATGTCGGAGGAACGATCAACGCGCGAAGATAGCGCCATGCTTCCTTGATTGTGCTGGCCCGGAAGAAGACCCATCCTACCATCACCACTAGGAGAACATAGAGCCGCTGGAAGAGCGGACTCATTCTGGCAAGCAACCTGCCGATGCAGAACCGCTCTAGGAGCAAGATCATGCCGTGATAGAGGCCCCAGACAACAAATGTCCACGCAGCGCCGTGCCAGAGGCCGGTCAGGAGAAATACGATCACGAGGTTTCGGACAGTCGATAGGGTTGATCCCCGGTTTCCTCCAAGAGGGATGTAGACGTAGTCGCGAAACCAGAACGAGAGAGACATGTTCCAGCGCCGCCAAAAATCCGTGAGACTGCTTGCGGCATAGGGATAGTCAAAATTCTTCGGAAAGCGAAAGCCGAGCATGAATGCAAGGCCGATCGCCATATTGGAGTAACCGCAAAAGTCGAAGAATATCTGCAAAGTGTAGCTTAAGAGTCCGATCCACGCAGAGGCGCCGGTCAGTTGCTCGTGCGGAAGCGCGAACACGGTATCCGCCGGGCCCGCAAGTGTGTTGGCAATCAACACCTTTTGCGCAAGACCGACGATGAAATACTGCAAGCCGAGCCCGAAATGCCCCACGCTAAGTGCGCGGGCATGGAGTTCCTTTCGAATGTCCGCGAACCGCACAATGGGTCCAGCAATAAGGTGCGGAAACATCAAAATATATATTGCGAAGGACGTCGGGGTTTTCTCGGGCTCGACACGCTTTGTGTAGATGTCGGCAAGATAAGAGATCAGCTGAAACGTGAAAAACGAAATGCCCAATATGAGATGCGGATTGAAGGCGGTTACGCTTGGGCGCAGATGCACAATCCCGCTCAGCGCCGTGAGGAAGAAATGAAGGTATTTGAAGTATGCCAATACGGCGACGTTGCCGGATACGCCTGCTATCAGAAGCCATAAGCGCCTGCGGTCCGTGCTGCGCGCGATGGCCAATCCGAGCCAGTAATTAACGCCGATGCTCGCAATCAAGAGAAGGACGTAGAGCTGCTCTCCCCATGTATAGAAAATGACGCTACCCAGCAGCAGCACGGTGTCGCGGACCCGCAGACCGTAATAAGCGGCAAGTAGGATTGGCGCGAAATAAAAGAGAAACGTGATTGAACTGAAGAGCATTGTCGACGTGAAGAAAGGCAGACCGGTGCTGCCTCCGACTTCGAAGACATGAAACGCACCCTTATTTTGATACGAAAGATTCGAGCGTTCTCAAAAGAAGATGTGCCGTTCCTACAAGGGGGCGCGAGTACCTATATTAGGTGTCATCGCCTGGGTTCGCGCCAACGAGTCGACCATTCCTGGGTCGCCAGCGGAAGCGTGGCCATGGCTTTATAACCTCTCCGACCGACATTCCCAGAAACTCGCAGATTTTCACCAGCCGCCCGATCGTGACGCGGTTGGTGGCGTTCTCGTATTTCTGATACTGCGTGACCGACCGCTTGACGTGGTCCGCGATATCCCGCTGCGAATAACCGAGCTGAATGCGTCGCCGCCGAATGTTCTGCGCAACCAGAAGATCGATTTCAGTACGAGAGCGCTGGCCCATGGTGTCCTTGGGCAGGGGGAGACGCACGGTGGTGCCAAAACCGTTCGGCAAAACCAAACTCCTCTGGACCACAGACATTCATGTAGATCGCGGTGGTCGAGAGCCGCGCATGTCCCATCCAGCGTTGGATAAGGTGCAGTGGAACACCGCTCTGCAGGGCGCCCACACCAAACCCATGGCGCAACCCGCGTGGGCACGCTTGTTTACCTGCCACGTGCGCCAGAGCCATGGCGTGCTTGATGTGACGCCATGCGGTCACACGATGCCAGGTCCAAAGACGCTGTTGGGCTGAATGCTCGCCACGTTGCAATCGTCGCAGTCCAAAATGCTGATCCAAGCGCTTGATGAGGCTTGGCGGAATCGGCACCTCACGAACCGTAAACTTGCGCCGTTTGAGCGTGACGATCGTGACCACCCCAGTGTCGATCTGAAAGGACGAGGGCGTCAGCGCGAGCAATTCGCTGACCCTGGCTCCGGTCCACGCCATCAGGATCGCGAAAAGTGACGGTCCAGGTTCCAGGCCATTGGCCGCCGCCAGGAATCGGGCCCTCTCTTCCCGGTTGAGGTATTTCCGCTCGCCGGTAGACCCGTAGAGTTCGCGGTCGCCGGTCGCCCAGCCGGTCCGTGCAACAGTATTCGTCAGACTGTCACAGGCCGATTTGCGACTAGATTCAAGTGCGTGGCCGAGTTGAGGTGGTGTCATTAAGTAAAGCGAAGATAGTTAAAGCCCTTGTACATCAAAAATCTATAGGGCGCAACGTAATGACGAAGAATGTTGCAGTGAAAGTAATGTAAGTAGAAGCACTTAGGCCGGTTTGTGCTATATCTATAGGTGTACTGCACCATGATGTACCGGCCTTCATCATTCAAAAAATCTGCGATCGCGCTGACGACCGGCGCGGTGATTGCCGCTGCTGCGGCATTCCCTGCAGCCGCCCAGCAAGCTTCGAACGTCCAAGGCTCTCCTGCCTGCGAGAACATTTCGAGCGCCTCGGGAGCCATCAAATGCGAGATCAGGGAATCTGAACGCCGTACTCAAGTTTTGAAAGAGCGCGGAATTGCTGCTGATGCCCGTGCTGCTGCTGCCGATGCGCGCGCCGCCGAAGCGGACAAGCAGTTAGCCAAGGTTGACGCCGCCAAAGCCTGCTTCGAGTTCGTGAAGAAGGGCGTCGCAGAGAAGTCCTTCACCAAAGAAGACGTTCTGGCTTCAGTCGGTGGCCGGATTACAATTGAAAATGCATGCGCTGCGGCGAACAAATTTGGGTTTGACCGCCGCGCGGCCAATGCGCAACCCGTTGTTCGCTAGACTAGCTCCAGCGATTAGCCATTCATCGTCGGAGCAGATTGCTTTTTCGCTGATGTTGGTTGCGCAGGCTTCGACTTGTCGTCCGGCTTCTTTTCGCTCTTCGCTTCCGCATTCCGGACGGGTGACTTTTCGTCCTTTTTAGGCTCGCTGGCCTGGGCCGTGCGCGGCACACCGCTGAAGTCGTCCATATCGTTTTGAGTGGAAGCCGTTATGACCTCGACTTTCTCTACTTTCTTGTCAGCGTTCTCATCCTTGGCATCTGCGCGCACATCTTTCGCACCGGTCTTTAACCTCTCCTTGAGTTCCGCTTCCTTCCTCGTCCCAAGCGACTGTTGTAGTTGCTCGAATTGTTGCGCCTTATCAGGATGTTTCGTCTTGAGACGTTCGACCTTCGAGTTAAGTTCCGTCTTGCACTGCGCCTCTTCCTCTGGCTTGCAATGGAAAAGCTTCTTAACGCCGCCCACCAGATCTTTCTTTTCCTCGGACGGAAGACCATCGACTGCCTTATCGGTCGATGTGGTGATCTCATTGTAGTCGAGGTGATGCCGGTTTGAGTAACGCGCGCCCGCAACGACATCCCTGTCGCTGAATTCAAGCCGGTTCTTCAAGACCTTGTAATTCTCTTCTTTCAGGTGTGACTGCGCCAACGTCTGGATAGCGGCAGGGCCAAGGCGTAACAAGTCTGGATTGTTGGCGGCCCAACCAATGCCGCTCTTGATCGCTAATTCACGCATCTGCGCCTGACCGGCAGGTGAACTCCAGTCACCGCTCGACCCAATTCCGTCATAGCGGGCGCTCGATCCTTCCGCGCTGCGCGAGAAGCCGCCCGCGCCACCAATCTGGTTGAGGGCGGCGTTGGATTTCAGCATCGCCACCGGATCAAGCGGATTGACGCCGACCTTTGCTGCCTCGCGTTGCGCTGGCGTGAGCATGCCGAGATACTGTTCCACACCAGCCGACGCCGCTGTCGCGAGAACGCCGCTGCCCGGAGTCATGTTCGCAACCTGGCTCAAGGGAAGAGCCTTGATGGCGCTCTTGACTTGGTTCGTGATGAGAGCTGCGACTTCAGCAGGCGGCGTTGGGACGCGTTCGGCCAAGAATGCCGCCATCACGGATTCCGATGCTTTGAGATTGCGGATAGCGTCTTCACTTTCCGTGACCGGGGCGCGCTCGGTGGTACGTCCCGATGTCGCTCGGTTCATCGGCGTGCGATTACCTGTTTCAAGTGGGCTATCGGCCATCGGCGGCCTCCTGCGCGAAACGGACTGGAAGCTTCAAAAGCACGCGGCGTATCGCATCCTCGGGCAGGGCGATTGGATAAGTTTGCCGATCAGCCGCTGCGGCCTGAAGTGCGTAGTCCCGGACCATCGTGTCCATGTCTGGCCAAACCATCATCGACGGCGTGCGGTCGTTGGCTGAGGTGTCCTGAAGCATCCGGGAAGCCACCGCGATCGGTCCCTCCAGATCGGGTTGCCTACGTCCCATCAAGGAGAGGATGCGATCGATGAACTTTGCGAGGCAGATGATATCGAGGAAGTGACTGATGCTGTCCTGGATATCGTGAACAATCGCTTGATCCATACGCAAGATCGCGCGGCGGTCACTTGGTGACGAGACCTTCACGACGTGCAGCGCAACGGAAATGATTTCTTGCTCGTTGGCAGGAACGTTCTTTGCGAGGGCGAAGCTTTCGACTGCGGGTAGGAGTATGGCCGCCGCGGAGTTGAGATCGTCCTCGGTCGGAAAGCGCGCAACACTCGCGCTGTCTCCAGCCGCGGCCGCTTCGCGAAATGGCGATGCTTCAAACGTCATAAAAACCCGTCCAAAAAATTCGTTTTGCGCATATGTCTTTGCCCGCGGATAAGGCGGGGAAATAAGCCTCAGACTACGAAAATGGCGCTGAAAAACCCTTAATTTACGGCGATCGCATTGAAATGAAACGATTTTGGCCGCGGGCTATTTTAAGCCGAATGGTTTCCTGCGTATGCGGTAGGCGGTGAGCCGGCGTAGGCGCCGCGGCTGCCTCGCGGTGCCTTCCCGCTTCTTCCGCCAAGGCTGGAGCTCCTGGAGGCGGTCGAGCGCAACGTTGCGTTCTGCCTGTAGAGCAACGATGGCGGCAATGAGTTGATCCCCTCGGAGAAAACGCCGCGCCGCGGCCAATCTGGTTGCGAAGTCGGCGAATAGTGCCGCGCGAGCGGAACGGTAGACGATGATGGACAGCGGTGTGCCGGACCAACGCCGCCGGGCCGGTGTCTGAACGAAGCCATCGGTTTTGACGGAAATCATGCCTTCCATATTCGGTCGGAAGTATCGATGCGCTCGATCAGACGTTGTCCGCTTGCCGATCCTCCGTTGCGTGGTCTCACGGGAGGCGAGGGCGAATTTATGCTTTCTGTCCCCCACTACGCGTCGCTCGCGCTGATCTTCGCGTACAGCGGAAACCGAGGGAAGATCGCTCAACGGGACGTCGGCCATCCGCTTCCGGAGCGCGGCCGTGCTCCCACCTTGAATACGCCGTGCAAGAGAATGCACATTGCCGGCGCGATCGATGATGACAAAAACCCGCCTGTCGCCGCGGGCGAGCGTGTAGCCTGCTTCTTCCAGCTTCCGTTTGAAGACCGCACCGTTGCTCGACCCACTCCAGAGCGCGGTCACTTCGAACGTTACTGCCGAGGGTGCCACACCAGAACGTGCCTGCTGGCGGAGCTCGTAACCGGCTTCGGATCTGCGTCTGCGCCGCTCCACCCGCTTCTCGCGAGAACCGGGTATGCGCCGGTGGCCGAATGCCGCTTCCAGCTCGCGTGCGGCGCTCTCGTGCAGCCGGTAATTCCACGAATACGCAATCGCTGTCCCGGATTCTGAATCAATCCGCGACCAGACGACGTGAACGTGGTCGCGACCTTTCTTGCGATGCGTAACCACGAGGCGTGTTTGACCTCGCAATCCCAGCTTTTCTTCGAGGGTGTCGACGGCATGCCTGATCTGCCGGTCATCGAGCGGGCGGCTGGCTTCGGGGCTGATGGATGCATGGTAGAGCGGCCGTTTTGTCTTGGCGGCCAATCCGCGCACCTCCATTTCGACAAGTGCGCCTTTGACGTCCCGCGCGAGGGTGCCCCGCACGTCAAACAGGCGAATACGCTCGTTTTCGTCGGCGGCAAGGAGGTGCGCTGCAAGTTGGGCGGCTCGTCCCCGCGCCTGGCCCTTGATAATCACGTGGCAGGAGGGCGCTTGCCAAGCGCCGCGAGTAGCTCCGGCCGTAACTTGCGCAACTCGACTAAGCTGCGAGACAAATCTCGTTCAACGACGGGCATGGCTTGCCCGGACTGGGCAGAGAAGATCAGAGAAAGAGCGCGTATGGTTGAGGCAATTTTGCCAAGACGGTCGAGAACCTTCACGAGGAGGGCGGTTTCAACCGAAGGCTTGCGTGCCGAACGTAACGGCTTGGAGTCAAGAACCGTGGCGCGCACGTAGCTCGATACTTCGAGACCGGCGCGATCGGCGGCGTCGCGCACCGCACGATCCTCAATCGCCGAGAGGCGAAACGTGATGCGAAACCGGCGGCTCGTAGTGTTCGCATGAAGCATGCGATGGACCGTCAAAGGGGATGCAACGGGGCGCCAGCCCCTTGCCAAGCGCGCTGTCCGTCAGACAGCGCATGGCTTGCCTGTTACATTTTCAAGCTATCAAAGATTTGGTCACGCCGCCTTCAGGCGCTTGCTTCCAAGAATTTTTAGCGGCCACGTCCACGATCCATTCCTCGGGCCTCGGCCCGCTGCTGCAAGTATGCTTCCATTTCGGCTTTGCGCGCCTGAGCCTGCTCCATTTCCTCGCGCCGCTGCTGCTGCTCGACGTGTCTAACAGGATCGATCTTCCGTTCTTCCGCCATTTCGCGTTCCTCGCCTTTCTTCCGGTGATTGGGTCCGTCAATCAGCGTCTCAAGGGACTCTGAGATACGGCCCAATATCTTCAGTCCTCCGCCGCCCATCAGATCGAAGCCATCGCGGCGAGGCCCTTTCTCGCCTCGTCCGGGCAATCCAATTTCGCTACCGCGTGAGACTTCCGTATCCCATTCCCGGAATTGATGATGTTCTCGGTAGTGCTCCAACGCCGTTTCGAAGAGCGCGTCGGTCGCCAACGGGGAGATGTCGGCGTCATCGGACACCATCATCTGATAGAGGTACTCAAGCTTCAGGTCGTTTTGGTGGATGGCATCGAGCTTAGCCTGCCGCTCTTGGTACGGATCGCCATAGGGCAGATTCTCGGGGCCCATATTGCGCTCGTAAAGTTCACGCTCTTCGTTGCGCGCCTTACGCGCCTCGTTAGCCTCGAAACGGGTCAATCCCTGATCGATAGCCGGATAGTTGACGGTGACGGTTTCCCGTCGCCCGTCGATAATCCGGGTAACTTCCTTCTGATTGCTGTGGAACTCGTGGCTTTTTTCGGCGAGCTTACCGGCTCCCGCGCCCACATGAAGCTCTGGTTCGCGATCGATGCCTTGGCCGGCCAGGCTTCGCCGGTCGATCCGGACGTCATGGCCGGCCCGTTCAAGTGAAATGTTCGCTTCCTGCTCCCAACCCTCCCGGAAGCGTTCGGTACTGCCACGCTCGGTGGTCAGCATGACCCGCTTGCCGGTTTCCGGGTCGCGGTCCCGGAAGATAATGTGAGCGTGCGGGTTATCGTGATCCTTGGGACCGTCGTGGATAGCCGCCGCCCATGAGGCCCGGCCTTCTGTCATTCTTTCGCAGAAGTTCTGGAGAAGACTGAGGTTTTCGTCGTGGGACAGTTCCAGGGGCAGGGCCACCACGACCTTATCGATCACGCGAGCGTTCTTTCGGTCGCCTTGCTCCTGCTGGTCCAGCCACTTCATCATGCTGGCGCGCTCGTCCGGCATGCGCTGGCTGATAATCTCGGTGCAGCGGTCCTGGCCAGTGGCGTAGCGCGCGTAAAGGCTGGCGGCGCCCGCAGGATGGGTGCTGCGGCCGATAAAACTATGATTGAGGCTGAAGATCGCCACCTCGGCGGCTCCAGAAAATCACCATCCAAAATATGTGCGGCAGTCTTTCACGGCGTGCTGTGCGGCGCAACCGCCGGCTGCAAATTTCTATAGCGATGCAGTTGCCGTGCTGCCAATCTACGCCCCAGGGCAATGGGGGAGACGCCGCAGGCGGCGTTGATCAGGCATGTCGGTGCATGGGACCGCCCGGTGGGCGACCCGGTCGGAGGCCAACGACGCTGGCCTCTTTTCAGATTCCGGAAT
Organism: uncultured Bradyrhizobium sp.; assembly: GCF_936943645.1. Taxonomy (GTDB): domain Bacteria; phylum Pseudomonadota; class Alphaproteobacteria; order Rhizobiales; family Xanthobacteraceae; genus Bradyrhizobium. The sequence continues at coordinate 21,617 of NZ_CAKZJO010000054.1, read as the reverse complement.
GTATGTCGGACTGTGGTGGGAGAATAAGCACAACTTCGAGCCCATCCGGTACAATGGCGACCTCCACCAGTTGATCGTCGCGGGTACGGGCGGAGGCAAGTTCACCACGGCGATCGCGCCATTTTTGATAGCGAGCGATCCCGAGAGCTCCATCGTCGTCATCGATCCCAAGGGCGAGATCGCGCAAGCGATTGGTCCAGTGCTCCAGCCGGCATTTGCATCGAAGCAAAAGGTATTTCTGCTCGATCCTTGGGATGAAGTCGGGACTGGCAATACCGCGTCGCTCAACTTTCTCGATCTGATTACAGCGGATAACCCCAACTATGTTGACGATGCCCGCGCACTGGCTGACGCCATGGTGCTTTCGTCCGGGGCCGACAATCAGCATTGGGACAACGCCGCACGAAACTATCTGACTGCCGTCCTCTTGTTTGTTGCGCTCGATCCCCGGGAAGCATCACGGCGCGATCTGATCCGCGTTCGCGAGATCGTGACCTTGCCCTTTGAAATGCCGAAGGCATACAAAGGCAAAAAGCAGGAAACGCTGGCCGAGCTCCTCTTCGGCTCCATGGAAAGCGAATTGGCGGGCGGCGCCATCAAGCGCGGCTTCCGCGCCATTCTGAACCGCGAAGAGCGCGAGCAGTCCGGAATCATCAGCAGTGTTGAACGCGACACGGCATGGATCGATAGCCCGCAGATGGCCAAAGTGCTCCGCGGGAAGAGCCTCGACATGCGTGAAGCCGCGCTCGGCGGAAACAAGTATTTCGTTGTTATTCCGCCGGACTTTTTCATGACGCACCGCTTTTGGCTGCGCCTCTGTGTGACCGCATTCGCAAAAAGTTTCAGACGCTATCGCCCAAATACTGCGCGTGGCGGCGCCAGACGGTGGCGCCATATCGTGATCGACGAGTTTGCCAATCTTGGCGAGATGACGTTCGTTCTCAACGACATCGCCGTATCGCGCGGCTACGACGTCAAATACACCCTAGCGGTCCAGGATTTCAGCCAGCTTGCCCGCGTTTATAATCAGGGCTGGGAATCGTTTATCAACAACTCATTCCAGCGCTTCTTCGCCGTCAGTGACATGTTTACGGCCGAGTACGTCTCGGCCATGTCAGGCAGTGCGACCGTGGAAACGATATCGGACGGTGTGTCAGAAAATAACGGGCAAAGCTTTGCCGATAACGTCGGCAATACGTGGTCGAAAGGTTCATCAGCACCAACTGGCCCGGGTCCTAGTTCCTCCACGAAGGGGTTCACAAGAACCCAGGGCGGTACCCACACTGAGACTTTCGGCGACTCGCGCACTACAACGTTTGGTAAAACTGAGCGCAAATTGCTTACGGCCGACGAGGTCCGGCGCTTCGCGCCCAACAGCCAGTTGCTCTTCTTTCGCGGCCTTCACGCTATCTCCTCGTGGCGGCCTGCGTATTGGGAAGCATTCGTACACTTACCGAAATTCACGCTCAACGAAGTTCTCGAAACTGTTGGGCGAAGGCCTCGAAGTGATGCCGAGAGAGGGAAATTCCTGAATTGGTCGGCTGAACTCATCACGCCTGATCCATACGAAGCTGGTCAAGCCCTGCCGTCGACGTCGCCGGCTGTTGCTTCTCAACCGGCGGCCCGGGCAGCGCTTCGCCTCGACATTATCTATCGAGTGCTGGTCGGGATTGGCGTCCTAGGGGCGGCTTGGTGGGCATGGTCGTCGTGGTTTGCCCCAGCGCCACCGCCGCGGCAGATCAACCCTATTTTTCCGGAGATCCGGCCCGCGCCTGTCGCGCCGCCGATCTCCGGTGACACGACACCCGCTCCACCGGTTGCACCGCCAATATCAGGACCTGTCGCACCGCCAATCTCGGGTATCCCTTCCGCTAGTCCGTCACCGGTATGGCAGCCCGCAAGACCGGTTCGACCCACGCTTCCGAACCGAACCATGTTCTTGGCGATGGGCAAGGGGCCGTCTGTTCGTGACGCCATGATCCAGTTGATGCGCGATCAGGTGAATTATTGTGCTGTCGGCGAAGGAGCCTCCGAGCGGGCCATGATGACGCATCTGGCGCAATGGGCGCGCGAGGCGGGTCTCACTCGCGAAACTTTGATGGACATGGCCACGATCAAACAATACCAGACGAAATTGGACCCCTACTTTGCTCGCTCGGCCTCTTGGACCCGTCGCGACCGGAATGAAGTGTTCAACATCCTGCTCGATGCACTTCACAAAAATGGCTATGCGTTTGGAGTCCAGACAGACGCAATGATTGGGCATTTTTACGAGAACGGCGGTTGCCCGTTCGATACGGTATCGAAGGCAGATTATCAGCCGCCGCTCTATGGGACCGGGGCAACCCTTGCAAAGCTTCCCTGACCTCGCGATCGATTTTCTATGATGGTTTCTAAGGGCGACGGCATGCCGAACGAATTCCCGATCAGTAAGAGAATAATGTCCGTGACAACCAATCTGGTACGAAGGATGTTCCGGAGGACCTGGCGGCAGGTGCGCATCGTTTTTAAGATCGTTTGGCGATCGTTCTTGGAGGCGTTGTTTGTGCCTCATATGGTTGGTGCAACACGACGATACGTGTATCCATTTGTTCTGGCGCGCTCCCCCTCTGAGTATCGCGAAGAACTCGGCGAGGCTGAGCAAAAGGCCGCCAAGGCGACCCAGTGGAAGGAGCCGGAACCTAATGACTTCTCGAAAGCGATCTTCGATGTAATCAACAAACGTGAGCAATATTACATCGAAGCCGTCGAGCGCGCGGAATACAACGCCGAGGCCTTTGTGGTGCTGAGCAGCACGGGCACTGTGGTCGCGTGGCTCGGCTTGCTGTACAGAATTCCTGCTCTGGCAGCTTCGTTTGGAACGACGATCGGCCTCCCGCTGCTGTTTGTATCCATAATCTCTGTGAGCTTTGTAAAGCTCATGCGGATCGCCCGAACTTATGCCTACAAGGGAAAGTGGCAAAAGGGCAGCAGAGCGTTTCTCGATGGCCGGATGTCGTACGAGCAACTTCTCAGCGAAGATTACCGGGTTTGGCGGTATCCAATGCGGATGATTGTGCCGGCGTGGTTGTCGATCACGTCGCTAGTAGCGGGCGCAGGGTTCGCGGGTGGTTCCCTTCTCAATTGGGCGATCCACGGTGCGGTCGTGGCCGGTGGTCGTACATCTTTGCTTCCGCTTTTAGGCGATTGAGCCCCCGGGCTAGGGCCGTCAAAACGTCCAACACGAACGTCCAACAATCTGTCCAACTACCGGAAATTGGACGACAACTATTTTCGTGCAAAGACCAAATAACGCTGATAGATTCAATACGTTATCCGTACCCGATGGAGCGCATCACCCGCTCCATTGGAGCACTTCACCCGCTCCAGCCGCCCCTAAGGAAGCAGGTGATGCGGTCCAAAATAAACTCATCCTCAACGTGATGCCTCAACCGTCGAAGGGAACACGCGGTGCGGCTTCCGGGGCAATCTGATTGGAAATTACAAGGCGGTGCTGGAACGGTTTTGTTGGTCTGAGACCCAATGGTCAAGCGCGTTTGCTATGCTCGTCCCGTTTGCGCTGTTGCTGCTTGTACTCGGCTTGCACCGCCGGATCTTCGTTGCTTCCACGAACGGTGTCCTGCTCACCCCTGCCGCCGTCGAGCCCCTTGGCAGCGTTGATGTGCTCTTTGAGATCAATCACCGCCGGACGGATATAGGGTTCGAGATATTTGTCGAGGATGCCTTTGCCGGGATCGTCGAGTTCCTTGGTGAGTGCCTGAAGGCATTCAGTCTTGTCCGTCGAAGCCCAATCGACGCTGAAGCCGGCACGTTGCGCCAGTATGGAGTGGACCACCATGATTGTTCGCCCATTGCCATCCAAGAACGGATGGCCGTGGGCCAGATATCCCATGACCTCGCCCGGCTTTTCGCGCATGGTCTTGGGATCGTTGCCCAGCTTCAAAGCATGCTCGATCGCGTTCCGAATGTCCTTGGGATGCGCGAACAAAACGCCACCGCGGCTCACGGCGATATCCGGTGCCGTCGTCGCGCGATCCTGACCCCGCCCACGGGTACATGACGTCGAAGAGCGTCTTGTGGGTGCTTGTAACGTCCGCGTAGGTCAGGGCCTTCTTCCTCTGAAGGCCGCGAACGCATCGTCGATGCCGGTCGTGAAGGAGGCGTGTTCGAGCCTCCGTATAATTGCCGGATCTTTCTCTTGGGCAAGGTTGCGCAGGTATCCGCGCGTCTCGAAGTCGCCGAACGGATCAAACGTCACGGCTGGGCTTCACGCAAATAGGCAGCTTGAAGCAAGATCATTTCCGGGCGTGTAATCCGGCCCGCTCGCACGAGACCAATGAGTAGCCGCTCAATCTCGTCCAGCTCGACCCTATCCCCGGCCAAGCGCGAAATATGGTGGGCCAAGCGGTCGTTGGGACCCTCCGAGTAGGTAACCTGGTGCGTCCGGGCTAGCGTTCGGATGTGCTCTGCGGTCGAAGGGGCGGTTACCCTATCCATATCAATAATGTAGCATTTTTCGACTGAGATTCCATTAGCGAATAGATCCCTGAAATCAGTAAGTTGCTAAGATCCGTTCCCGCGCAAGCTGCGCCTGGCACTCATGTGGCGTGTCAAGGAGGCGCAGAGGTCGGAGGATCGGAGAGGGCAGAGGAGGATCTGCCTACAAGTGGATCATGACCACGAATTTCCTTTTCATGGACGAGAAGTTCGCAGACCAAGGTGCGCCGCTGCACGCTCGTGCCATATCGCTGACTGGCATTCTGATCCCTGCGGATGCGCATAAGGCGTTTAGGGAGAGCTTCTATGATCTCGTGCATCAGGCGATTGGAGACAAGCAGAACGTCATATCTCCAATGCCAGTCAGATTTTTGAGATCAATCGGGCAACCGCTAACGCCTTTCAAATCTGGGCTGGCTGAGATCGCCTCTAGTCTCGAACCTACGATTGCGTTCGACGAGGTAATCGAAATGAAGATAGAGATGCCGCCGGCGGGGCATCGACCCAACGGGCCAATCCGGTTTGTGTGTCCGATCGTTCCGCAAGACGGTTGAAGTAGGTTGACACTTCTCGAGAAGTAGTCGTGCAGAGTTTGCTGCGTCCAGAATCGCCCGCCGCAAGCCTGATCCAGGTCAATGTCCCTCGTGTCGGATGGTCTATCCATTGGTCGCAGCTTCGGGACATACACATGACCAACAAGCCTATCGACTGGACGCCGGACCTTTCCCTACCGACCTCCAAATCCACCGTCCAGCACTTCATCGCAAAGGCCGGCGGCGACCGCCTGGAGATCGACACCACGCCGTGGGGCGAGGCCGATCTCACGGTCAACGGTCAGTCGATTGCTCACCTTGACGCCGCAGCCAGCGCGGGCGATGCGTTTCGAACGCTCGAGACGATCGCGGCAGATCTCGAGGCCGGCAAGGACGCCGGCAAGGACGCCGGAAAGGATGCGCGCCTCGATCAGTTGATCGAGGATGACGAGGTCCGCGAACGGCTCGGACTGACGCGCATCTAGGGCCATCGCGGTCGGGGAGATCGCCGATATCGCCACCGCGATGAGTGCCGTCCACGCGCGTCGGAACGGGGCGGCGCGGATTCGCTAGGAACCATCGCACCACGCACGAGTTGGCCGGTCGGGCAGGACCGATAGTCACGAGGCCAAACCGTGCAACAAGACGTGCGCGTGCGCACCACCGCGCAGATCGCGGGTCATCCGATTCATCCGATGCTGGTGCCGATCCCGATCGCGTGCTTCATCGGCGCGCTCTTCACCGACATCGCTTATGTCGCCAGTGCCGAGATCATGTGGGCGGATTTTTCCGCCTGGCTGCTGCTCGCAGGCGTCGTCTTCGGCGTGCTGGCCGCGATCGCGGGCCTGACCGATTTCCTCGGCAATCGCCTGGTACGGGCGCAGACGCCGGCCTGGCCGCACCTGATCGGCAACGCCGTCGCGCTGATGCTCGCCATCGTCAATGCGTTGATCCACACCCGCGACGCCTGGACCTCGGTGTGGCCGACCGGGCTGGTTCTGTCCGTGATCACCGTCCTGATCCTGCCGGTCACCGGCTGGCTCGGCTGGGCGCTGGTCTATCGCCACGGCGTGGGAGTTGCGCGATGACATTCTCGATTGGACGCGCGCTGCTGTGCTGCTCGTTGCTGCTTCTGGCTGGCTGCGATGACGGCAGCGGCGATCCCAAGGCGCAGATCGGCGCCAACCCGAAGCTCCCGGACATTCAGCAGTACCTGCTGCCGCCCATGCACATCGCGCGCATCGTCGGCTGGAAGAAGGACGAGACGCCTGGTGTGGCCGACGGCCTGCAGATCAGGGCCTTCGCGACCGGCCTGCAGCATCCGCGCTTCATCTACGTGCTGCCCAACGGCGACGTGCTGGTGGCGGAATCCAAGGCGCCGAAGGGGGCGGGGATCAAGCGGCCGAAGGAAATCGTCATGGGATATATCGAGTCCTGGGCGACCTCGGGCGGCGACGACACCGGCCCCGGCAATCGCATCACGCTGCTGCGCGACAGCAATGGCGACGGCGTGCCGGAGACGCAAAGCGTCTTCCTCGACCATCTCAATTCGCCGTTCGGCATCGCGCTGGTCGGCAACGAGCTCTACGTCGCCAACACCGATGCGATCGTCCGATATCCCTACACGGAAGGCGATACCAAGATCACCGCAGCGGGTACAGTGCTGACGGAGCTGCCGGGCGGGCCGATCAACCATCACTGGACCAAGAGCCTGGTTGCCAGTCCTGACGGCTCGAAGCTCTACGCCGGCGTCGGCTCCAACAGCAACATCACCGAGAACGGCATGGAGGCCGAGCACAACCGCGCCGCCATCCTCGAGGTCGACCGCGCCAGCGGCCGCTGGCGCGTGTTCGCGAGCGGCCTGCGCAATCCCAACGGGCTGAGCTTCGAGCCGCAGACCGGCGCGCTGTGGACGGTGGTGAACGAGCGCGACGAACTCGGTCCCGATCTCGTGCCTGACTACATGACCTCGGTGAAGGACGGCTTCTACGGCTGGCCCTACAGCTATTACGGCCAGCACGTCGATCCCCGCGTCAAGCCGCAGCGGCCGGATCTCGTCGCCAAGGCGATCGCGCCGGACTATGCCCTGAGCTCGCATGTCGCGCCGCTCGGGATGGCCTTCAACACCGGCACTGGCCTGCCGGCGGCCTATCGCGGCGGCGCCTTCGTTGGCGAGCATGGCAGCTGGAACAGGCAGGTGCTCAACGGTTACAAGGTTGTGTTCGTGCCCTTCACTGATGGCAAGCCGAGCGGACCGGCGCAGGACGTCGTGACAGGCTTCCTCAACAGCGACAACAAGGCGCGCGGCAGGCCCGTCGGCGTTGCCATCGACAAGTCGGGCGCACTGCTGGTCGCCGACGACAGCGGCAACACGGTCTGGCGCGTCACCGCCGCACATCCGCAACTGACGCAACGTTGAGCCCGCGCGCGCGTTGTCGAACGGACGTTCTTCTGAAGCTCAAAGCCAGGAGTGGACAATGGGCCTTGCTCAATATGCCATCGTGCCGGTGCGGGACCAATGGGGCGTGCTGCACGACGGCGATGTCAGGAATACCCATGCCACCAAGGAAGCTGCGTTCGAGTCGGCCGTCGCCGCCGCATCTCTCGCGCTTCGTGAAGGACATGAAGTCCAGGTCAGCGTGCCCGGCCGCGAAGCCGGCGAGAACGCGCTCGGCATCTAGCCATCACTGGATCAGCCGGCCGCGCCGTGCGGCAATCCCGATCGCAACCTCGGCGCCCGCATTGAAATCGAGCCGGTCGGCCTCGATGCCGTCGCTGAAGATGACGCCGTTTTCCGGCATCAAGGAGCGGATGCGCAATTGTTCGGTCGGAGCAAGCCGGCCGCAGACGAGATTGGTCTGCGAATGGCGGCTGGGGAAGGGCTCGCGCACGGCAAAGCGCAGCTCCGGCGCATCCCAGGGCAGCGCCTCGTAACCGGTCAGCGGGGGAGGCCGGCCAAGGCTGCCGGCAATGGCCAGCGAGCCCGTGACGATGCTTTTGAACCAGGCGGTTGACCCGAGGCCGGTCGAGACGATCAGGCCGCTCGAGGATTGCCGTTCCGTGGCGTCGCCGGTGGCAAGCTCATAGATCGCCGAGACATGCGTGCGCGCGCCGATGAAGAGGTCGTTGACGGCGTAGAGCACCTGGCCGTCACTGAGCCGCGCTTCCGCCATCGTCACGGCCTGGCTGCCCCGCTTGTCGGCGGCGACTTCCGGCAGCAGCTTTGCGAGGTCGCGCGGCGCGAAGGGCAGCAGAATGCCGTCGTGGCGCGCGGGGTCCGGGTTGAGCCCGATCAGCGGATGGTCGTTCAGATATTTCACGGTGTTGGCGACGACGCCGTCCTGGCCGAGCGCGACCACGATGTCATCAGGCGCGAAGATGAAGTTCGGTAGAAAAGCGCGGTCGATCACCTGATAGCGCCCCCATTGCTCCAGCACTTGCACCGTGGTGTGACGCTGCGCCCTGTAGACCTCGTGCTCGCGCTCGTAGTCGGAGAAGTCGGCGCCGAGATGTTCGACATAGAAGCGCGCCTGCGACGCCGTGAGGTGGCGCGCGATCAGGTCTTCCAGCCTGGTCTTGCGCGTCACCAGCACGATCTTGCGGTCATTGGCGGCGGGCATTGGCGGCCTCCGTCGGCTTCGGCTTCTCCAGGAGCTGGCTGAGCAGGTCGGGCGAGACGTTGAGCTGGCCGATCTTCTCGGCCTTTTCGGCGATGCCGGAGAAGGCCTGCGCGATCAGCTGGCCCGGCTGCATGCCGGCTGCGGCGAGCGCCTGGATCACGCGGGTGTCGACGCCCTCGAAGATCTTCATCAGCGCGCCGACGCGATAGGCCTCGGCGTCGGCCAGCGTCCTGGTGTTCTCGGCATTGAGGCCGACGAAATCCTTGCGCTTGCCTTCCAGCACGATGTCCGCGGCCATGCCGGCCTCGCGCAGCTCGTTGCGCTTGGCGGCGACGCTCGCCTCGGCGTCCATCTGGGTCTCGCGGATCGACCGCTTCTTCTGCTCGACCGCGATCTCGGTGTCGAGCTCGCTCTCGCGGATCGCGCGCTCCTGCTCGACGGCGAAATTGCGCCGGGCGAAGATGGCCTCGTCCGCGTTCTTCAGGATCGCTTCGCGCGCTTGCGCCTCCAGCGCCTTTGCGGTGTCCGGCGTCGGCCTGATGCCGCGAACCGACACGCCCAGAATTTCGAGGCCCAGCGAAGCAATGTCGGCGCGCGCCCTCAATCCGCTCGCGATGATGTCGGCGATGCGGTCGGACGCCTGCAACGCCTCCCTCAGCGTCAGCTCCTTCACCGCCTGCTGGGCGAGCACCTCGACCGTGCCGAGGATCCGTTCCGGCAATTTCTCCGGATCGTCGCTCTCATAGGTCTTGCCGTCCGCCTTCAGCGTGAAGTCGAGCATCGATGCCGCCTTCTTGGGGTCGCTGACGCGATAGGTCACCTGACCCTGCACGGTCAGCGTCTGAAAGTCGCGCGCGGTCTGCTCGAAGATGAAAGAGGCGTCGCGGCTGCCGATCGGCACGGCGACCAGCATGGTCACTGGCGCGTAGTAGAGCGCGGACAGGCCGGCGCCCTCGGCGACGACGGCGCCGGCGCGGTACTTCATCAGATAGGTGGTGGGCTGAGCCTTGATGAACCTGACGCCGAACATGGCCTTCTCCGATCGCTGTCTATAAGTGTGTCTGGGCAACTAAGTAAGTTGGACTGTACAACTAACTGTGCTACTGTCAAGGCCGGACAAGGGAGGTGGGCGATGGCAGGGGAGGCGACTGGCAAAAGCGTTGGAAAATCTGGAGATTTGGACTTTCCGCGCCCCCTGACCACGGTCGACGTGGTGATCTTCGCGATCAGGGATGACAGCCTTCAGGTGCTGCTGGTGCGGCGGCCGGCCGGCGAGGGCGAGCCGTTTCCGGAAAGCTTGGCGCTGCCGGGCGGCTTCGTCGATGTCGCGAAGGACCGCGATCTCGCGGCCTGCGCCGCCCGCAAGCTCCGCGAGAAGACCGGCGTCACCAGCCCTTATCTCGAGCAGCTCGGAAGCTGGGGAAGCGCGACGCGCGATCCGCGCGGCTGGTCGGCGACGCACGCCTATTTCGCGCTGATCCCGGAGAAGGCGGGCGAGCTCGCTGCGGATGCACGCTGGTTTCTGTTCTCCGGCGGCAGGCTGAAGGAGAAGCTCGCCTTCGACCATGGCGAGATTCTCGCAACCGCCATCCAGCGCCTGCGCAACAAGGTGGAGTACACCTCGCTGCCGGCCTATCTGATGCCGGCCGAGTTCACCCTGCCGGATCTGCAGCGGGTCTACGAGATCGTGCTCGACCGTCCGCTGGAGAAGAGCGCTTTCCGCACGCGCATCCTGTCGGCCGACATGATCGAGCCGGTGGCGAAGATGCGCCGCGGCCCCAACCGTCCGGCGCAGCTTTATCGGCTGAAGAAGGGTCGCGAGCCCGTCTATTTCGTGCGGACGTTCAATCCGCCGGAGTGAGCGCTGATCGGCAGGATGATCGCGCGCGCCTCGTCCTTCGAGACGCGCGCAAGGGCGCGCTCCTCAGGATGAGGCTAAGCCGCACCGGTGCTCGTCGAAACGACTGCCCCGCACCCGGTCCTCATCCTGAGGGCCCGCCAAGTGCGGGCGTCTCGAAGGATGGCTACGGAGGGATAGCTCCGCTTGCGATTCCGGACCCAATCGAACGCCGCCCTGCGGCCAGCGCTGCCTTGCCATTCAGAACCGACATGTCCCCAGGCTGAGTCTCCGGCTAAGACTGATCGTGCCGGCGCGATCTGCGCCTGCCGGGCAGGCGAACGTTTGGAATGCGGTTCTTGAAATCTGACAGCAGGCTGATTGGCGTCCTGCTGGTGCTCGCCATCACCCAACTCATCGGATGGGGTACGATCGGTCTTCCGGCCGTGGTGGGGCGCGAGCTTGCGGACGGTCTCGGCATGAGCCTGCCGGGCGTGTTCGCGGGCAGTTCGGTGCTTTATGTCACGATGGGGCTGTGCGCACCGTGGCTCGCCAGGGCCTTTGCCCGGCATGGCGCGCGCAAGGTCATGATGGTGGGCACGATCGTGTCCGCGCCCGGCTATATCGTGCTGTTCTTCGCGCGCGAGCCGCTGCTCTATTTCGCCGGCTGGGTCATTCTCGGCATGGGCGGCAGCGCCACGCTCTCGACCGGCGCGTACATCATGCTCAACGAGGTCGCCGGGCGCGGGGCCAAGAATGCCATCGGCGGGCTGATGCTGGTGACGGGGCTCTCCAGCAGCATTTTCTGGCCGACCACTTCTTTCCTGAGCGGGCATCTCGGCTGGCGCGGCACCTGTCTCGTCTATGCGGCGATGATGCTCCTCATCAACCTTCCGCTCTATGCGATCCTCGCGCCCCGTCGGAAAATTGCGCCTGACGACGACGGTGCGTCGGCCAGGGCCACACCGCCGCCTGCGGTTCCGAGAAGCACTTTCGGTCTCGTCGTCTGCGTGATCACGCTGAACGCCTTCGTCAATTTCGGCATCAGCGCCATCCTGATCGAGCTGCTCCGGGCCGAGGGACTGGCGCCGGCGCAGGCGCTCGCCTTCGGCTCCATGCTGGGCGTGATCCAGGTCAGCGCCCGCGGGCTGGATTTTCTTGGCGGCGGGCGGTGGGACGGCATCACGACCGGGCTCGTCGCAGGCACGGCGCTGCCCGTGGCCATGCTGCTCTTGATGCTGAGCGAAGGCGCGACCTGGGCGGTTGCGGCCTTCATCCTGCTCTATGGCGCCGGCAGCGGCGCGATGGCGGTGGCGCGCGCCACCATTCCGCTGGTGTTCTACGACCAGGCCGAATTCGCCAAGGCGATGTCGATGATCGCGCTGCCGCTCAATCTCGCCTCCGCGATCTCGCCGCCGCTTCTCGTCGGCCTGCTCACCGAATTCGGCAGCCGCGGCGCGCTCGGTCTCACCTTCGTATGCTCCTGCGCGACGGTGCTGATCCTGGTTCTGCTCGGCCGCCGCCGGCCGCGAGTGGTGGCTGCCGTGACTTGAGCCGGCCGGGGGGAATATCGCGGCGCGGAAAGTTGCGGACGGCGACCGCCTCTGAGCCGGCAGGAGATAGCCGTATGCCGCCAGTGCAGTGCTCAGAACCCCAAAATGGTGTATCCGCAGGGAGCGCGGCTTGGCTGGAGCCGCCGCGCCAACACCAGTTCCCCGGAGGAAACCGATATGTCGGCCTTGCCGCTCTCAGGCATCAAGATCCTTGACCTCACGCGCGTCCTTGCCGGGCCTTTGTCGGCGCAGATGCTGGGCGATCTCGGCGCGGACGTGATCAAGATCGAGCGGCCGGGCACCGGCGACGACGCGCGCGCCTTCGGCCCGCCCTACCTGAGCGATCCCGAGGGCAAGGCCAACAACAACAATTCCTTCTACCTCTGCGCCAACCGCAACAAGAAGTCGGTCACGGTCAACATCGCAAAGCCCGAGGGACAGGCGATCATCCGCGAGCTCGCCAAGGACGTCGACGTCTTCATGGAGAACTACAAGGTCGGCGATCTCAAGCGCTACGGCCTCGACTACGAGACCATCAAGGCGATCAATCCCGGCATCATCTATTGCTCGGTGACCGGCTTCGGCCAGACCGGTCCCTACGCGCCGCGCGCCGGCTACGACGCCATCCTGCAGGCGATGGGCGGCCTCATGAGCGTCACCGGCCATATGGACGGCGAGCCGGGCGAGGGCCCGATGAAGGTCGGCCCGTCGATCGTCGACTACATGACCGGCATGAACACTTCGATCGGTATTCTCTCCGCGCTCTATCATCGCGACGCCAACAACGGAGAGGGGCAGCACATCGACGTCTGCCTGTTCGACACCGTCATCGCCTCGCTGTCGCACTGGCTGCAGATCTATCTCGTCAACGGCAAGACGCCGCCGCGGCGCGGCACCTGGGGCAATGGCGGCATGCCGGCCGGCGTGTTCCGCTGCACCGACGGCGAGCTGATGCTGGTGGTCGGCAATGACGGCCAGTTTCGGAAGACCTGTGCCGTGCTCGGCGAGCCCGAGCTGGCCAACGATCCGCGCTTCATCAAGAACAACGACCGTGTCGTGCACGGCAAGGAGATCATGGCGATCTTCGCCGGCCTGTTCCTGAAGCAGAAGGTATCCTACTGGCTGGAGAAGCTGGAAGAGGCCGGCGTGCCCTCGGGCCCCATCAACAATTTCGAGCAGGTGTTTTCCGACCCGCACGTCCAGTCGCGCGGCATGCGGGTGAAGACCGAGCACAAGTTCGAGCCCGAGCTGTCGCTGATCCGCAACGCGCTGACCCTCTCGGGCACCCCCATCACCGAATATCGCGCCCCGCCGCTGCTCGGCGAGCACACGCAGGAGGTGCTCGGCGGCAAGCTCGGCTATGATGCGGCGAAGATCGAGGAGTTGAAGGCGCAGGGGATTATCTAGGTTTGTCTTCGCCTCTCCCCGCGTGCGGGGAGAGGCCGGATTCGAGCGGAGCTCGAATCCGGGTGAGGGGGACTCTCCACGAGTCCAACTCGCACCGTACTTGCGGAGAGTCCCCCTCACCCCAACCCTCTCCCCGCAAGCGGGGCGAGGGGGCGCAGCTACTCTGCGGCAACGCATTCAGCTAGACTCATTGAGTTGCGAAGCGGAGGAATTCCATGACATCAGGCAAAACCATCATCACCTGCGCCATCACGGGCAACCTCACCAAACCCGAGCAGTCGCCCTACCTCCCCATCACGCCCGAGCAGATCGCAACCTCCGCGCTGGAGGCGGCGGAAGCGGGCGCTGCGATCGCCCACATCCATGTGCGCGATCCCGCGACGGGGCGTCCCTCGATGGAGATCGATCTCTACCGCGATGTCGTGGACCGCATCCGCGCCCGCAACAAGGGTCTCGTCATCAATCTCACCACCGGTCCCGGCGGGCGCTTCGTGCCCTCGATCGAGGATCCCCGCGTCGCTGGCCCCGGCACCACGCTGCTGCAACCCGAAAAGCGCGTCGAGCACATCGAGCTGCTCAAGCCCGACATCTGCACGCTCGATCTCAACACCATGAATTCCGGCGGCGAGGTCGTGATCAACACGCCGCGCAACGTCCGCATCATGGCCGAGCGGATGAAGGCGGCCAGCGTGCTGCCCGAGATCGAGCTGTTCGACAGCGGCGACTGCCATCTGGCGCGCGACCTGTTCGCCGACGGCACGCTGAAGGGGCCGGGCTTGTTCTCGCTCGTGCTCGGGGTCAAGTACGGCTTCTCGGCGACGCCGGAAACCATGTTCTACGCCCGCAGCCTGCTGCCGCCGGGCGCGATCTGGTCCGGCTTCGGCATCGGCCGCGCCGAATTCCCGATGGTGGCGCAGGCCTATTTGCTCGGCGGCCACGTCCGCGTCGGCATGGAGGACAATCTCTATATGTCCAGGGGCGTGCTGGCGAAGACCAATGCCGAGCTGGTCACCCATGCCGCGGGCATCTTGAAGAGCCTTGGCGCGAGCGTTGCGAGCGCGGAGGATGCGCGGGCGATGCTGGGCCTTGCCTGAGGCTTGCGGGCAATCCCCAGATAACTCCGGTCCGTAGTCGCACAGGCTTCCGCTTCGCCTCCGACTCTGATTCGATCTCCCCACTTGAGTTCGGGGAGGGAAGTGAATGTCCTACACGATCGGGTTCCAGGCCAAGAACCAGAAGTCCATTCTGGCGACCGAGGCGGCCACCGCCAACCAGGCCGTCGCCATCGTTGCCGCGCTGCGGCAGAGCGCCGACGAAATAAAGTTCATCCGCTCCCCCCAGGAAGGCGAGATGGGCATCGAGATGCTGCTGCTGCTCGCCAAGGAAGAGGCCGAAGAGATGCCGCAGCGGGCTTGAGCCCGTCGCCACGACTACACTTCGATCAGAAGCGAAGCATGCCGGCTGCAGGATGATGTAGTCAGGCTTCAGTCTCGCTCGAGCCGAAGGTGGTCGTCCATGAAACGTGAAGCGCTCCGCGTCGAGCCGATCTCGACCTTTCTCGACCGCGTGAAGGCGCCGACATCGCCGGTGACGCGCGCCGGCAACATGATCTTCGTCGCAGGCCTGCCGCCCTTCGACCCCGACACGGGCGAGATCGGCGGGATGGCCATCGAGCGGCAGAGCGAGATCGTCATGCAGCAGATGAAGCGGTGCCTTCAGGCGGCCGGCGCCTCGCTCGACAATGTCATGAAGTGCAACGTCTATTGCACCTCGACCAGGCACTTCGCCGCCTTCAACGCAGTCTACGCCCGCTACTTCCCGGTCGATCCGCCGGCGCGGATCTTCGTCTGCACGCCGGAATGGTTCGGCCCCTTCGACGTCGAGATCGACTGCATCGCGATGCTGTGAGGCCGGAGCTATTGCAGGCCGGCAACACTCCGGCTCAAAGCGGCAGCGTCATCCGGTCGAATGACGCGCACCCTGCGTATTCTCTTTAGGCCACTTCCATCCATTGCCGGCCCGCAAGCAGCGCGGGCCGATTGGGGGAAGGGGCACGATGTCCAATTGGAGTTCTTTGAAGCCATTGCTCGCCGGGACCATTGCGGTTGCGGGCATTCTCTGCACCGGGCTCGCCGGCGCCCACCCGACGGAGCCTGCGCCACGCCATACAAGGGCGGCGGCGAGTGCGGCCTGGGACTGGTCGGGATTCTATCTCGGCGCCGATGTTGGTGGCGTCGGCCAGAGCACGTCATCCGGACGTTCGGAGTTCTTCGAGAACGAGGACGACAGTCCGACGGTAGGGGCACAGGCGCCGTCGTCCTCCGCCGCCATTGGCGGCGTTCATCTCGGCTATAATTGGCAGATCTCGCGGGTGGTTCTGGGCCTGGAAGGCGACTGGCAATGGACCAGGTCCGGCTACTCGTTCTGCCGCGAGACGGATCGCTTCGGCGTCCCCTGTAGCGACAACGGTTTCGGTTTCGTCACGGTCCAAAGCGAAACGCGGGGCATCGGAACGTTGCGGGGGCGCCTCGGTTACGCGTTCGACCGCGTTCTGCTGTATGGCACCGGCGGTCTCGCCTTGGCCGATCTGCGCGATACGATCACGATCGATTGCCGGGTCCACGGATGTGGGCATGACGGGACCAATAACCTGAGCGCTCAGAGTTTCTCGAACCTCAGCACCGGGTGGGTCGCAGGTGTCGGCGCCGAGCTGATGCTGTCGCCGAACCTGATCGTGCGGTCCGAGTACCTGCACGTCGATGTCGGTTCGGTGTCCGACAAGCTCAATCTCGCTTTGGTGAATTGCTCCAGCGGGGGACCGTGCGGCGCCTCGTGGTCGCGCAACCAGCGCTACGACATCGGGCGGATCGGCTTCAGCTACAAGTTCGGCGGCACCGGCCGCGTGAATTGATCAGACCAGCCTTTCATGATGCGCGAGACCCGGCCTGGGGCCGGGTTCTTGCGTTGCGCCTGCGGTACGCTAACGCGCCGCCACCCGCGACGGCGCCTTCGCCTCGGCGCGTCCCGCCGTCAGCGCCATCGTCGCCACGCTGACCACGCGCGCGACGACGTCCTCGACATCATCGAGGTCGCATTTGCCTTCCGACAGCTTCGTCAGCCGCTCGCTCTCGCGGATGGTATGGTGCGCCATGGCGAGCGCGAAATTCAGGCCCCAATAGATATCGACGTCGCTGCGCTCGGGCAGGGCGCGGCGCATCGCGCCGGCGAATTTCCTGAGATGGTCGATCTCGCGGTTCTTGATGCGGCGGATCGGCGGCACGGATTCGATCGAGGCGCGGATCATGAAGCGCGCCGCGGTCGAGCGCTGGTTCTCGGGGCCGAGGCAGCCGCGCAGGGTCGGCCCGACCAGCGCGCGCAGGATCACCTCGATCGGCGCGTGGCCGCCGCCTTGCTCCTCCGCCGCCTTCAATTCGCGGAGGCGCTCGCGGTTGGTCGCGATCGAGCGCGTGACAAATAATTCCGCGATCAGCTCGTCCTTCGAGCCGAAATGGTAGTTCACCGCCGCGAGGTTGACGTTGGCCTCCGCGACGATGTCGCGCAGCGTCACGTCGCCGAAGCCGCGATCGGCATAGAGCCGTTCGGCGGCGGCGAGAATGGCAGACCTCGTATGATCGCTGGCCATGGATGCCCCCAGGGGAGGGAGTTGCAATTCAAACACTTGTATGAAACTATCGTTTGAAGGCCGGAGAAAGTCAATCCGCAATCGAGACTCGTTCGCAACTCGCGGGCCAGCTCGAACCGCCCCGCAACGCGCGTGTTCGTGCTTGCGGGGCCCGCCATGCGGGAGGACAGTCCGGCGCAAAACGAGATCGCAAAGAGAGAGACGAGGAGCGTCCCATGGACTTCGATATGTCGCCCAAGCAGAAGGAATGGCTTGATCGCGTGCGGTCCTTCATGGCCAAGCATGTGCGTCCGGCGGTGCCGATCTACGACCAGCAGGATCACAGCGGCGAGCGCTGGAAGGTGATCCCGGTCCTGGAGGACCTCAAGAAGAAGGCGAAGGCCGAAGGCCTCTGGAACATGTTCATGCCGCCGAACGAGCATGAGGATGACGAATTCCGCGGCGCGGGATTGACCAATCTCGAATACGCACTGCTGTCGGAAGAGATGGGCCGCATCACCTGGGCTTCGGAAGTGTTCAACTGTTCCGCGCCCGACACCGGCAACATGGAAGTGTTCATGCGCTACGGCTCCAAGGAGCAGAAGCGCAAATGGCTGCGTCCGCTGATGGATGGCGAGATCCGCTCGGCCTTCCTGATGACGGAACCGGCGGTCGCCTCGTCCGACGCCACCAACATCGAGACCAGCATCAAGAAGGATGGCGATCACTACGTCATCAACGGCCGCAAATGGTGGTCGTCCGGCGTCGGCGATCCCCGCTGCAAGATCGCGATCCTGATGGGCAAGACCGATTTCAACGCGGCCAAGCACCAGCAGCAGTCGCAAATCCTGGTTCCGCTCGATACACCCGGCATCAAGGTCGAGAAGATGCTCCCCGTCTTCGGCTTCGACGACGCGCCGCACGGCCACGCCCAGGTGCTGCTCGACAATGTGCGGGTGCCCAAGGAGAACATCCTGCTCGGCGAAGGCCGCGGCTTCGAGATCGCGCAGGGCCGGCTCGGTCCGGGCCGCATCCATCACTGCATGCGCACCATCGGCAAGGCCGAGGAGGCGCTGGAGAAGATGGTGAAGCGGCTGTCCTCGCGCACCGCCTTCGGCAAGAAGATCGTCGAGCACTCGGTGTGGGAGCAGCGCATCGGCGAGGCCCGCACCAACATCGACATGACGCGCCTGCTCTGCCTCAAGGCCGCCGACATGATGGACAAGGTCGGCAACAAGACCGCGCAGGCCGAGATCGCCATGATCAAGGTCGCAGCGCCCAACATGGCGCTGAAGATCATCGACGAGGCGATCCAGGCTTTCGGCGGCGCCGGCGTGTCGGACGAGGCGGGCCTTGCCAAGGACTACGCCCACATCCGCACGCTCCGTCTCGCCGACGGTCCGGACGAGGTGCACAATCGCGCCATTGCCAGGCTCGAGGTTCGGAAGTATGCCAACTCGCCCAAGCATTAAGAGGGAGAGCCGGGCGGCGCTCCCGGCTTGAAGAAACGACAGGGCATGGTCCCATTCGCAATGACCGCTTGACGCAAGTGCGTCAGCGGTTACCGATTAGGATCATGCTCGACCTGAAAAGGTCAGGACTGAAGAGGGAGCGTCATGGCCGACGGCGTCAGGAAAGACGAGGAGTTCTCGGGCACCAAGCCGGTCGAGGAGCGGCATCGCTTCGACGAGATGCGGCTCGAGGCCTGGATGCGCGATAACGTCGAAGGCTTCGAGGGCCCGCTGGTCGTCCTGCAATTCAAGGGCGGCCAGTCCAACCCGACCTATCGCCTCAACACGCCGAAGCGCTCCTACGTGATGCGCAGGAAGCCGTTCGGCAAATTGCTGCCGTCGGCGCACGCGGTCGACCGCGAGTATCGCGTCATCGCGGCCCTTGGCAAGCAGGGCTTTCCGGTCGCGCATGCCTATGCGCTGTGCCAGGACGATGGCGTGATTGGAGCTGCCTTCTACATCATGTCGATGGAGGAGGGCCGAGTATTCTGGGATCCGACGCTGCCGAGCCAGGACAACGATGCGCGGCGCAAGATCTTCACCAGCAAGATCGAGACGCTGGCGAAGCTCCACATGTACGATCCCAATGCGATCGGGCTCGGCGACTTCGGCAAGCCCGGCAATTATTTCGCGCGCCAGATCGACCGCTGGACCAAGCAGTATCGGGCGTCCGAGACCCAGCACATTCCGGAGTTCGAGAAGGTTGCCGAATGGCTGCCGAAGACCGTGCCGGAGCAGGCGCGCGTCTCGATCGTCCACGGCGACTACCGCCTCGACAACATGATTTTCCATCCGACGGAACCGCGCGTGCTGGCCGTGCTGGACTGGGAGCTGTCGACGCTCGGCGATCCCATGGCCGACTTCACCTATCTGTTGATGCAGTGGGTCATGCCGGGCCTCGAGGGCGCCGACCTCAAGGCGCTCAATATCCCGAGCGTGGAGGAAGCCGCGCAGATCTATTGCAACGTCACCAAGATGACGGTGCCCGATCTCAACTGGTACTTCGCCTACAATCTGTTCCGCCTCGCCGGCATCACGCAAGGAATCGCCGGCCGCGTCCGCGACGGCACCGCCGCCAACGCCAAGGCGCTGGAGTCAGCCAAGCGCACCGTGCCGCTGTCGAAGGCGTCATGGGAATACGCGCAGAAGGCGGGCGCGGTGTAGGTATGATGAAGGCGCGGCAGATGGCCGCGCCTTTTGTCTGATGCACGTCTCTCGTGTCCCGGACGCGGCGCAGCACGAAGTGCTGCTCCGCAGAGCCGGGACCAAGGAACTTGGGGGCGCCAACTACCCCTTCGCGCAATGCGCGATCAGCTTCTCCACGAACCCCGCGCATTTCTCCAGCTCGGCCATCTCCACGAACTCGTCCGGCGTATGCGCCTGCGCGATCGCGCCGGGGCCGATCACCACGGAGGGGACGTCGGCGATGCTGGCGAACAGGCTCGCCTCGGTGCCGAAGGCGACCTTGGCGTGGTCATTGCGCCCGGCAAGGCTTTTTGCGAGCGTGACGATCGCCGCATCGGCTTTCGTGTCGAGGGCGGGGTAGTCCAAAATCTCCTCGAAATCGATGCCGCAGTCCGGATGCCGCGCCTTCATCGCCGGCTCGATCTCGGCCCTGGCCCAGGCCACGATGGCATCGGTGACCTCGCGCGACTCGGTGATGCCGATGCCGCGGCATTCGAAATCCAACGTGCAGGTATCCGGCACGATGTTTAGCGCGGCGCCGCCATGCACGATGCTGGTGAGCAGCGTCGAATGCGGCACGTCGTAGAGGCTGTTGCGTTCAGCCTCGGCCGCAAGCGCCACGGCGCGGCGGCGGATCTCGACGATCAGCTCGGCCGCATATTCGATCGCGTTGACGCCGTCGGGCGCGATCGAGGAATGGCGGGCGAGGCCGCGGAAGGTCGCGCGCACGCCGTGCTTGCCCTTGTGGCCGATGATCACCTTCATCTCGGTCGGCTCGCCGATGAAGGCGCCGAGCGGCCTGACCTTCTTCTTCGCGACCTCGCGCAGCATCGGCCGTACGCCGACGCAGCCGATCTCCTCGTCATAGGAGATCGCCAGATGAATCGGCGTTGCGAGCTTTGCCTCCACCATCTCCGGCACCATGGCGAGGCACACCGCGACAAACCCCTTCATGTCGGTGGTACCGCGGCCGTAGAGCTTGCCGTCGCGCTCGACGAGCTTGAACGGGTCGTGGCTCCAGTCCTGGCCCACGACGGGCACGACGTCGGTATGGCCCGACAGCACGAGGCCCGGCCGGTCCTGCGGCCCGATCGTGACCCACAGCGAGGCCTTTTGCCCCGTCGTGTCGACGACGCGCTCGCCCTGGATGCCGAACGCGGCGAGGTAACTCTCGATATGGGCAATCAGCGGCAGGTTGGTGCGATCGCTGACGGTGTCGAACGAGACGAGGTCGGCGAGAAGCTTGCGTATGCGATCGGGTCGGGAGTTCGGGAAGATCGGGTTCGGCATTGTTACTTCTTGTTGGAGACTACAGAGGCTTGGATTGCGTGCAGGAACCATACCAATGTGGCGGGTTGTCGGGCAAATCAACACCTGTCCGTGGCGCGGATTGCGCTGTGCTGTATCCCGGCTACCAGAGCTACAATCCCTTGCATTGCCTGGCGGGCAAAACACGCGAGCCGTAGGTCAACCCACCACGCACAAAATATTCCACTTTGCCGAATTTCGGAAAGAGCGTATGTATCGCGTCAACCTGGCCCATCGAAAAGGGGCGTATCGCGATCGTCACGAACGCGGGCCGGGCGGCGGTGGACGTGGGTCACATCGGCGCGAAGGGTTTTGCAGGGCGGGCAACCGTGAGCAAGGTCATCGCGCGCACGACCGGTGTGATCGGCGTACGGCGAAATCGTGTGGTCCTGGCGCCCGGGGTCTGTGCGCCAAGTCTTGCGGTGATGCGTGTCGTCCAACCGGACGCGCGCGTCAGCTATCCGAAAGGCGACGGGGGCAATAGTGCAACGCTCCCCGGGGAGAGCACGACATAAGCCGTAAAGCCACTGCGCAGGGAAGGCCG
>NZ_CAKZJO010000053.1 GCF_936943645.1 uncultured Bradyrhizobium sp. | reverse complement strand
TCTTCAAGAAGATCGGCATTCCGCTGGCGCCGTTCACGCTGGCGCTGGTGCTCGGCAGCCGGGCCGAGGATGCGTTCCGCCTGTCGATGATCGGCTCCGGCGGGAACCTTGGAGTGTTCTGGTCGAACGGGCTGGTCGGCTCGATTACCACGCTCGCGATCGTGCTGCTGTTCTGGCCCGTGATCGACGGCCTGCTCGCCCGCGTCGGATTGACACAGCGCGTCGGCACGGTTCAACGCAAGGATGCATAGTCTTTTTGGGTCAAAGGGATAGGCTGTCGCCGGTGTCCCGATATGTCGCCGCAAGCAGCCCCATTTGTTTCTGAATGTTGCAGGCGCGGCACAACCCTTGGGCGCGGGCCGGTATATGCTTCCAATCACAAAATCGTGCGGAGGGGAGATCTCCATGAAGCGGATCGTGATTGGAATGGCGGCGGCGCTGTCGCTGTTCGCGACGGGCGCAGTGGCGGCGGATTTGGCGGCACGCCCCTATGTCAAGGCGCCGGTGATGGATCCGGTCTGGAGCTGGACCGGCTGGTATGTCGGCGCCAACGGCGGCTACAGCTGGGGCCGCTCGCGCACCAACGTCAACTATTTCGACTCGGTAACCGGCGCGGCGGTCGTGCCTCCTGCGGGTTCCATCACCAATGCCTCGTTCGACATGAACGGCGGGATTGCGGGTGGCCAGGCCGGCTACAATTGGCAGAACGCCAATTGGGTCTACGGCATCGAGGGCGATCTGCAATGGTCGGGTGAGCGGGGCAGCACCGCGTTTGTCTGCGCCGGCAGCGCCGTCTTCCCGATCGCGGGGCCCTGTCTTCCCGGCCTGACATTCCTTCCGGCCGGCGCCGGAACGAACACGGTCCTGACGATCGACCAGCATCTGCAATGGTTCGGCACCGTCCGTGGCCGCGTCGGCATCCTGGCGACCCCGAAGGTGCTGTTCTACGGCACCGGCGGTCTGGCCTTCGGCGAGATCAAGACCACCGGCACCATGACCGGTTTCACGCCCGCAGGCGTTGCGATCGCCTCGATCGGTTCGAACTCGACGACGCGCGCCGGCTGGACCGTTGGTGTGGGTGTCGAAGGCAAGATCACCCGGAACTGGAGCGCCAAGCTCGAATATCTCTACATGGATCTCGGACGCTTCTCGTCCGGTCCGTTCACGCTCGCGCCGCTCTCCACCATCAGCGCCAGCGCTTCCTCCCACTTCACCGATCACATCCTGCGCGCCGGCATCAACTATCAGTTCGACAGCCCGGTGGTTGCGAAATACTGAATCAACAAAGGCGTCAAACAAGAAGCAAAGCCCGGCCTCGCGCCGGGCTTTGTCGTTTCTGGCTGCCTTCATCGGCCTCGCCCGCGAGCGGTCTGCTGCGATCGCGAGCTCTGATCCCCCGAACGACCGACATTCGATCGCAGGACGCGAGCCGAACGGTCTTTCCCTAGGGTCGCCGCACTGAATCGTCCGCGCATCATGCGCGCCGGCGATCAGGCAGTGGCTTTTCCGAGGGAAGATAGATGACACGAACTCTGCTGGTTGCGTCCGCGATCGCCATGCTGCTCGCGCCAGGCGCCTTTGCCGCCGATCTCGCGGTGCCGCGCATCTACACCAAAGCGCCGCCGGTGGCCGTTGATCCCATCTACAATTGGAGCGGATTCTATGCCGGCCTCAACGTCGGTTACGGCTGGGGCCGCTCGGCGACGACAACGGATTTCATCGACAGCGGCGGCGGCGCGCTGCTCAGCTCGAGCGCTGGTACGTTCAATCTCGACGGTGTCACCGGCGGCGGGCAGGTCGGCTACAACTGGCAGCGTGACATGTTCGTCGCCGGCTTCGAGGCCGATTTTCAGGGCAGCGGCCGCAAGGGCCGTTTCGACGCGCTCTGCGCGGGGGCGCCGGACGGGGTGCAGGACGGCATCTGCACGCCGGGCCATCGCGGCGACAACGACTTTGATCCCGCGCTGCCGGTGACGTTCAATCTCACCCAGAAGCTCGACTGGTTCGGCACCGTTCGCGGCCGGCTCGGTGTCGCCGTGACACCGCGTGTGCTGCTCTACGGCACCGGCGGTCTTGCTTACGGTCGGGTCTCCACCTCAGGCAGCGTGAGCGCGATCAATGTCACGGGCTCGCCGGGCTCCAGCGACAACCTCGCATTCACGCCGGTTGCAGCGAACTTCAGCAGCAGCACCACCAGGGTCGGCTGGAGCGCCGGCGCCGGCATCGAAGGTGCGTTCGCCGACAATTGGAGTGCCAGGCTCGAATATCTCTATGTCGATCTCGGAACGGTGTCCGGATCGCTCACCACGCCCGTGATCGCACTCAGCGGTGCGCCTCTCGTCATCGGCTATCGCTCGCACATCACCGAGAACATCTTGCGCTTCGGCGTGAACTACCGCTTCAGCGGTACGTGAGCGAGGCCACAGCTCCTTGAATCAAAAGCCCGGCCTCGGGCCGGGCTTTGTCCTTGGCGGCATCGGGCGTGGTGCTCACACCACCTTGGCGTCCCTGAGCTTGCTGATCTCGTCCGCACCGAAGCCGAATTCCTTCAGCACCTCCTCGGTCTGCTCGCCGAAGTCCGGCGGCCGCGCCACCATCCGGCTCGGCGTGCGCGACAGCGTCACGGGCTGGCCGACCAGGCGGATATGGCGGCTCTCGTCGTTCGGCACGTCCTGGGCGATGCCGAGATGCCTGACTTGCGCATCCTCGAACATCTGGTCGATGGCATAGATCGGCCCGCAGGGCACGCCGGCCTCGTTGAGTTCGCGAACCCAGGTCTCGGTCGATTTCGTCACGGTGCGCTTCTCGATCTCGGCGTTGAGCGCGTCGCGGTTCTTGGAGCGGGCAGGGGCCGTCGCGTAGTCGGGATGGGCATAGAGTTCGGGCGCGCCGATCGCCTGCGCACAGCGCTCCCAGATCCGTCCGCCGGTGGTGGCGATGTTGATGTAGCCGTCCGAGGTCTTGAACACGCCGGTCGGGATGCTGGTCGGATGATTGTTGCCGGCCTGTTTTGCCACTTCCTTCTCCATCAGCCAGCGCGCGGCCTGGAAGTCGAGCATGAAGATCTGGGCCTGGAGCAGCGAGGTCTGCACCCACTGTCCCTTGCCCGAGACCTCGCGTTCGAGCAGCGCAGTGAGGATACCCATGGCGCAGAACAGGCCGGCCGTCAGGTCGGCCACGGGGATGCCGACCCGCATCGGGCCTTCACCCGGCGCGCCGGTGATCGACATCAGCCCGCCCATGCCCTGCGCGATCTGATCGAAGCCCGGCCGCTTGTGATAGGGCCCGTCCTGGCCGAACCCGGAAATGCTGCCATAGACGATGCGCGGGTTGATTGCGGCGAGGCTCTCGTAGTCGATGCCGAGCTTCTTCTTCACGTCGGGCCGGAAATTCTCCACCACGACGTCGGCCTTGGCGGCGAGGCGCTTGAACACGGCGAGCCCGCGCTCGTCCTTCAGGTTCAGCGTCATGGCCCTCTTGTTGCGGTGCAAATTCTGGAAGTCGGAACCGCGCCGCGGCCCGCCCGGCTGCTCGCCGCCGGCATCCTCGGTCAAGGCGTCGATCTTGACGACATTGGCGCCCCAGTCCGCCAGCTGGCGCACGCAAGTGGGACCGGAGCGGACACGGGTCAGATCGAGCACGGTGAAGCGCGACAGGGCTTCCGAGGCATGCGGAAAGGGCATCTTGAGAGGCTCCAGGACAGATTGCGGCGCCTACCATAGTGCCGAAAGGTCACCCGACAAGCCGGGCCGGCGCCGGTCCCGCCTGCCGAAATGCCATGCCTGATATCATGTCTGATACCTTGCCTGATGCGGTGCCCGACCGATCAGCGCGACAGGCGCCTCAGTTCGGCGCGGGCCTTTTCGGCCAGGGGATCGTCGCCGTGGCGCGCGATGAAGAGCTCGAGGGCTTCCCGCGTTCCCTTCTGGTGGGCGGCCTCGTATTCCTCTGCCACCGCAACGGCGGGGTCGCGGGCCATCGGCATGGCGGGCGCGCGCGCCGCCTTGCCGCTGTCGTCCGCCTTGGCCTTTTCCACCATGACAGGCAGTCCTCCGAAGGGTTGTCGAGGCAGGCCGGCGAGCGCGATCAGGGCGCCCAACAGGCCGGCCGGAAGTAAACGTCGCTTCATGAAACCCCTGCAAATCACGGGCCCT
Source organism: uncultured Bradyrhizobium sp. (assembly GCF_936943645.1). Taxonomy (GTDB): domain Bacteria; phylum Pseudomonadota; class Alphaproteobacteria; order Rhizobiales; family Xanthobacteraceae; genus Bradyrhizobium. The sequence goes on along the minus strand of NZ_CAKZJO010000053.1, from coordinate 310,043 downwards.
GCGGGAACGGAGGCCGTTGCTCGCCTCCCGTATGACTACGGGATTTGATGACTAACAAGGCCTTATGGAAGGGGGGCGGACGCCAGTGCCGCATTTAAACCAAACGTTTAACTCTCAAGCTAGAATCATCTGCCGTCGCGGCGAATCACGCGCGATGCTCTGCCCTGGAGAGTCCATTGGCTACCGCTGTTAACGTCAGTGCCACCAACAACGCCGAGATCGACGGCCTGCTGTCGGGCGCCAAATGGTCTGGCACGATCACTTACAGTTTTCCCGACGCAGCGAGCGACTACGCCAATCCCTATAGCGGCGGCAACGGCGAGCCGACCACGTCGGGCTTTGCAGCGGTGCCCACGCAGATCCAGGCGGCGATCAACTACGCGATCGGGCTGATCCTCAGTTACACCAACGCCGACATCCAGTACGCGGGCACGAACGGCGCCGACATCATGATCGCGCAGTCGCCGGCCGCCAGTCCGACCGCCTACGCCTACTATCCCGGCAACTACGCGCCCGGCGGCGACATCTGGTTCGGCACCCAGTACAATTTCTCGCTGGCCAAGCTCGGCAATTACTACTTCACCACCGCGCTGCACGAGCTCGGCCATGCCGTCGGCCTCAAGCATAGCCAGGAGACCGGCGGCCCCGCCAACGTCGCGGTGCCGAGCGCGCATGACGACAGTGAATACACCGTCATGAGCTATCGCAGCTATGTCGGCGGTTCGACCACGTCCGGCTATACCAACGAAGCGTACGGATATTCGCAGACCTATATGGCCAACGATATCCTCGCGCTCCAGACGATGTACGGCGCGGACTTCACGACCCAGAGCACCAACACGGTCTACACCTGGAATCCGACCACGGGCCAGGAGTTCATCAACGGTGTCGGACAGCTCGCACCGGGCGGTGGCGTCGGCGGCTCGGCCAACCGCATCTACGAGACGGTCTGGGACGGCGGCGGCGTCGACACTTACGACCTGTCGAACTACACGACGAACCTGAGCATCAACCTCAATCCCGGCGCCTCGTCGGTGTTCTCGTCCGTGCAACTGGCGTATCTCGGCGATGGCCATTACGCGTCGGGCAACGTCTACAACGCCTATCTCTACAACGGCGACGCGCGCTCCTACATCGACAACGCCACCGGCGGATCCGGCAACGACACCATCCTCGGCAACGCCATCGCCAACACGCTGAACGGCGGCGGCGGCAACGACACGATCACGGGCGGGGCGGGCAACGACACCATCATCGGCGGTGCCGGCACCGACACGGCGGTGTATTCGGGCAGCCGGGCCAATTACACGATTTCGTACAACGCCACGTCGCAGACCTTCACTCTGGTCGACCTGCGCAGCGGTTCTCCCGACGGAACCGATACGGTCAGTGGCGTCGAATATTTCCAGTTTGGGGGCGCCACGGTGGCCGCCTCCAGTCTCGTGCCCAGCGCGATCGAGACGTTCGGATCGACCAGCGTCGCCCTGACGAACGGCAACTATTACCTCAACAGCATCTCGACCGGCAGCGGACCCACGCTGAAATACGCCGGCGCTGCCGTGATCGCAGCCAACTACAGCACCTGGTCGGTGATCGGCGCCGAGCAGGTGTCGGGCGGCGGTTACGATGTGGTCTGGAAGAATTCGGCGAATGCCCATTATTCGGTCTGGAGCACGGACAGCAACGGCAACTTCCTGACCACGCTCGCCTCGGCGCCCGAGGTGCTTGGCACCGATGCGACGCTGCAGGCGCTGGAGCCGACGCTCCATCAGGATCTCAACGGCGACGGCACGACCGGCGTCCCCGTTACCCCGCCCGTCAGCAGCGGCACGATCGAAGCGTTCGGATCGACCGCGACGGTTCTGTCCGGTGGCAACTATTATCTGAACAGCATCTCGACCGGGACCGGACCCACCTTGAAATACGCCGGCTCCGTCGTCAACGCCGCCAATTACAGCACGTGGTCGGTGATCGGCGCCGAGCAGGTGTCGGGCGGTGGTTACGACGTGGTCTGGAAGAACTCGGCAAATGCCCATTATTCGGTCTGGAGCACGGACAGCACCGGCAACTTCATCACGACTCTCGGCTCGGCTTCCGAGATGCTTGGGACCGACGCGTCTCTGAAGGGGTTGGAACCGACGCTCCATCAGGATCTGAACGGCGACGGCACGATCGGCCTCCCTGTCGTCCCCGTCAACGGCGTCACGATCGAAGCGTTCGGAGCGACCCGCGCGGTCTTGTACAGCGGCAACTACTATCTGTACGACGCCGCCGGTGCCGGTCCTACTCTGAAATATGCCGGCGCCACCGTGAACGCGGCCAATTACAGCACGTGGTCGGTGATCGGCGCCGAGCAGGTGTCCGGCGGCGGCTACGACGTGGTCTGGAAGAATTCGGCAAACGCCCATTATTCGGTCTGGAGCACGGACAGTAACGGCAATTTCCTGACCACACTCGCCGCGGCTCCCGAGGTGCTGGGAACCGATGCATCCCTCAAGGCGCTGGAGCCGACGCTCTATCAGGACCTCAATGGGGACGGCACCGTCGGCGCAGCGGCGCCCGCGACTGCGGATCTTGCGACCTCCGGTGACGGCTTTGCGTTCAATTTTGTACAGAGCGGGACTTCCGCCGCGTCCGAAGTGCCGGACGCCATGCCCGCGCCGCTCAACGTGCCGACTACGTCAGAGCTATGGACGCAACAGTTGGGGAGTCACGATGCGTCCGTGAACGACGTTCTGGCTGACCTTGTTCACAACCTGCAGGGACACGGCTTTTTGCTGAGCTGACGAGGTCGGTCGCGTCGAATCGACGCAGCGCGGTGACCTTTCCGCTGCGGGAAAAGGCCAGGTCGCGTTCTCGGCGTCAACCACGCGCTTGCGATCCCCGCTTGGGCCGTGACTGTCGTCGTAGGCCATCCCCCGTTCAGTTGGCGACGCGTTAAGCGCGCTTTTCTCGCGCAAAAATCCCTGTAAAATTACTACGTCAGATTGAACCTTAGTTGATCCGGCGCGACCACTAGAAAGCCCGCGACCCATCGCGCAACAGTTGCGCGATCCGAGGCGCCGAACAGCCTGCTTCTTCTTTTCCCAGTAGTGTTGCGTACTCAATCATTTGAACACGAAGGTCGTATTGCGAGCGCCGAAGGCGGCGGGGGAATTCTCAGCGAAACATGGAGAATGAGGCTGCGGACCGCGCGATACGCGTGCTGCGGCGGCGAAGACTTGTGCATGGCAACAAGCTGGATCTCAGCTTAATCTTGGGAGGACGAGAAATGCGTCGCATTGCACTCTTGGCTCTGATTGCAGGATTGTTCGCACCGTTGATCGCATCGCAACCGGCTCATGCTCAGGCTACCCGAACGTGGGTGTCCGGCGTGGGTGACGATGCCAACCCCTGCAGCCGCACCGCCCCATGCAAGACCTTTCCCGGCGCGATCTCGAAGACAGCGGCGGGCGGCGAGATCAATTGTCTGGACTCCGGCGGTTTCGGCGTCGTGACCATCACCAAGGCGATCTCGATCTATTGCGAAGGCGTCGTCGGCGGCATCCTCGCAGCGGGAAGCTCCGGCGTTATCGTCAACGCAGCCGCGACCGATCACATCGTGCTGCGCGGTCTGGATATCGACGGGGCCGGGACCGGCATCAAGGGCGTCAACGTCCTTCAGGCCGCCTCGGTGGTCATCGAGCATTGCTACATCAGGAATTTCAACAGCGCCGGCGGCGTCGGCGTGTTCGTCAATCCCTCGAACTTCAACTCGATGCTCATGATCCGCGACAGCGTGATCTCGCACAATGGCACCGCAGCCGACGGCGCCGGGATCAGCATCAATACCAACGGCGGCAGTTCGCGAAGCCTGATCAACAACACGGCCATTCACAAGAATTTCGTTGGTCTGAACGTTCAGGGATCGTCCAACGTCCAGGTCAACAACAGCAACATCTCGGAAAACCTGAGCACCGCCATCGCCCTCAGCGGCGTTGCGGGGGTGCGGATCGGCCGTTCGATGATCGTCAACAACCTGGGAGCGTCGACCTCCGGTAGCGTGCTGTCGTATCTGGACAACCAGATCAACGGCAACAATCCGGACACCACGCCCGCAACTGCTGGCGGCTATCACTAGGCCGCTTATCAAGTCTTCCTTCTGGCACGATGACTCTGTGAAGTTTTGGTTCAATTTGGGAGATTAAAATGCGTCGTATTGCTCTATGGGCTCTTGTAGCGGGATTCCTCTTGCCATTGGCGGTGTCGCAGCCGGCTCACGCCCAGGCGACCAGAACGTGGGTTTCCGGCGTCGGCGATGACGTCAATCCGTGCAGCCGCACCGCACCGTGCAAGACCTTCGCCGGTGCCATCTCGAAGACGGCCGCCGGCGGCGAGATCAACTGCCTCGATTCCGCCGGCTACGGCACGGTGACGATCACCAAGGCGATGACGATCTATTGCGAAGGCGTCGTCGGCAGCATCCTCGGGTCGGGCACCAACGGCATCAATGTGAACGCCGCGGCGACTGATCACATCGTGCTGCGTGGCCTCGACATCGAGGGAGCCGGCACCGGGCTCAAGGGCGTCAACATCCTGCAAGCGGCCTCGGTCGTCATCGAGCACTGCTTCATCAGGGACTTCAACGGCGCGAACGGAGTTGGCATCTTCTCCAACCCGTCGAACTTCAACTCGATGCTCATGATTCGTGATAGCGTGATCTCGCACAATGGCACCGCCGCTGCCGGGGCCGGGATCAGCATCAACACCAACGGCGGCAGCAACCGGGTCCTGATCAACAACACGGCCGTTCACAACAACTTCGTCGGCGTGAGCGCTCAGGGCTCGGCCAACGTCCAGGTCAACAACAGCAACATCTCGGAGAACCTGAGCACGGGCTTCGCCCTCAGCGGCGTTGCGGGAGCCCGCATCGGGCGATCGGTGATCGTCAACAATCTGGGAGCGGCGACCTCCGGCAGCGTGCTGTCCTATCTGGACAACCAGATCAACGGCAACAACCCGGACACGACGCCGGCGACTGCCGGCGGGTACCACTAGGCCGGCACTATCCACGAGCTCCGGGCGCGATGCGCCCGGAGCTTTTTTGCGTCTGGTGCGCCTATGGATTCCGGTCTGCCGGCAGACTAGTCTGGCGGCATAAGCAGGGAGCGCGGGTGGCATGGAGACGCTCGACAGCCAGGATCAGCGGTTTGGTCGTGCGGCAGCGGCGGCCCGCTGTCGTTCGCGACGGGCGGGATGGGGTTGTGCTGCCGTTCTGCTCACGCTCGCCTTGGCGATCCCGGCCCACGCCCAATCGTTCCGCCAGGGCGTTTCCGCCTTCCATCGTCAGGACTATGTGACGGCGTCCCGCATCTTCATTCCGCTCGCCGAGCGGGGCAACGCGGCTACACAGTCCTATCTCGGCTTGCTGTTCGAGACCGGCCGCGGCGTGCCGCAGAACTACACGGAAGCCGCGATGTGGTACCGGCGCGCGGCGGAGCAGGGCGACAGCCGCGCCCAATATTCGCTGGGGCTGCTCTACGATCGCGGCCAGGGCGTGCCGCAGGATATCGTCGAAGCCTCCAAATGGCTCAATCTGTCCACGGCCGCGGCGCCGCCGCCGGCGCGGGAGGCGCGCGCCCGGATCCGTGATGCCGTCACCACCAAGATGACGCGCGGAGAGATCGCCCAGGCTCGCCTGCGGGCGCTGGAATGGGCGCCGAGCCGCGAGCACTGAGCGCCGCGCCTCGATCCTCTACGGGGGGCGCAATGTGCGGAAGGGGCCTCGCCGCGACCATGGGAGCGCATCGGTGTTTTGCCCGACGCGTCAAATCGCTTCGCGAAATACGCAAATCGCGCGCCCGATAAGTCATTGATAAGGCTGATCCCGTCTACTGTGCATGGGGTTGTTTTCGCATTTCTGTGTTGGAGGGCCGGATTGGCGAAGACCCAAATCCCTCGGCCTCAGCCCGGCCAGCCGCCGAGCCAGTTCGTGTACCAGGTCTCGCCCAGCCAGCCGATCCAGACCGCCGGCGCCAGAAACAGCCCGAACGGCATGGCTGCCGTGGCGTGCAGCCGCCTCCGTCGCAGAGCAGCGTTGGCGGCATAGGCGCCGATCGCGAGCAGCGCCGCAAGCTCGATCACCGCGACCACGGTCGCCAGATCAAGCCAGGCGCCGCAGACCGCGGCGAGCTTGACGTCGCCGAGCCCGAGACCGTCGCGGCCGCGCCAGCGGCGGTAGAGCACCATCAGCAGCAGCAGCGGCAGGCCGGTGGCCGCGGCCCGAGCCAGCGGCCAGAGCAGCGCTTCGGCGCCGATATCGGGCACGAACGCGCCGGCGCGGAGCAGCGCGAGCGCGAAGGCGGCGCCGGTCAGCGCGTTCGGAATACGGTAGTGGTGCGCATCGTTCGTCGCGATCGCGAGCATCAGGGCGGCCAGGAACGCCCCGTACAGGCCTTCGGCGCCGGGAGCGGTGAGGAGGCTTGCGAACACGCCGAGCAACAGGGCGATGGCGAGCAGAGCGCCCGTCCCGACATTCGCCGCCTGATCCGTCACGCCCTTAGCGCGCCGCCTTGGGCGGGTTCACGGAGACCACGGGATTGCTGGTGCCGACCAGGCGGCTGTTCATCTTGCTGCGCATTTCCTCCGCGATGACGTGCGCATCGACGCCGTCCTTGATGACGGTCGGGCGGATGAACAGGATCAGCTCGGTGCGGGCGCGCGTGCTGCCCTGGTGCGAGAACGCATCGCCGACGCCGGGAATGGAATCGAGGATCGGAATGCCCTGGCGCTGCTTGTTCTCGGTCTCGCTGATCAGGCCAGCGAGCAGCACGGTCTGGCCGCTCGTCACCGCGATCGAGCTCTTGACCCGGCGCTGCGAGATCGTCGGCGTCAGCGAGCCGGTGCTGCCGGCGGCGACGCTCGAGATCTCCTGCTCGATGTCGAGCACGACGTTGCCGTTGGCGTTGGCGCGCGGCAGCACGCGCAGGATGATGCCGGTGTTCTTGTAGTCGATGGTGTTGACGACGGTGTTGTTGGCGGTCAGCACGGTCGCGGTGCCGGTCGAGAACGGCACCTGGTCGCCGACCTGCAAGGTCGCCGGCTGATTGTCGAGCACGACCAGCGACGGGTTGGACAGCACCTTGACGGTGGTCACGTTGTGGAGCGCGTCGAGCACGACGCGCGGGGAGTTTTCCGCGCCGATCAGGAAGTTGAAGCCGGGCAGCGCACGGCCGAGCAGCGCGCCGGCGGCGGCGTTGACCGCGCTGGTCTGCTGCTCGATGTTGCTGCCGACGGAGGCGCTGTTGCTGACGCCGCCGATGACGTTGGAGACCGAGCCGTGCTTGCTGGCGATGAAGAACTGGACGCCGTAGTTCAAGGCGTCGTTCAGCGTGACCTCCGCAATCGTCGCCTCGATCGCGATCTGGCGCTGCGGCCGGTCGATCTGCCGGATCGTCTGCTCGACCACGCGTTGCGATTCCGCGTTGGCGTAGACCAGCACGGCGTTATTGGTGACGTCGGCCGTGATCCGCACGTTCTGCAGGATCGCATTGTTGACGGGCCTGGCGCCGCTGCCGAGCAGCGAGCCGGAGCCGTTGTCCTGGCCTTGCACGCCGGCCGCCGAAGGGGTGGGGCGTGCGGCGAGCGCGGGAGCGCCGGTGACCGGAGTTGCGGCACCCGAGGCCGCGGTCGGGAGCGCGCTGAGCGAGGCGATCGGATTGGTTCCTGACGACGACGTCGCGATGCCTGCACCGGGCGAGATCTGGCCCGCGGAATTGTCCAGCGATGACGTGCTGGTTGCGCTCTGGCTGAACAGGATCTCGTTCAGTAGCGCCACCACCGCCTTGGAGTTGCCGTAGCGCAGCGGATAGGATTTCAGGTTCACGCCCTCGGTGTCGGAGCGGTCGAGCCGCGCGATCCATGTCTGCGCGCGCTTGAGATATTCCGGCTTCTGGCTGACGACCAGGATCGAGTTGAGACGGCCGATCGGCTGGAATTTCACGACGTTCTGGCCCAGGCCGCCTTCGCCGGAATCCATGATCTTTTCGATCTCGGCGATGAGCGGCTCCGGCGTGGAATTACGCACCGGGAAGATGCCGACCGACTGCCCGCGCATCCAGTCGGCGTCGAAGGAGAGGATGGTGTCGACCGCAGTCGCGCGGTCGGTGCCGCTGCCGCTGACGATCAGCGTGTTGCGCGCGCTGTCGGGACGCATGGTCTGGGCCTTCACCCCGAAGGCGTCGAGCAGCTTGAAGATGTTCTGCGCCGAGACGTAGCGTAGCGGCACCACGGTGATGCCCTGGCCGGCCGCGGCGTTCAGCGAGCGGTCGACGCCGCCGGGACCGGCTTCCGGTGCCGGCAGCAGACGATAGCCGGTGCGGTCACGGACCAGCGCGACACCGGACATGCGTAGCGCGTTCTCCAGCACATAGAGTGCTTCCGCCTTGGGCACGGGCCGCACCGAGGCCAGCGTCACAGTCCCCTGCACACGCGGGTCGATCGTGTAGCCGAGGTTCAATACGTCACCAAGGATGACCTTTGCGACGGTGGTGACCGGCGCGTTCTCGAAATTGAGATCGTAGCCGCTGCCGCCGCCATCGTCGCGCTCGGCCAGCGCGCCGCCTTGCGGCGTTGCACCATCGCTGAGATAGATCGCCGGCTTCGACGATCGCGTCTGCGCAATGCCGCTGGCGCCCGCATCGGCAGGTTGACGCGGCTGAAGATCGAGGGAGCGGACCTTGTCGGCGATGTCCTGGGCGCGCGGATCCTTTGGATCGGATTCGATCGACTGATCAGCGGTGACGATGCAGGCCCCGAGCGCGAAGGCGGACAACAGCAGGAGCGTTCCAGACAACGCTGAGCGAAGGCGCAAAAGCGGTTGAACCACCTCAATCAAAATACGCCTGCCAACGCTGGAGTTGACTGAATATAGCATCCGATCCCCCTAGGCTCGGACGCGCAATAATTTGCGCCACGATTATGTTTTTGCTAAGAAATAAGTCAAGGGCAAAGGACTTGCCTTCACCCGCCGAAGTTGTTGCTTTCAGGTAACAAGGTCAACGCTGTGAATGCGATGCGCGACCGCTCCGCAGATAGCTTCCGGCAACATCTCCTGGAAAAATACTCATTGCCGGTGCGGGCGCATGCCCATGTCGACAAGTCGGCCAACCCCGCGCTCACACGACCCTTGCGCGAATTGTGGGAGGCCACGGATCTTTCCGCCGCCGAATTCGCAGATGAAGTCTCCGATCATTTTTCTCTGCCGCGCCTGAGCCTTCCGCAACTGCTCGCGGCGACGCCTCGCCTCGACGGCTTCTCGCGCCGCTTCCTGCGTGAATCCACCATCTTCCCTTTCAGTGCGCAGAGCGATCTGTTGCGGCTGGCTGTTGCCGATCCCTCCGACACGGCGGCCATTCGCGCCGCCGAGATCGTGTTCGGAGCACCGGTCGATGTCGTCGTGGCCTCCTACGAGGATATCACCACGGTTCTCGATCAGCGGGCCGATGCCGACGATGCAAGTGCCGATCGCAGCAGCCGGAGCGTTGCGCAGCAGTCCGACGACGACATCGAGAGCCTGCGCGATCTCGCCAGCGGCGCGCCGGTGGTGCGCGCGCTCAATGATCTGCTGGAGCGCGCGGTGGATCTGCGCGCCAGCGACATTCATGTTGAGCCGTTCCGTGCGGGACTTGTCGTGCGCATGCGCGTCGACGGCCTGTTGCGCGCGCTGCCGTCGCCGCACGGCATTCCGCCGCAGGCGCTGATCTCGCGCATCAAGATTCTTGCCAGCCTCAACATCGCGGAGCGGCGTCTGCCGCAGGACGGTGCCGCGCGCGTGCGCGTCGGGCGCAGTGAGGTCGACGTTCGGGTCGCCACCATGCCGACGCAGCACGGCGAGAGCGCCGTCATCCGCCTGTTGCCGCGCGACCGCGGCTTGCTGGAGATGAGCAAGCTCGGGCTTGCCGCGCGCGACGAGAGCGTGATGACGCGGCTGCTCGCGATGCCCCACGGCATGATCGTGGTGACGGGTCCGACCGGCAGCGGCAAGACGACGACGCTCGCCACCATGCTCTCGATCCTGAACGAGCCCACGCGAAAAATCCTCACCATCGAGGATCCCGTCGAATACGAGATCCCCGGCATCAACCAGTCCCAGGTCAAGCCGTCGATCGGGCTCACCTTCGCCTCCGCCATGCGCGCCTTCGTGCGTCAGGACCCTGATGTGATCATGGTCGGCGAGGTCCGCGACGCCGAGACCGCGCATATCGCGATCCACGCGGCGCTCACCGGCCATCTCGTCCTGACGACGCTGCATACCGAGACCGCCGCGGCCGCCGTGCCGCGCCTGATCGATCTCGGCATCGAGGGCTTCCTGCTGAAGTCGACGCTGCGCGCGGTGGTGGCGCAGCGTCTGGTGCGCGTGCTCTGCGATCGCTGCAAGGTGCCGCATGCATTGACCGAAGCCGATCTCGCCGAGGACCCGCGCTTTGCGGTGATCGGCTTCAAGTGCGGCGAGGTCGTGCACGAGGCCGGCGGCTGCGAACGCTGCGGCGGCACCGGCTATCGCGGCCGCAACGGCGTGTTCGAGATCCTCGAAATGACCGACGAAGTGCGCGCCCTGATCGGCCCGCAGACCGACTCCCATTCGATCGACTCCGCCGCGATGCGGGGCGGCATGACGACGATGCTGGAGGATGCGGTCGCCAAATGCCGGGCAGGGCTTACCACCGTGCCCGAGGTCTTCCGCGTCACGACGGTGCGCTGACACCCATGCCGAACTATCGCTACCGCGCGCTCAATGCCAACGGCGAGCTGGTCTCCGGCGCCATCGCCGCGCCTGCGCCGGGCGATGTCGCGCAGCGGATCGAGCGGCTCGGCCTCGTGCTGGTCGACAACGTCACGCCGGAAGAGGGCGGCTCGGCGGGTCGTGTGTTCAGCCTCTTCAACAGGCCGAAGCCGGAAGACGTCACCATCTTCACTCGCGACCTGGCGCTGCTGTTGCGCGCCGGCGCCCGCATCAATGACGGACTGGAGCTGCTTGCGGCCGATCCCGATTTCGGCCGGCTGCGTCCGGTCGTCGCCGACATCCGTTCGCGCGTCGTTGCGGGCGAGAGCTTTGCCGAGGCGCTGGCGCGGCACGAGGGGCTGTTCCCGCCGATGTATGTCGCGCTGGTGCGGGTCGGCGAGGCCTCGGGATCGCTGGACCAGGTGCTGGAGGTGCTCGCCGGCGAACGCACGCGCAGCGAAGCTCTGCGGCGGCGGCTGTCGGACGCCGTCCGCTATCCCCTGTTCGTGCTGGGCGCGGCCGGTTGCGTGTTGTTGTTCTTCCTCACTTTCGTGCTGCCGCAGTTTGCATCGGTGTTGCAGGATTTCGGCGCCAAGATCGATCCGGTCGTCGGCGTCTTCCTCAACATCTCCACGTTCCTGCGCGGCAATTCGGATGCGGTGCTGGCTGGCCTCGCGGCCACCATCGCAGCGGCGTGGCTCCTGCTTCGGCAGGAGCGCGTCCGTCGCGGTGCCACCAATGCAATCACGCGGTTGCCGGCGATCCGCAACGTGATGAGCGCATACCGGACGGCGCTGTTTTGCCGCAATCTCGGCCTGCTGCTCGGCAGCGGCGTCAATCTCACCGTCACGCTGCGCATCCTCGTCGACATGATGGCGACGACCGGCCCGTCCGCGGTCTGGAGCGATGCCGCCGATCGCGTTCGTCATGGCTCGAAACTGTCCGACGCGCTGGCCGAGACGGAGGCGCTGCCTGCGATGGCGGTGCGCATGCTCCGGCTCGGTGACGAGACCGGGCAATTGCCGATGCTGTCGGGACGCGTCGCCGAATTCTACGAAGCCAAGCTGCAACGCACGCTGGATCGCGCCGTCGGCATCGCGGGCCCGGCCGCGATCATCGCGATCTCGCTGGTGGTCGGCGGCCTGATCACATCGGTGATGACGGCGCTGATGTCGGTGAGCCAGATTGTCGGTTAGGACTGGGAGGGTTGAGGTGATCAAACGTCCATCGTTAAGGCGCGGCCGGCGGCGCGCGCGGCGAGGAGAGGCAGGCTTCACCCTCGTCGAGATGCTGGTCGTGATCACCATCATCGGGATGATCATGGCGCTGGTCGGCCCGCGGGTGCTGAACTATCTCAGCGAGTCCAAGGCGAAGGCGGCGAAGATCCAGATCGAGAGCTTTTCCAGCGCGCTCGATCTCTATTTTCTCGATCTCGGCCGTTATCCGACCTCGAACGAGGGCCTCGCCGCGCTGACCCGCAACACCAATCAGGCCGGCTGGAACGGCCCTTACTTGCGCGGCGGCGTGGTGCCGAGCGATCCCTGGGGGCACATCTACGTCTATCGCGCGCCCGGCGCGAGCGCGCCTTATGAAATCATTTCGCTGGGATCGGACGGTCAGGAAGGCGGCAGTGGAACGGCGGCCGACATTGTCAGCGGCGCGCGCTGAAGGCATTGGCGAGGCGCGGGGCTTTGCGCTGATCGAGATCCTGTGCGTGCTCGCGATCATCGGCCTGCTCGCGGCCATCATCCTGCCGGCTATACCGCGCAGCACGACGCGGGCGCGGCTGGAGAGCTACGCGGTCGAGACCGCGGCGCTGCTGAAGGCCGATCGCAACGCGGCGCTGCGCCGGCAGACCAGGGTGACGACGCAGGTGGATGCCGAGGCGCGCGCGATCCGTTCCGGCGTCACCGGGCGGACCATCCGCCTGCCTGAGGACGTGGTGGTGCAGGCGATGCTGGCCTCGCGCTGTGCCGACCGGGCCGCAGGGAGGTCGATCGATTTCTTTCCGTCGGGCATGTCGTGCGGCGGGGTGATCGCCCTGGCGCGGCCCGGCATCGGCTACGAGGTGCGTGTCAACTGGCTGACCGGAGGCGTCGAGATTGTCTCGCAGAAGCTCTGATACCGCCGGCTTCACCCTGATCGAGACGCTGATCGCGCTCGCGATCATCGCGGTCGTGCTCGGGACGATCGGCTCGGTCGTCGCCACCACGGCGAAGGGCACGCGCGCGATCGACCAGCGGCTGGCACTCGCGGGCACCGCCGAAACCCTGCTTGCGAACCTGCCGGTACGCTCCCTGCTGAAACCCGGCCGGCGCAGCGGCGAGTTGGCCGGCAGCCGCTGGCGGGTCGACGTGGCGCCAATGAACGTGCCGGGCGGCGATCCCGCCAGCGATCGTTTCGTGCCACTGGCTGTCAATCTGCGGCTCCAGCGCGCCGATGGCAGCGCGATCCAGATCACCACCGTGAAGCTGGTGCCGAGGGCTTCGCAATGAAGAGCCTGACCATGCATCGCCTGCGGCGCGCACTGGCCGCCGAGGCAGGCTTCACCCTGCTCGAAGTGTTGCTCGCCACCCTGCTGATGACCGTCATCCTGGCGGCGCTGGCGACCGTGACGGCACAGTGGCTGCCGAACTGGAATCGCGGCATCGCCCGCGTGCAGCGGGCGGAGCGTCTTGCGATCGGGCTCGACCGCATCGTCGCCGATCTCACGGTCGCCGAGCAGATTACCGTGAACGGCGACGCCAGAGTGCCGCTGTTCGACGGCGCCGAATTGTCGGTGACCTTCCTGCGCACCGCTCTCGGCCCGAGCGCTCGTCCAGGCCTCGAATTCGTCCGTTTGATCGAGAAGGCCGACGCGCAGGGGCTCGCGCTGGTGCGCGAGCGCGCGCCGTTTCAGCCGATGCCGACCGACGGGCAGATCCGCTTCGTCGATCAGGTCGTGCTGATCCGGGCGCCGTTCCGCGTGAGCTTCGCCTATGCTGGCCCCGACGGTCAGTGGCAGCCGACCTGGCGCGGGCAGCCGCAACTGCCGGATCGCATTCGCATCACCGTGCGGGACAGTGCGAGCGGACAGGTGCTCGCGGTCTCGGGTGCCGTGGTCCCGCGCATCACGGCCCCGGCCGAATGCGCGCGGGCCAAGAATCCGGCGACGTGCGTCACCGCGCGGACCCGGCCGCAACAGGCGGAGAAAGAGGAGCAGCAGCTTTGAGCGGGGCAAGGCACGACCATGCAAGGCTTCGCGATGACCGCGGCTTCATCGTCGTGGCGGTGCTCTGGATGATGGCGGCGCTGGCGACACTCGCGCTGATCTATCTGACTTACGTGACCAACACGGCGGTCACGGTCGCGGTCAACGCCGACAGGCTGCAGGCCGATGCGCTGGTCAACGCCGGGATCGAACTTGCGGCCTACCGCCTGACGGCACAGAGCGAGGCGACGCGTCCGACCAGCGGCACCTTCAATGCCCGAGTCGGCGCCGGCCGCGTGAACGTGACGTTCCGCTCGGAGGCTGCGCGCGTCGATCTCAACATGGCGCCGAAGCCGTTGCTGTCGGGCCTGATGACGGCGCTCGGTGTCTCCGCGACCGACGCACCCGTCTATGCCGACCGGATTCTCGCCTGGCGCTCGTCGTCGGAGCCCGGCCAGGACAATCCGGAGGATTCCTACTACCGCACACTCGGTGCACCCTATCTGCCGCGCCACGCGCCGTTTCCGCACAGCGACGAACTCTGGCTGGTGCGCGGCATTCCGCCTGCAGTCGTGGAGCGCGTGCTGCCCTTCGTCACGGTGTTCAGCAATCTGCGGGCGGTGAACGTGCTCGACGCCGCGCCGCAGGTGGTGGCGGCGCTGCCGGGCATGACGCCCGTGACGCTGCAGCAGGTGCTGCGCGACCGCGCCGACCCCAACGTCGATCCCCGCGCCCTGGTCGGGCTCGCCGGCGCACCCAATGCGACGGCCGAAGGCTCGAAGGCGTACCGGGTAACGGTCGCCGTCGAGCTGCCCTCGCGCCGGCGAAGCTCGGCTGAGATCGTCATCCTGCTTCTCGACAGCGGCGATGAGCCGTATCGTGTATTGTCGTGGCACAACGCCGTCGACGGTTCTGCCGGAAAGCCCCTGTGAGATGAGCTCGCTCGAACCCCTCCGCGCCGTTCTCGATGCCTGGACCGGGACCGTGGCCGGCACGGTCGTTCGTGCGCTGGAACGGATGGTGTCGCCGCGAGTGGTGCGGCTGGTCGAAAGCGAGACCGGCGCGTTCGCGTTGGAGGCGGCCAAGGCGGAGAATGTTCCGAAGGAGATCGCGTTCGAGGATGGCAGGTTTGCGAGTGCCGATTTCGCGCAGCTCGCCCGCGGCAGCCGGATCGAGATCGTGCTGCGGCCGTCGCGCTTCCTGTTTCGTCCGCTGGAGCTGCCGGCACGCGCGGCCGACTTCCTCGACGGTATCGTGCGGGCGCAGATCGACCGGCTGACGCCCTGGACCGCGAGCGAGGCCGTGTTCGGCTGCCGCGCGCCGGTGCCGCGCGGCAGCGACAGCATCACCACGGAGATCGCCGCCGCGCCGCGCAAGCTGGCGATGAGCTATGTCGAGGCGGTCTCCGCCTTCCATCCATCGGCCGTCGCGATCGCGACGGAGGCAACGGAGGGCGGGCGGATCAAGGTGTTCGAGCAGAGATCGCGCGGTGCAGTCGATCCGGCGCGCCTGAGCCGGGCGCTGCAAGCAGCGCTCGCTCTCGTCGCCGTCGCGGCGGTTGCCGCATCGGTTGCCGCAAGCTACCTGGCTGACAGTCTCGGCACGCAGGAGAGAGAGCTCGAACGGCAGATCACCCAGCGCCGCGCCGCGCTCCGTGGCAGCGATGCCGGCGAGCGCTCGCCGCTGGCGCAGCTCGAACGGCGCAAGTACGAGACGGCGGCAAGCGTGATCGTGCTGGAAACGCTGAGCCGGGTGCTGCCCGATCACACCTATGTCACCGAGCTGCATCTGACGGGCAACAAGCTGCAGATCGGCGGCATCACCCGCGATGCGCCTTCGCTGATTCCGTTGATCGAGCAGTCGCAGCATTTCACCCGCGCGACCTTCTACGCCCCGACCACGCGCAGCTCCTCCGATCCCGGCGAGCGCTTCCATATCGAGGCGCAGATCGAACCGAGGAACGCGCCATGAGCGGTGCCAAGGTCACCGGCGGCAATGCGGTTGCGCGAGCGCTTGCGAGCTCGCCGCTGATCGCGGTGACGCTCTATGCGGCGGTTACCGGCGCGCTGCTGCTGACCAGTGGGCTGTCGATCGCCGAGATCCTCGCCCATCGCCAGGCCCTGGCGCAGACCTCGGACCTGCTCGACCAGTTTCGCGGCCGCAAGAGTGGCGCCAAGCCCGCAGCGGCCGCAATGGCCGAGCATCCCGGCACGCCGTTTCTGGAAGGTCCGACCGTGACGGTCGCAGGCGCCAATCTGTTGCAGCGGGTCGCCACGGCGGTCGGCGATGTCGGCGGCCAGGTGCAGTCCTCGCAGGTCGACGTGTCCGGAGCGCAGACCAAGGACGGCTTCGTCGGTCTCGTCGTGAGCTGCGAGCTGGAGCAGCCGGCGCTCCAGAAGCTGCTCTACGATCTCGAGGCCGGCATGCCGTTCCTGTTCGTCGATCAGCTCGACGTCCAGGTGCCGCAGACCACGGCGCTGGGCGATGCTCCGAGCGGCCGCGTCAGGGTGATCCTGGGCGTCTCGGGCCAGTGGCAGGCGGGGAAGTAGTGCGCTAGGTTTTTGTTTATGTGCGTTTTCTCTACGCGAACCGATATCCACTTCGCTCGAAAACGTCGTGGATCAACTCACCACGAATACTTGAACACGCCCCTGCCGGCATAGCTGGTGACGTTGCCGGAGAATTCGCCGTCGAAGGTGGCGGCGATCGAGAAGCCGCTCAGCCATTTCATTTCGGCGCTGCCGCTGACGAGCGCGGAATCGGCATCGACCCTGGCGCCGTTCACGACGAAGCTGGTGCCCGGCAAGGTCTGGAACAGCGCGGTGACGGCGCGGTTCGGATTGTAGTCGTGCGCCCAGGCGGCGCGGCCGCGCAGCGTCAGCACGCCGTTCTGCATGGCATAGGACTTGTCGGTGCGCAGGCCGAGCTCGGATCGGGTATCGGTCAACGATTGCGAGGCGTAGTTCAGGGCGAACAGGCCGCCGCCATTGAGGCTGGCTTCCGAGTAGTTCGGGAGGTTGAAGTTCGTCACTTGCGCCGCGGCGTAGGGCGTGATGCCGATCAGCGGCGTCGTGAAGCGATAGCCGCCCTCGAAGCGGGCCGAGAACGTGTCGGCCTTGAAGCGGCCCTGGAGCTGGTCAACCCCGGCGAGCGCCACGGTGCGGTTGGTGGTGACGTCGTGCCAGCCATAGGCGAGCGCAGCCGAGATATAGGCCGGTCCGAAATTGTGCCGGCCGTAGACGCCGGCCTGGAACAAATCGGCCGAACCTGACCCCATCGCATTGGCGAGCGAGTAGTTCAGGCCGCCGCCGCCGAGTGCAAAGCCAACCAGCGTGTCCACCGAGAGCCGGTAATCGGCACCGGCCGCGCCGCCCCAGGTCCGCGCGGTCAGATCCTGCGAGCCGACCTGCGCGTTGCCGCCGATCTGGGCCGAACCGCCATAGCCTGCCGCCCAGACGCTCCAGCGGCTGCTCGGCTGCGAGGAGAGCAACGGCGCCTTGGTCGCCATCGCATAGGCCTCGCGCTCGCGTGCGGTGGCCGGCCGCATCGAGGCATAGGCGGCTGCGTCGTCGCTTTCGGCGAATTGAGCCACGCTGCCCGCCTTGGCGAATCCGCCGCTGCGTCCGACGACGGTCGGGTCGAGCATCAGATTCAGGAACTGGCCGTCGGCATTGATCGCCGACTGGATGATGCCGGTGCCGGGCTCACCCGAGGCGGTGGTCAGTCCTGACGGCGTCAGCGCGGCAAAAGCGGCGGGAATGCCGCCGGTGGTGTTGAAGAAGTTGGACAGCGTGTTTGCGACGTTCTGCTGGTTGACGTTGAGGCCGCCCGCCGGTGTGAAATCGAGGCCGATGTTGAGGTACGCGGTCAGGGCGTCGTAGCTCAGCGTCGCATTGACCGTCGGCATGTTGGAGACGACGGTCGGATTGAAGGTGGTGCCGACGAGGCCGCCCGCGGCGTAGAAGATCGCGTACTGCTTTTTCAGTGTGCCGGTGCCGAAATTCGCGCGCACCGTCGCGCCGCCGAGGTCGCCGGTGCCGTTGGCCTGGGTCAGGCTGGCACTGGTCGAGGAGACCTGGACCAGATAGGTCGACGCGGCGGTGAAGGTGACGTTTCCGGCGACGCTGAGCGTGCCGTACGGGTTTGCCGCATTGCCCGGGGCAAGCGTGCCGCCGTTCACGTCGATGCCGGCGACCGCGCCGATACCTCCGAGCGTGCCGCCGAAATTGACGGTGACTGGACTATTCAGGAGCGAACCATCCACCACCAGCGTGCCGCCATTGACCGTTGTGGCGCCGGCATAAGTGTTGACGCCGGTCAGCGTCTGCGTGCCGCCGGTCATGGTGAGGCCGCCGCCGGCGCCGGCATCGTCGATGACGCCCGCGAATGTGCCGTTGCCGTTCGTGATCGTCAGCGTGTTGGCGCCGAGGTTGACATTGCCGGACCCCGACAGCGACTTGATCGAGGTGCCGGCGTTGAGCGCCGTGATGTCGAACGTGCCATTGGCAACGACGTTGCTTGATGTCGCGATGCTGCCGTCGGTGCCGCCGGCGTTGACGAGGTCGAGCTCACCCAGGGCCTGGATGGTGGTCGTTCCGGTATAGGTGTTGACGCCTCCAAGCGTCTGAACGGCGCTGGCGCCGATGATGACGCTGCCGCCGCTGCCCCCGGCAATGCCGCCGTCCTGGATCACGCCGCCGAAGACGCTGCCGGACGTGATCGTCAGCGTCTTCGATCCGAGTGCGACGATGCCGCTGCCGCCCGGCGAACCCAGACCGCGAACCGATGTGCCGGAGGTCGTCTGCGAGATGTCGAACGTGGCATTCGGCGCGCTGAACGAGACGAACGCCGAACTTGCAATCGAGCCGGCCCCCTTCAGTGCCAATGTGGCGCCGGCATCGATCTGGGTGGCGTTCGAATAAGTGTTCACGCCGGACAGCGTCTGTGTACCGCCGAAGACCTCGATCCCGCCCGTGCCCTGGATCACGCCCGCGAATTCGGTCGAGGCATTGGTCATCACGAGCCTGATGCCACCCAAATTGACGACGCCGGAAGAGCTGCCGGCCAGTGTCGTGATGGCGTTGAATGACAGTGGCGTTACGCCGGAGATGTCGAACGTCGCGTCGACCGTGACGACGCTGGATGACGAGATGCTGCCGAAGCCCGACAATGCCAGTGTTCCGGCCGAGATTGTCGTCGCGCCGGTGTAGGTGTTGATGCCGGTCAGCGTGAGCGTGCCCGTGCCGACCTTGGTCAGCCCGCCGCCGGCGCCGGAAATCACGCCGTCGACCTGGGTCGAGCTGTTGAGGCTGCCGGTGGTGAGCGTGTTGGCGCCGAGCACGTAATTGCCGGCGCCTTCGATCGAACCGGCCGTCATTCCGCCGCTGGTGAGGCCGGACATATCGACGGTGCCGCCGGCATTGGTGATGAACTTGGCGCTGCCGCCGGTGGCGGAGCCGTCGAAATTCACCGTGCCGTCATTGGTGATGGTCGAGGTGCCGGCGGTGGTGTTGTTGTGGAAGTTCACTACGCCGCCTGCGCCGTTGTTGATCGTCGCCGTGCCGGCCGAGGCGCTGGTGAAGAAATCGATCTGGCCGGTGGCGTTGTTGGTGATCTGCGCGTTACCGGCAGAAGCCGAATCCTCGAAGGTGACGAAGCCGCTGTTGAGGAGACTTGCCGTCCCCGCCGTGCTGTTCTGGATGAAGTTGACGTTGCCGCCGGCATCGTTCGTGATCGTCACGGCCCCGGCGCCGCCGCTCGCGGTGCTGTTGTTCTGGAACACCAGGTTGTTGCCGGAGGTGACCTGGAAGGTCTGGGTATTCACCGTATCGCCGTTGACGATGCCCGTGGCATTGACGATGAACGGGTTGCCGATCGTGAACGTGTAGGCCTGCGAGGTGCCCGCGAACTGGATCGTGCCGATGGTGACGACGCCGTTGTTGTTGTCGACCGCCGTGCTTCCGATGGTGCTGAAGATCGCGGTGCCGTCGGGCACGCTCGGGTTGGATGTCCAGTTGGTCGGGTCCGTCCAGTCCGAGGAACCGCCGGCCCACGTGCCGTCGACGGCATGCGCGGCGACGACGCCGAGCGCAGTGGTGGCGAGGAGCGTCGCCAGCGACCCGCGTCCGATGGAGCGCAGCCCGTATCCGATCCGCCCACCTGCCTTTGTCGGTCCGGCCATCCGATCGTCTCAAATCACCAAAAAAATCGTTTCGGGCATGCAACCGGGGCGCGTGCTGATGCCCGGCGCCCGTGCCATGTTGTCATGGCGCCGCAACGCCCGGCAATGAACGGATATCCATTTGCGCCGGTTTCCAGCCTGCTCCGCTTGTATTTTCAGCTATCGTGGCTGTCTGGCAACAATTTCATGCACTGCAACGGGTGCAGGACGGGACGGCGGGTGTGGGGTGGGGCGAATGGGGCTGCGTGGGTTGATGAGGTGTTGATGAGGTTCTGGATCGGAATTAGTTTGGCTCGGATGCTTCGCCGTCGGCGGGGCGCGGCCTGTGGCCGCAGGGGAATATCGATGTCCGGGTGGCTGAGGCCGACAGGATTGGCCATGCTGTGTGCGGCTCTGGGCGCCGCCGGAGCCATGGCGGCCACCTCCTCGCGGCTGGACGTCCTGCCGGACGACACCGCAGGCAATCCTGCCGGAAGTATCGACGTCGGAAAGATCAGACCGATTGCGCAGCCTGCGCAATGGTCGCCGAGCAGGCCCGTTCCTCGCGGCAATCCGCTGTGGTCGGTGCCGCTTTCGGCGCTGTCCGCCACCCAGGAGCGCCCGATCTTCTCGGCGATGCGCCGGCCACCGCCGCGCGCAATCGCCGCCGCGCCGGTCGAGGAAACCCCCGCGCCGGCGCCGAAGCCGGTCGAGGCACCGCCGCCCTTGCTGCTGGTCGGGGCCGTGGTGGGTGAGGGCGATGCGATCGCAATTCTCGTCAACCGCCTCGACCAGAAGGTCGTGCGTCTGCGGCAGGGCGAATCGCTCGGCGGCTGGTCGCTGACCTCGGTGCAGCCGCGTGAGGTGACGTTCAAGCAGGGCGAGCGCAGCGAGGTGCTGGCACTCCAGCGGCTGGAAGCCGCCGCTCCCCCGCCGCCGTCCGCGGAGGCCGGGGGCAAGCTGACGATGCCGGGCCCGTCCGATCCGTCCTTCGCCCCTTTCGTGCCGCGTTCGACGCCGAAGAACGGCGAGTCGGATGGGCTCTGAGCGCTGGCGGGCGCGCCGGGCCGATGGCTTGACGGGAAGGACGCCGGCTTGACCGACGAGCAAATCGACGTGCCCGGCACGGCTGGCGGCGTGAGCGGGCCTGGTGGCGTCAGTCGTGCACGCCGTCTGTTGCAGGGCTGGTCGGCCAACCTGGTCCAGATGGCGCTCGGGCTGTCGCAGCAATTGCTGCTCATCCCCGCCTTTCTGCATGTCTGGAGCGGCGACACGCTCGCCGCCTGGCTTGCGATCTACGCGGCGGGAAGCCTCGTCGTCGTCGCGGATGCCGGACTGCAGCTGCGCGCGATCAACCGCTTTCTCGCATTCAAGGCTTGCGCCGATTGCGACGGGCGCACGGCGACGTTCTATTCGGCTTTGCTGCGGATCTATCTCGGCATCGTCGCGGTGCTCGGTGTCCTGTTGTGCGCGGCGGTGTTTCTTGCGCCGCCTTCAGCCGTGCTCGGCTTTCACGACACGCCGACATTCGATGCCGCGATGCTCGTGATGATCCTGGGCATGCTTCTCACCGTGCCCGCCAATCTGGTCTCAGGCCTCTATCGGGTCCGCGGCCGATATGGCCGGACGGTCTGGCTGCAAAACGCGGCGCTGCTGCTCGGCCAGGTCGCCCAGCTCGCGGCACTCGCAGTGTTCGGCAGCCTGCTTGCGGTCGCGATCGCCTTCGTGTCGATGCAGTTGCTGTTCGCGATCCTGCTCGCGGCCTTCGACGCGCCGCGGCTGTTTCCGTTCCTGCGCCGGGCCGGCAAGCCGCCATTGCCATCACCTTCGCTCCGCTGGAGCCTCGGGCAGTTCGGCCGCGCGCTGCCCTTTGCGGTCGCCAACATCACCGAGCTGGCGCTCGTCAACGTCCCGGTGCTGCTCGTCTCCGCGCTGGTCACGAACCGCGTCGCGGTGGCGCAATGGGGTCTGACGCGCGTGATCGCGAGCCTGGTGCGCGGCCTGTGCCTCCAGGTGACGCTGCCGCTCGCGGCCGAGCTCGGCCACGATAACGCGATCGGCGACAAGGACCGGCTGCGCCGGCTCTACGCCCATGGCTCGGTGTTCGTGACCGGCCTTGCCTGCCTGATCGTCGCCGGCCTGCTGCCGTTCTGGCCGGACTTCTTCGCCTTGTGGACCCATGACAGCATTCCCTATGACGCGCCGCTCACGGTGACGCTGCTGCTCGGCTCGGCCGCCGTCGCGCCATCGCTGCTGGCTCTGGTCTTCGCCAATTACAGCAATCGTGGCGACCTGCTGATCCGAACCAAGGGCCTCCAGCTCGTGGTGTTCCTGGTGCTGTCCCTCGTCCTGATTCCGCGGCAGGGGCCACTGGGCGCCGCGCTCGCCGTCGTGGCCAGCGACATCCTGATCCAGTTCGGATTGCTCGCGCTGATGGTCATGCGCCAGACCCTGCATCATCCCTTCAGGCACATCGCCTTGCTGATCCTGATGGGTGTCGGCATCGTTGCGTCGGGCTGGTTGATCGGGCAGGCGATCACCGCGCTGGTGCCGGGGAGCGGTCTCGTGCACTTCGTCGTGGAATGCGCGATCTGGCTGGCCGTGATGGCCTGCGCTGCCAGTCCGCTTCTGAACGGGCGCTGGCGGCAGCGCCTTCTCGGCTTGATTCCGTGTTAGAGAGCGAGGGAGCGCGAAGGCGGATCACATGCCAGCGGCCCGCTTTTTCGCCGCGAACGGCTGCGCTCGGCAGCCTTGCCTAGAGGCCAATAGAGTGGCATTGCTTAGCCCATGTCACGCGCCACCCCCACGAAACGATCATGCAGCGCGTTCCGCTGAACGACCTTCTTCGGCAGAATAACTCGATCCGGGATGATCTCGTCGCGTCCGCCAGCCGGGTGATCGACCGTGGCTGGTTCATCCAGGGGGAGGAGGGCGCGCGTTTCGAGGCAGGCTTCGCCGCTTATTGTTCCGTGCGACACGCCATCGGGGTCGCCAATGGGACCGATGCGATCGAGCTTGCGTTGCGCGCGGCCGGCGTGAAGGCGGGTGACGCGGTCGCTACGGTCGCAAATGCGGGTTTCTACAGCAGCACGGCGATCCAGGCGATCGGAGCCGAGCCGCTGTATGTCGACGTCGATCCAGCAACTCAGCTCATGGCGCTCGCATCGCTGCGGCGGGCTCTCGAGAGTCGGCCCGTTGCCGCCGTGGTGGTGACGCATCTGTACGGCCAGCTTGCCGAGATCGAGGCCATCGTGTCGTACTGTGGCACGAAGGGCTTTGTCGTGATTGAAGATTGCGCCCAGGCGCACGGTGCCCGCCGCAACGGCAAAGTGGCCGGCAGTTTCGGCAAGGCAGGCTGCTTCAGCTTCTATCCCACCAAGAATCTCGGCGCTCTCGGCGATGCCGGGGCGATCACCACGGATGATCCGGCGTTTGCTGCTCGGCTGCGCGAGCTGCGCCAATATGGTTGGGATCAGAAGTATCGCGTCAGCCGCGCGGGGGGACGAAATAGCCGGCTTGACGAGATGCAGGCTGCGCTGCTCTCGGCAAAGCTGCCTCATCTCGACGCCTGGAACGAAGAGCGGCGCAGCATTGCCCGCCGCTATGTCGACGAAATCAGACATTCCGGCATCAGGCGCCTCAAGCCGATAGGAGCCGACCACGTCGCCCACCTCTTTGTGGTGCGTTGCGAGGATCGCGAGCGCTTTCGTCGTCACCTCGACCTGAACGGCATCGCCACCGACATTCATTATCCGATTCCGGATCATCAGCAGCCGGCCTACGAGGGACGGATTGCTGCAGAGCTGATCGAGACCGAGGCGCTGGCCGGGGAAATCGTGACGATTCCCTGTTTCAACGGCATGGACGAAACGGAAATCCGTCGGGTGATCTCCGCGGCAAACGGCTGGTGAGCCCATGCTTGCAGGCCAGGTCGGGAAGGCGCCAATTCTTTCATTCCGGCTGCGCGCGCGCCGGCTTTGACTGGGATCAGGCATGTCGATGCAACAGCCGATCAAGATAGACGCGGGCCCCGGCAGCAAGTCGCTGGAGGTCTCGCCGACGGATCTCCCGGGTGTCGAGATCTACCGGTTTCCCTGGATCAGGGAGGCGCGTGGAGATCTGACCGTCGGTGAACTGGGGCAGGCGAACTTTCCGTTCCAGCCCAAGCGATACTTCATCGTGTTCGGTGTGCCCTCTGATGTCTCACGCGGTGAACACGCCCACAAGCGGTGCCACCAGTTCCTGATCTGTGTTCAGGGGCGCTGCAATGCCATGGTCGATGACGGTGCGACGCGCCGCGAGTTCGTCCTGGAAAATCCGAGCGTCGGTCTCTACCTCCCGCCGATGATCTGGGGCACCCAGCATAGTTACAGCAAGGACGCCGCCTTGCTCGTGTTTGCGTCCGAGGCCTACGATCCCGACGACTATATTCGCGACTACGATGCGTTCCGGAGCGCCGTCCGAGCCGAAGCTCGCTGAGGAAGAGCTATGGCCGGTCGCGTCTACTGCACTTACTTCGATCACAACTATCTGTCGCGCGGATTGGCTTTGCACCAGTCCCTTCAGCGCCATGCTCCCGGCTCGCGCCTGTGGGTGCTTTGCCTCAGCGATGAGGCTTACGACGTGCTCGGTGAGCTCGCTCTTCCGGATATCGTTCCGATACGAATGGCCGAATTCGAAGCCGCCGAGCCCGAGGTGGCGGCGACACGCGCCAGCCGGACGCCGGTCGAGTACTATTTCACCTGCACGCCGGCCTGGATCTTGTTCGTCGCTGCACGCGAAACAGAGACCGAATGGATCACCTATCTCGACGGTGATCTGTATTTCTTCCAGTCACCGGAAGCCATCTACGACGAGTTGCCGGATGCGTCGGTCGCGATCATTCCGCACAGATATCCACGCCAGCTGGAAAAGCGATTGCTGAAATTCGGGATCTACAACGTCGGATGGGTCGGCGTCCGGCGCGACGAGGCGGGACTTGCGGTCGCGGCCTGGTGGCGCGCGCGATGCATCGAGTGGTGTCACGACTATGTCGACGGTGAAAGGTTCGCCGACCAACGATATCTCGACTCGTTTCCGGGACTCTCGAACAGGGTCAGGGTCGTCGACAATGTCGGCGCAAATCTCGCCCCTTGGAACGTCGGCAATTATATGATCGACGTCACCGCCGGCAAAGTCATGCTGGATTCCGCGACGCCCCTGATCTTCTTCCACTTCCAGGGCTTGAGAAAGGGATTACGCTGGTTTGTCTTCAACAGCCATCGCTATTATCGCACGCCTTTTCCCGCGAGCGTGCGCCGGCACGTCTATCAACCCTATGTTCAGGAATTGCTGGAAATCGAGGCGAAGATCGAGCCGATATTGCCGATCGCGACGGCCGCGCCGCAGAAGCGCTTTGCTGTTCCCGATCTGAAGGAGAGCGCGAGAGCAAAGCTGCGCAGCGTGGTCATGTTCGCTATCCATCTCCTGGATATCGTCACCGGCCGCGCCTTCCTGGTATGGCGCGGTCGGGCGCACTGACGCCTACGTGACGGAAAACAGGAAAGTCTCGCTCCGCGATCGATGTCCGGTGATCGCGGAGACGTCGTAGGGAATGCTCTGCCAGGCCTTGACGAGGCGCAATCCTGCCTTCTCCGAAATCGCCAGAAGCTCCTGCCTGTCGAACACGACCTCGACGACCGGCGCGCCATAGGCATATTTCTGAAGGAATGTCGTTCGATGATGCTCGTCGAAGACGGGTGCGCTGTGGAAAATGCAATATCGCGTGGCGACCCGCGCTGCTTCACGGATCGCCTTTTCGTAATCGATGATGTGCATCAACGATACGCCGTTGAAGGCGATGTCGAAGCTGTTGTCGGGGTATTGCAGATCGGTCGCGTCGCCAACGGCAAACTGAGCGGCAGGATAGCGCTCACAGGCGCGGGCGATCATCGGCGGCGAGAAATCGATGCCGGTGTATTGAACGCCACGTGGTACCAGCTGTGCGAAAACCTCGGAGTAATAACCGCTGCCGCAACCGATCTCGATCAGGCGCGGTCGGTCGATACCTGCGGCGACCACAGCTTCGGCTGCTATCCTGAGATCGAGCCGAGGTTCTCCGCTCATCATGCCTGCGATCAGCGCACGATATGCGCGGTCCTGCCGTCTGGCGGTCCGGCCACTCAGCCATCCTGAATCGGCCGCTGCAAGCCTGCGCGCTTCATCGGCGCCGCCGAGGACTCGGTAGTCGGTCGAGACGAGGATTTGTCGCCGCAGAAGCGGAACAGAGCGAACGATGCGTGAGGCGATCTTGCGCGGAAGGGGTGGCAGTTTCATGAGCGCTGGCGCTTGACGATGCACGACCTGGATTGGTGCCGACGGACATAGCAATCCATTGCGAAATAGTCTAATTTCGCGCTTGCGCGCCTCCTCAGAGGCTGGGATTTGCAAGATGCAGCGGCGCAGGCGTTCGAAGCTGTCGAGGAGAGCATGAAGGGTATCATCCTAGCAGGCGGGACCGGCTCCCGGCTTTACCCTGTTACGGCGGTTGTCTCCAAGCAGTTGCTGCCGGTGTTCGACAAGCCGATGATCTACTATCCACTCTCGACCCTGATGCTGGCGGGAATCCGGGACATCCTGATCATCACCACGCCAAGGGATCAGCCGCTGTTCCGGGCGCTGCTCGGCGACGGCTCCGAGATCGGCTTGCGGCTCTCCTATGTCGCGCAAGAAAGCCCTCGCGGGCTCGCCGACGCATTCATCCTCGGCCGTGACTTCATCGGCGATGATTCCGTGACGCTGATCCTGGGCGACAATATCTTCTACGGAAACAGCCTGCAGGAAGAGCTGGAAGATGCCTTGTCGCGCTCACGCGGTGCGACGATCTTCGGCTACACCGTAAACTCTCCTGAACAATACGGGGTCGTCGAGCTGGATGGCGCGGGTCGAGCCGTCTCCATCGAGGAGAAGCCCGCCAAGCCAAAATCCAACGTCGCTGTGACGGGACTCTATTTCTACGACAACCAGGTGGTCGACATTGCGGCCGGGCTGAAGCCGTCGCCGCGGGGCGAACTCGAGATCACGGATATCAACAGAGCCTATCTCGAGCGTGGCGAGCTGCACGTTCACATGTTCGGACGCGGTTTCGCCTGGCTCGACACCGGCACTCATGCCTCGCTCGTCGAGGCCAGCCATTTCGTGCAGATCCTGGAACAACGTCAGGGTCTTCGCATCGCTTGTCCAGAGGAGATCGCGCTGCGGCGGGGGTATATCTCTCTCGACGCCTTCGAGGTGCTGGCCCGGAAGAACGCCAAGAGCAGCTATGGCGAATACCTGACGGCGATCTGGCGGGCTTTCAAGAGGTAGGTCGCAAGCATGCGTTTCAAGGGAGCCACGATCCTCGTGACGGGCGGCGCCGGATTCATCGGGTCGGCGGTCGTGCGCCTTCTGCTCGGTGAAACCGAAGCCAATGTCGTCAATGTCGACAAGCTGACCTACGCGGCGAACCTTGATTCCCTGCCCGGAGCGACCTCGAATCCGCGCTATGCCTTCGAGAAACGGTGCATTTGCGAGGCCGACTCGCTCCGCTTCCTCTTCGAAAAATATCAGCCGTCGGCCGTGTTGAACCTCGCTGCGGAAAGCCATGTCGACCGTTCGATCGATGCGCCTTCCGACTTCATCCAGACCAATGTCGTCGGCACGTTCACCCTGTTGCAGGAAGCCTTGCGTTATTGGCGCGGTCTTTCGCAGGAGGCGCGGGATCGATTTCGAATGGTCCATGTATCGACGGACGAAGTCTTCGGCAGCTTGGGCCGCGAAGGGTTCTTTACCGAGACGACCGCTTACGCACCCAATTCTCCGTATTCCGCGAGCAAGGCCGCGTCGGATCATCTCGTGCGTGCCTGGCGCGAGACGTATGAGTTGCCAACCATCGTCACGAATTGCACCAACAATTACGGCCCGTATCAGTTTCCCGAGAAGCTGATACCTCACATGGTGATCCGAGGCTTGGCGGGCGAGAGTCTGCCGGTCTATGGCGACGGCAAGAACATCCGGGATTGGCTCTTCGTCGAGGACCATGCCAGCGCGCTGACGACGGTCCTGGAGCGCGGCGTCGTCGGCGAGACCTATAACATCGGGGCGCGGTCCGAGCGGACCAATCTCGACGTCGTGGAGACCATCAGCGATCTGCTCGATGAGATGGCGCCAAGCGGGTCCGGAGGCCGACGGGGGCTGATATCCTTCGTAACGGATCGACCTGGCCACGATCATCGTTATGCGATTGATCCCGGCAAGATCGAGCGCGAGCTCGGTTGGTCCGCGACGGAGAAGTTCGAGGCCGGGCTGCGCAAGACTGTACGCTGGTATTGCGACAATCGCGGCTGGTGGCAGGCGATCCTGGACCGGGGTTACCAGCGGCCCAGGATCGGGCTTGGCTGAACTTGCCGGCGCAAACGCTGCACGTTGCCGCAGCTCGACCGCAACGCTAGGCCAGCATTTGCAATATCTGTTCGACGCGGCGACGATAGGTATGTCGCTCCAACGTTCCGGCTTGCCCCCGACTTGCGATCATCGCGCGCTGCTGGTCGTCTCCGAGGTATCGCTCGATCTTGGCAAGGCAATCGTCGACGGAGCGCCAGACGGCGACTTCGGTCTCCGGCTCGAACAACGTGGGCAGGTTGTCCTTGGAGTCGGTGAGCAGGAAACACCCGACGCCGGTCGCCTCGAACAGGCGCATGTTTCCGGCCTCCGCACCTGCGGCATCAATATGCGAATTCAGTGTCACCCGCGAAGCACGAAGCGCCTGGTACATCTCGACGCCCCACACCTCGCCCCGATAGCAGCGATGCAACGGCGATGAGGCGGGAAGGGAGTTCAGGCCGCTGCCGAACAGTTTGAGATCGTAGCGCCGCGCGACCGCTTCGAGCTGGGCGACACGGAGCTGGTGATCCACCGATACGGCACCGACGAAGGTGACGTCGAATTCCTGCTGCGGCGGCGGAGGCAGGACGTCGAGGATATCAGGTTCAAAGGCGAGGTGAACGACTTCCGCGCGCGTGCCATGGGCACGGAAGAACTCCACCACCGCCGCCATCTGCGAGATCATGAGGTCGTAGACCGACCAGTCCTCGCCGCGCGAGGGCGAGATGCCGATCTGGCCGATCAGGATCGGGCGGCCGATCCCTTTGATCCGCCGCGCGAGGCGCGTGTCGACGTGAAACAGATCCTGGTTGAGAATGAGATCGGGTTTGAACTCCTCGATCTGCGCCAGCAAGATCTCTTCCGCTTCCGCATCGAGGCGTGGGCTGAGACCAACCTTGCGCGCGAGTGGCCGCAGCACAGGCTTGAAAGGGGCGACTGCACGCTGCACCCAGGGGGGAATGGCGCTGCGCGCGGCGGGAGCGCCGGGTGAGGGCGGCTCGGCGGCGGCAAGGCCGTGCTCGCGAGCCCAGGCGGCCCGCATCCAGGGATTGTTGACATGAATGTCGGCGGCGACGTGCCCGAGGCCGGCGAAATTGCGCGAGTAGAAATCGGCGACGCCGAACAGGCTGGCATTCCGCGCCGCCATCTGCGCCGCGTAAGGCTCGTTTTCCAGGCCAGGCGTGCGCCGGTAGAGCCAGGACAGGAAGCGCGGATAATCGGCGTTGAGGATCAGGATGCGCACGGCGTCACGGCTTTTCTTCGAACAGGGTGCGGGGCATCACGTACCAGAGCAGGAACAGGATGGCGGTGCCATGGGTGAGCAAGGCGACGGAGAGCGGCACGTTGAGCAGAACGTGCGGCAGCACGCCTGACGACATCAGGATGAAGCGAGGCGGTAGCCCTGCGGAGGCGCGGTTGCCGAGCGCCAGCACGAAGCCGGCGGCGAGCGCAGTCAGCGGCGCCAGCCAGGGGCCAACGGAGGCGATGCCTTCCGTCGCGAACAGCGAGGCGTTCACATTGCCGAAATCGTAGGTGTTCTGCATGACCACCGCGAGCGGCTCGTTGTAAGGGCAATGCATCAGCGGCTTGAGAATGGAGATCTGGCAGAACCAGGTCAGCGGGTGGTTGGCGAAGAAATCGTTGTAGAGCTCGAGCGCGCCCGACGCCGTCGCCATCATCCGGATGTTGACGATGTCGAAATACCTGCCGGGAATGCTCCCCAGGCTCGCCTCCGTCACCCAGATCACGAGCAGGCCGATCAGCATCGGGACGAAAATCGACGCGATCGCCGACGCTCTCGCCTCCAGGAGCCGCGACAGAACGACCAGCGCGATCAACCAGGCCGGCGTGAAGAACGCGAACTTCGTCAGCGTGATGGGATAGAACAGCAGGAGCAGGACCAGGACCAGCCCTGCGCGCCACCGATGGCCGAGCAGCCAGTAGCTGGCAAAGGCAAACGGCAGCAGCGCGCTGGAAACCCATCCGATGAGATATCGCACCGCTCCTGGAAATTCGAGGCTGTCACGATAGTCGTAGATGTTTGCGATCGAGACCAGGCGGAAATTGTAGGTCGATGCGACCGCGATGGTGGCGATGGAGACGATCAGGATGATCGTCAGCAGATGCTCGAAGCGGACATTGGACAGGGTCACGAATGGCCGCAGCGGTGCCCGGATGAACAGCATGGGCATCAGGAGGAGCGGCAGCGCCAATGCCGCCGAAATTCCGGCGAGCAAACGGGGGTAATTGTAGTCGGAGAAGACGTTGATCCACAGGAAGCCCAGGATCATCGTGTAGAAATAGAATCCGGCAAAATAGCCGAAGCTGAAGCGGGCGACGACGAACAGCAGCGAGACGACGGAAAAGCCGGTCGCAACGATGACCGCGATCCAGAGCCGTTTCGGGTCGAAGTCGATGGAGAGCTGGAAGGTCGCGACCTCGATCAGCGACAGGCAGGTGACGGCACTGTGCAGCAGCACCAAGGTCCTCAGCCCGGCCTTCGAATCCAGATAGGCACGCAAGTTGCTGAGGATGCCGGGCGGTGCGCTCATTGTGGAAGCTCGCTGCGGACGACGGACGTTGCGAGCAGATCAGGCGATGTCGAGCGAGTGCTTGAAATAGGCGATCGTCTCCTTCAGCCCGTCCTCGAGCGCGACCTTCGGCTCCCAGTTCAGCACCGCCTTTGCCTTGGCGAGGTCGGGCTGGCGCTGGCGCGGGTCGTCCTGCGGCAGCGGCTTGAACTCCAGCCTGGAGCGCGAGCCCGTGAGCTTGATGACCTTCTCGGCGAGCTCACGGATCGTGAACTCGGAGTTGTTGCCGAGATTGATCGGGCCGGTGATGTCTTCTGCCGTCACCATCAATCGCATGATGGCCTCGACGAGGTCGTCGACATAGCAGAACGAGCGGGTCTGCCCGCCATCGCCGAACACCGTGATGGGCTCACCCTTGAGCGCCTGGACGATGAAGGACGACACCACGCGGCCGTCATTGGGCTGCATGCGCGGACCGTAGGTGTTGAAGATGCGCGCGACCTTGATCGGCAAGCCGTGCTGGCGCCAATAGTCGAAGAACAGCGTCTCTGCGCAGCGCTTGCCCTCGTCGTAGCAGGAGCGGATGCCGATCGGGTTGACGTTGCCCCAATAATCCTCGGTCTGCGGATGGATCAGGGGATCGCCATAGACCTCGCTGGTCGAGGCCTGGAAGATGCGCGCCTTGAGCCGCTTGGCGAGGCCGAGCATGTTGATGGCGCCGTGCACCGAGGTCTTGGTGGTCTGCACGGGGTCGCGCTGGTAGTGGATCGGCGAGGCCGGGCAGGCCAGGTTGAAGATCGCGTCGACCTCGATGTAGAGCGGGAAGGTGACGTCGTGCCGGACCGCCTCGAACAGCGGATTTGCGATCAGATGGGCGATGTTGCGCCGGCTGCCGGTGAAATAATTGTCCGCGGACACCACCTCGGCGCCAGAATCGAGCAATCGCTCGCAGAGATGCGATCCGATGAACCCGGCGCCCCCGGTCACGAGGATGCGGCTGTTCTTGTAGTTTTCAAAGGGCATGATCGGTTCCAGCTGGGTCTCGGGGCAGTCTCGCCCCGGTGCGGCGGGCAGAGTGGTATCGGCTACGGGCGGAAACGCCAATAGCCTTGCGGCAAGGTAATAAAATACCTATTGAGCCCGGAAGTACTTGAGGACCGATGATTTTCCAGGTCACGCCACTTCGTATAGAAGCCGTCTGGGATACGCGGGGAGCGTGCCTCCGGTTCGGAGCCAAATGAATGAAAGTCGTAATTCTTGCGGGAGGCCTCGGCACGCGAATCGCGGAGGAGACCAGCACGCGGCCGAAGCCGATGGTGGAGATCGGCGGGCGGCCCATCCTGTGGCACATCATGAAGATCTACAGCCATTATGGCTTCAATGATTTCGTGATCTGCCTTGGCTACAAGGGCTTCATGATCAAGGAGTACTTCGCGAACTACTTCCTGCACATGTCCGATGTGACTTTTCACATCGCCGAGAACCGGATGGAAGTGCATCGCGAAACCGCCGAGCCGTGGCGGGTCACGCTCGTCGACACCGGCGAGGATACCCAGACCGGCGGCCGGCTGAAGCGGGTACTGCCTTACGTCGCGGACGAGCCATTCTTCGCGTTGACCTATGGCGACGGCGTCGCCGACATCGACCTTGGCGCCGAGATCGCTTTCCACAAGGCGCACGGGCGGCGCGCGACCGTTTCAGTGGTGCGGCCGGCCAAGCGGTTCGGCGCAATCGCGATCGAGGGCGACCGGGTCGTCAATTTCGAGGAAAAGCCCAATGACGACGGCGGCTGGATCAATGGCGGCTTCTTTCTGTTGTCACCGTCGGTCGGCGAGCTGATCGCGGGCGACAATACGATCTGGGAGCGCGAGCCGATGGAGCAGCTCGTGCGCGGCGACGATCTGCGCGCCTATGTGCATCACGGCTTCTGGCACCCGATGGACTCGCTGCGCGATCGGACCTTTCTCGAAGGCGAGTGGGCCAGCAACCGCGCCAAATGGAGGATCTGGTGACGGACCCGGCGTTCTGGCGCGGCAAGAAGGTCTTTCTCACCGGGCATACCGGCTTCAAGGGCGCATGGGCGTCGCTGCTGCTGCGCCGCCTCGGCGCGGAGGTCTACGGCTATGCGCTGCCGCCGACACACCAATCCGCGCTGTTCGTCACGGCACGCATCGCCGATGACATCAGGCACCGTGTGGCCGATATCCGCGATCTCCCAACCCTGCGCGCCGCAATGGCGGAGGCAGAGCCTGACATCGTCATCCACATGGCGGCGCAAGCGCTGGTGCGCCCCTCCTATGAAGAGCCGGTCGAGACCTTCGCGACCAACGTGATGGGCACGGTGCACGTGCTGGAGGCGGCGCGGCATCTGCGTTCGGTGCGGGTGATCCTGAACGTCACCAGCGACAAGTGCTACGAGAACAACGGCAAGGGCGTCCCTTTCGGCGAGGGCGACCGGTTCGGCGGCGACGATCCCTACAGCAACAGCAAGGCCTGTTCCGAGCTCGTCACGCATTCCTACCGTCACAGCTTCTTCAACGCGAACGGCGCGGCGCGCGTGGCGACCGCGCGTGCCGGCAACGTGTTCGGCGGCGGCGACTGGGCGCGCGACCGTCTGGTGCCCGATGCGATGCAGGCCTTCCTGGCTGGCGAGGCGCTTCGCATCCGCAATCCCAATTCGGTGCGGCCCTGGCAGCACGCGCTGGACCCGGTGCTCGGCTATCTCACGCTGGTGGAGCGACTGGCGAGCGACGAACGTTTCGTCGGCGGCTGGAATTTCGGACCCGATGCCGCAAGCGAGGTGCCGGTCGGAACGGTGGTCGAACGTCTGATCGCGCTGTGGGGCGAGGGGGCGCGGTGGACGGCCGACGCCGGCCCGCATCCGCACGAAGCGGCCTATCTCAGGCTCGACTGCACGAAGGCAAGGAACGAGCTCGGCTGGACGCCGCGGCTTGATCTGGCGCAGGGCCTTCGGCTGACCGTGGAGTGGTACAAGGCGTTACGCGAGGGCCGCGACTTGCGCAGGCTCTCACTCGATCAGCTCGACCAGGTCACTGGCGCCGCGCAGGCTTGATCAGCGCGGCAGATCGAGAATTTCGGCGATGCGCGCCTGAGCCGACACCGCGTGTTTCAAATGCTCGCCCGACAAGACCGCCAGATAGGATTTGAGCAGGACGACGAGCACGAGAATGGCGCGTTCGACGTCGGGCGACAGGCCGGTTCGGCCGAAGGCGGCCGTTTGCAGGAACGGCCGGTTCTCCATGAAGGTCAACCAATAGAGGTAGTCGTAGCCGGCGATACCGTGGAATGCGTCTTCCCAGTCGATGACGCGCAGCGCGCCGGCCTGGCGCATGATGTTCTTCGGTCCGAAATCGCCGTGACAGAGTGCCTCCGGAAAATCCGCACGACGATCTCCGAGCAGTGCAACCAGCCTGCGCACTTCGGCTGCGCTGGCCTGCTCCAGCAGGCCGCGGTCCGACAGTGTCTTCAGCGCCTCTGCGGCGGACGCCAGATGCTGTTCGAACGAGGCCAGCCCATCCGGCCGCCAGTCCTTGAGCCGCTGACCGCAGGCCTCTGCCAGGGCGGCGGCATCGGCGGGGTCCAGTGGACCGGCGAGCGGTGTGAGCGCGGGCATCAAGAGGCAGAGCCGCGCCGTTCCATCCGCCAGCGGAATCTCGAAACGGTCGATTACGATCGCCTTGCCGTAGAGCTGCGCGAGGGCGTCGGCCTCCCTGGCGAGGCTCGCGCGCGCGCCCGGCAGATGGGTCTTCAGAAAGCGCCTTTCGCCGGCAAAATCCGCGTCAAAGCAGACGCCAAGCGTGCCGCCGGCCGCCGGCGTGATCGTGGCGTTGCGGCCGGGGGATTGCAGCTGCTGCCGCAGCGCGGGCAGAAGTCGCGCGCGGTCGGCTGCGATGTCGGGATGAGCGTCGGTTTCGAAGAACGCGATCTTACTCAGCACGATAGAGCGGGCTCAGATAGTCGATCCGGTCGTAGCCGAAATGACGGGCGAGGGCTGCGGTGCCCTGCGCGATCTGCTTGCGCTCCTCGTCCGAGAGCTCCTGGATCACGGCCTGGTTGTAGTCCTTGGTGCTCTTGAGCACGGTGCCCCAGGGCGCGATGGAATCCTTGATCTCGACGCCGTTCCAGCTCGGGTAGAGCATGGTGTCGGCAAAGGGCACGCCGATGAAGCCGGCCGCCTCGGTCATGAACTTGCGCTTGTCGTCGACGAGGTCCTCGTAACGGAAGATGCGCACGTTCTTCGGGTACATCTTGGCGAACATCTCGACCGTGGAGTGATAGATGTTCCAGGTGATCAGGTATTTGGTCAGCGGCTGCGGGAAGGGGCGGCGCTTGGTGTCGCGGTAGGCCGAGAACGGATTGCGCACGATGTGCAGGATACGGATGTCAGGGAAATCGCGCACCATGCGATCGGCGTCGATCCCGATGGCGGGGGAGTAACCGACATGGACCATGCCCGGGCGGGGCTTGGTGTAGTAGTTCTCCCACGCCGCGAACGTCGACCGGAAGTAGGCCTCGACCACCTGCCGACGGAAGATCGGCGGCTCGCCGACGATCCGGGCGAACTCGGCGACCCGCTTCTTCTCGTCCATCACGCAATCTGCATCCCGGAACTTGGAGCCGTTGCGCTTGCGCAGGAAGGTCTTCAGCTCCTCGTCGATCATCTGCTCGTAGAGCTCGATCGCCGTCAGCCCCTCGGGGAATTCGGGATAGCGGTACTGAACGCGCTCGACCGAGGCCAGGAAGTCGTTGAAGTTGCGGTTGCCGAGCTGCGACTCGAAGGGATAGACGAGCAGGTCGGGATGGCCGTCGAAGTGGCGATGGGTGACGTTTCCGCCGTGCTCGAAGCCCGCGGAAACCATGGCCAGCCTGAAGTCGTTCATGCGTCTACCCCTCGCGTCGTCGAACCCTCGATCTGGCCCTCCGTTTAGCCGCATGGGCCGGATAATCAAGTTCGGATCGCCTGGCGGCCGCGCCCGAAAAAGAGCAGCCCGGGCAGGGGACTTGCCGATGCGGGAGATTGACGGCCCCGGGGGTAGCTGATCTACCCGGGGCTTATGCGTGTTTTTGCCACCGGTGCGAGCGGTTTTCTGGGCTCCTATCTCGTCGCGGACCTCGTGGCGCGGGGGCATGAGGTGGCCGTCCTGCTGCGGCCGGCAAGTTCCAACTGGCGCCTCCGAGAGCTTCAGGATCGGCTGCACGTGATCCCGGGCAGTCTGGAGCATCCGGAGGGGTTGCGCGGAGCATTGCTGGCGTTCGCGCCGGACGCGGTCGTGCACATGGCCTGGCGCGGCGTTGCGGGCAGCGATCGCAACAGCCCGGTCCAGGCCGTCAATGTGGCCGACACGGTGGGCCTCGTCGAACTCGCAGCCGACGCCGGGGCGAGAATCGTCGTCGGAGCCGGATCGCAGGCGGAATACGGCCCCTATGACCGGGCGATCCGGGAGGACGACGTGCCGCGGCCGACGACGCTGTACGGCATGGCCAAGCTCGCGGCCGGATCAATGGCGATGCGGCTGTGCGAGGAGCGCGGGCTGCGTGCGGCGTGGCTCAGGATCTTCTCGACCTACGGTCCGAAGGATGCCGATTACTGGCTGATCCCGAGCCTCATTCGGAACTTGCGCTCCGGGCAGCCCATGGCGCTGACGGCCTGCGAGCAGCGCTGGGGATTCTTGCACGCGCGCGATGCCGCCAGCGCCTTTAGCCTGGCGATCACGCATGACGCGGCGAGCGGCATCTTCAACGTCGGCAGTGCGGACGCTCCGCCGCTGCGCGAGACGGTGACGCGGCTGCGCGATCTCGTTCGCCCCGAGTCTGCGCTCGGCTTCGGCGAGTTGGCGTACCGGCCCGATCAGGTTATGGTCCTGGCTGCGGACGTTTCGCGCATGCTCGCCCTGGGCTGGAAGCCCGAAGTGCCGTTAGATCAGGGACTACGCGAGACGGTAGAGTGGCATGACGCGACCAAATCTTCCTGAGCCCAAAGAATTCGCCCGACGCATCCGTGCGCACGCCTTGCGCATGGTGCATGCCGCGAAGGCGTCCCATATCGGCGGCTGCCTTTCGATGGCGGACATTTTGGCGGTGCTCTACACGCGGATCCTGCGCGTCGATCCCGTCGATCCGCAAGCGCCCAGTCGCGATCGTTTCGTGCTCAGCAAGGGCCACGCCACGGCGATCATGTACGCTACGCTCGCCGAATGCGGTTTCTTTTCGCTCGCAGAGCTCGACGCCTATTGCCGCGACGGATCGATCTTCACCGGTCACGTCAGCCATGCCGTGCCCGGCGTCGAGGTCTCGACCGGATCGCTCGGCCATGGCCTCCCGATTGCCATCGGCATGGCGCTGGCCGCGCGCAATGCGGGCGCGGGCAGCCGCGTGTTCTGCCTGCTCAGCGACGGCGAGTGCGACGAGGGCTCGAACTGGGAGGGCATCCTGTTCGCGCCGCATCACAAGCTCAGCAATCTCTGCGTCATCGTCGACTTCAACAAGATCCAGAGCTTTGGCTCGGTCGCCGAGGTGCTGAACCTCGATCCGTTCGCCGAGAAATGGAAGGCGTTCGGCTGGCAGGTCGAGGAGATCGACGGACACGATCTCACCGCGCTCGAGCGTGTGCTGGGCGGTGTGCCGGCGATCTCGGGCCGGCCGACCGTCGTGATCGCCCACACCGTGAAGGGCAAGGGCGTGAGCTTCATGGAGAACAAGCTCGAATGGCACTACCGCTCGCCTTCGGATGAGCTGCTCGCGCAGGCGCTGGCCGAGGTCGGCGCATGAGGACGACGTTCATCGAGAGCCTGTCGCAGGCGGCAAGCGAAAACCCCGACATCTGGCTGCTCTGCGGCGATCTCGGCTATTCCGTGCTGGAGCCGTTCGCGGCGAAGTTTCCAGACCGTTATCTCAATGTCGGCGTCGCCGAGCAGAACATGGCGGGCATCGCCGCCGGCATCGCGCTGTCGGGCAAGACGGTCTTCATCTATTCGATCGGCAACTTCCCGACGCTGCGCTGCCTCGAGCAGCTCCGCAACGACGTCTGCTACCACGGTGCCGACGTCAAAGTCGTGGCGGTGGGCGCTGGCTATGCCTATGGCAGCCAGGGCTACACCCACCACGCGCTGGAGGATGCGGGGATCATGTCGATGCTGCCGGGCATCGAGGTGTTCGTGCCCTGCGATCCCATGGAGGTGCGCGCCGCGACGCGACTGATCGCAGGAAGCGGCAAGCCGTCTTACCTGCGGCTCAGCCGCCAGGGGGAGCCTGATCTCGGCGCTACCGTGACCGACCTGCGCAAGCCCAGGGTTTTGCGTGACGGACGGGACGTCGTCATCCTCGCGTCGGGGCCGATCGCCTCGCGCGCGCTGGAGGCAGCCGGCGCGCTTGCCGGGCGGGGCCGCGACGTTGGTGTCGTCAGCGTCTCCTGCCTGAAGCCGCTCGACGAAGTTGCGATCCGGGATGCCGTGCGCGGCGCCTCGCTCATCGTGACGCTCGAGGAGCACATCTTGCGCGGCGGTCTGTTCAGCCTAATGGCGGGCGTGTTTGCTGGCGATGCGGTTCGACCGCCGATTGCGGGCATCGGCATTCCCGAGCAGGGCGGCAAGACCTCGCAGGCGGGATCGCGCGAGGCGCTGCTCGATCTTGCCGGCCTCTCGGCCGAGGCGATCGTCGCACGGATCGAGCAGTCGCTGTCGAAGCGCTGACGCCCAGCGCGTCAAGCCCCAGACGTCGGCGGGGGATCGAAATTGACCCGCTCGCGCTCGAACACGACGGGCTTCTCGCGCACCTGACCGTAAATCGCGAGGACATACTCGCCGATCATGCCCATGAAGAACAGCTGGACGCCACCGAAGAAGAACATGGCGACGATCAGCGTGATGATGCCGGGCTCGGCGAGCTGTCGGTACAGGACGAGGCCGATCACGAAATTGATGATGGCGTAGCCGATGCTCAGGGCCGAGATCAGGAAGCCCGCGAGCAGCCCGAAGCGAACCGGCGCCGTGGTGAAGGACACGAGGCCGTTGAGGCCCTGGTCGATCAGCGCGCCGGCGCGGTTCTTCGAGAAGCCCTTCTTGCGCTCACGCCAGGTGTAGGGCACGCCGACCATGCGGCCGCCGCACTCGAACGTCATCATCCGCATGAACGGATAGGCGTCGCGGACGTGACGCATGGCCTCGACGATGCGTCTGTCGACGAGCTGGAAGTCGCCGACGCCGGGCGGCACCTTGAGCTCGGAGAATCTGGTCAGCACGCGGTAATAGGCATCGCGCAGCCCGCGCATCAGGCGGCTTTCTTCCCGGACGGCGCGGATGCCGTAGACGATCTCGTTGCCGGCTTCCCACAGCTTGACGAATTGGGGAAGCAGCTCCGGCGGGTCCTGCAGGTCGGCCGGCATGAACAGCAGAACGGCATCGCCGCCGCTCGCCATCACCCCGTTATAGGTGTTGCGCAACGGTCCGAAGTTGCGTGCGTTGACGATGATCTTCACCGCGGGGTCCTTCGCCGCGATCTCGCGCAAGATCTCCAGGGTACGATCGTCGGAGGCGTTGTCACAGAAGATGTGCTCCCGCCGATAGCCCTGGAGCTCGCTGTCGAAGATCTTCCGGATAGCCTCATAGCAATCCCGGACGTTGAGCTCTTCGTTGTAGCAGGGCGTGATGACGCTGATTGTTTTCACGTTCGCTTCTCTGCAGCAGGACAGGTGTCAACGCGGCGTGTCGGCGGCGTAGACGGCGGACTTGTGGTAATATCTGGCGATGCAGTCGTTCGGCAACCGGTCGGCGTTGGCCGTCACGTCGGACGTCATCAGCAGGGACGGCGTCCGTTGGTGCCGGGGCACCACGACAACCGCCTCGGGGCTCGTCGTCAAGAGGGTGTGCCGTTCGGCGCTCTCCTGCCAGTACGGGTACAGGCTCTGCCATTGCGCGCGGAGCAGCAGTCCCGTCGAGCTCAGGCAGAGCGAGGCGATCGTGAGCAGCGTCAGGCTCGCAGGCATTCCGACCGGACCGAGCAGGCCGCGGAACGCGCTGCCCGCAATCCGCTCGCGCAATTGCGGGCCGTAGGCGCCGACGAGCAGCTTGACGCCGAGCGTCGATCCGAACAGCAACAGGATCAATGCCTGGTTCTGCGCTCTTTCGACCAGCCGCATGCCCGTCGCATAGCGATGCGCGAAATACTCGAAATAGCAGCACGCCAGGCTGATCGCGATCGTGCCGAGAGCCAACAGCCTGCTTTTGTACGGCGCCTGGGGCGTCGGGTCGGGCTCGGCCAACGTCATGAGGCCGACGGCGGCGAGCCAGACGATGACGGCCGGCTCTCGCAGGAAGCGGCCGAGGCCGACGAGCGAATCGACCAGCGCTTGAAGGACGGACGAGATCGCGTGCCCGCCGTTCGGGAGCTGCTCCATGCGCGTGCCGTTGCCGCTGGCGGAGACGACGATGATCCAGCCGATGCCTATGGCGGCGGCGATCAGAACATGGTGCGCGATCTGACGCTGCTGGCCGAAAAGATGACGCGCTGCCAGTGAGGCCGCAACGATCAGCAGCAGCCAGGCTCCGGTGAATTCATTGCACAGCGCAGCGGCGAGACCGCCCAGGGCCATCGCGAGACTGAGCGTCCACGAGAAGCCGGCTTGCCGGTCGAGCGCCCGGACGCACTCCCCAAGGATCAGGATGGTGGCCACGGCGGGCGGAACGTAACAGGTCACGGCCGACAGCCAATAGAGCAGATCCCGGACGCTCGGCGCCGCGCTAACGACGGCGCTTGCGAATGCGAGCGCGAGGAAAGCCAATTGGAGAGCGGAGGCACCGGGCCAGGCCCGAACCA
Source organism: uncultured Bradyrhizobium sp. (assembly GCF_936943645.1). GTDB lineage: Bacteria > Pseudomonadota > Alphaproteobacteria > Rhizobiales > Xanthobacteraceae > Bradyrhizobium. The sequence continues at coordinate 269,169 of NZ_CAKZJO010000053.1, read as the reverse complement.
CCGCGAGGCTCGTGGCGGCCAGGAACAGCGCTGCGATCACCGCCATCGTCAGGGAATAGGCCGACAGCAAGCTGACATTTGCCGCGGCAGAGATCGCTGGCGGAACCTGGGTCAACCACAGGGCCAGCACCCGTCCCGATTGCGTATGATAGAACAGCGATACGGTATCGATGAAGCCGTGGCGCACATAGAGCTCAGCGAAGCAGAAGTCGTCATGCTCGGGCGCGCTAAGCGACGTGAGCGCGAACAGAAGCAGCAGAAAAATTGCCGGAAACAGGCAGCCGAGCGTCCAGCCAATCCAGGCCCGGCGATCGGCGTGGGGACGCGCTGCCAGTGGAATAACACCTTGATTGTACACGCAAAGCCCCCTCCGATCCGGGCCAGACTAGAGACAACCGGCCCGGGTCGCAATGTTCATTTCCGCCCCTTGCCGTGCGCGCCTGACAGGCGCTGGCGGGCTGCGAACCTCGCTAGAATTCCCGCCGCTTCAGCCAGGCCCGCGTGCTCCAATGCGCAAAACACCAGGCCGATTTGATCAGCGAGAGGTGCTCCACATTGCGATAGATCTGCCAGACCCATTTGGCAGATCGCGCGGGGCGGCTGGAGACCGAGGAGCCTCTGACGCGGTAGCGGGCGAGATCCTCGTTGAGACCATACGCAATGTGGCCGCGCTCGAGGATGGAGAGCCAGAGGCAGAAATCATCATAGCCCTCATTCTTCATCGCAATGGGACCTGAGATTTCAAGGTCGACCATCGCGGTCAGGGTCGCAATCGCGGTGTTCATCAGGAGCTGGTCGTAGCTGAGCGAGGCCGGCACGCCGATCAGCCGCCCGGTGACGGTGTTGGTCTCGTTGATGCGCCGGAACGCGGTGTAGCTGAGCGCGGCCCGCTTTTCCTGAGCGAAGGCAAGCTGCCGCTCCAGCTTCTCGGGCAGCCACAGATCGTCGCTGTCGAGGAAGGCGAGATAGCGGCCCTGTGCGGCGTCAATCGATGCCTGGCGCGCCAACGCCGGCCCGCCGTTCTTCGGCATCCGGATCAATTTGACGCGCGGATCGCGCGCGCCGATGTCGGCGATGATTTGCGGCGTCCTGTCGGTCGAGCAGTCGTCGGCGATCAGGAGCTCCCAATCGGCGAATGTCTGGCTCTGGACCGAGCGGATCGTCTCCTCGATCAGGCCTTCGACGTTCCAGGATGGTGTGATGATCGAGACGAGCGGCATGAATGGGTCCGTTCAGTTCGTACGGGCCGGCTCGGCGATCGCCGCGCGCAAGGAGGCTGCGAACGTGTCGAGCAACACGGGATCGCTGATATAGAGCTCACCCGGATAGGAGCGGCGCCAGGCTGCCTCGAAATACGGCGCGCCTTTGGCCGGATCGAACGGCCCGGCTGCGAGCGCCTCGCGCAGCCGCGCGGGCACGTCGGCCAGCCGGTCGACTGCATAGACCAGCGGGCAGGAGCGGTAGAACGCATCGCCCATCACCACCACGGGCTTGCCGAGCAGCAAGGCTTCGGCGCCTGACTTGCTGTTGACCGAGATGATCGCATCGGCGCGGTTGAGCACGGTGTAATTGTTGGTCTGCGGCGGCAGCAGCACGAAATTGTCGAACCGGCGCGCCAGCTCGAACAGGCGATCGGCCGAGATCGCGCCGATCTGCGCGGGATGCTCCTTCACCACGAGCACATGGGAATCCGGGATCGTGCGCAGCAGGAAGTCGACGGTCGCGACCTGGTCGAGATAGTCCGGCGAGCGCAGCGTCAGAGCCATGTCGGCGGGGACGTGAAACGGGTAGTAGACGAACGGCGTTTCCGGAATTGGCTGATAGAGCTTGCGCAGCCGCGTTGCGTTGAGCGCCATCGCCGCGTGGACGCGGGCATGGCGCAGATTGTGGCCGAACTCCTGGTGCTTGCCGAGCGCGAACTGGTCCCACAGCTTTTCGGTGAGACGGCGGGCATTGCGCAGATTGACGACCTTCTTGAAGGCAGCCGAATAATGGTGCTGATCCTTCTTGGGGATGACGATCGCGCGCTGCGTCAGCGTGTCGTCGAGATAGGTGCGCACTTCAGGCGATACGGCGTCCGCGGGCGTCGGCATCACATCGGGCGCGCCGAGAGTGTCGGGGGTGAAGTACATGCGGCCACGAAAGAACGAAGGCTCGATGAACCAGTTGCGGATGCTGCGGCGCCTGGCAGCGTAGAAGCTCGCGATCACCGAGAGGAAGCCGCCGAGCTCCTGCACCAGTTCGGCGCGCCTGCCTTGCTGTTCCAGCCGGTCGAGCACCGTCTCCATCGCATGGGCGTAGATCATGAAGCGCCGCCGCAGCGCGGCGGTATCGCGGATGCCGAAAGTGAAACGCTCGTGGCTGAACAGGAAGTTGGTTCCGTCGAGCCCATAAGACGCGACGCGCGCGTCGAACGCCTTGCGATCCTCCGGCGACGGGCCGGCCTTGAGGCCCTCGCGGTACATGTTGGTGACCGGAATGCCTTCGTTCGTGGACATTTCCGCGCTGCGATCGTCGAAGGCTAGCAATTCGACATCATGGCCTGCCGCGCGCAAACGCTGGGCGACCGGAATCCAGAACCGGGTCTGGTATTCGGCAAGCGTGGTGATGAGAATGGTCTGTGCAGGTGTGGACATGGCTCTATCGGGAATGTTCGATCGCAATGCTCGCGAGCGGCAAGCCCGTCGTCGCGCAATGCGCGCGTCTTGCCGTAAATTGGGACGGGCTGGCCTGATCGTGGGCCGCGATGCGCGCAAGCAGGGTCTGGACGAAGGGCGGCGCGATGCGCTTGTCGCGCCGGGCCGGATTGAAATGACTACGCAGCCGCTCGGTCACCGCCGAGCCGAGCGCGGCACTGGCCGCGCCCTTGACGATCTGGCCGAGGCTCGGCTTTGCACGCGTGCCCTTCACGGTGGCAAGCAGCGAGACGTAAGGACGCTGTGAGCGCGTTGCGCCGGTCAGGACATCGGCGACCCGTTCGGCGGCCTTTCCGTCGTTGAGATGGAAGAAGGCCTCGATGTCGGCAGCGTGAACACGGGCGAAATCGAAAGTCTCGGTCTCGCGTTCGATGTGGTCGATCGCGTCGAGCAGCTCGTCGAACGAGGCAACCGGCCGGCTCACGCGCGCCGGCAGCGCGGCATGGCCTGCAGTGGTCGGCGTGTTCAGATATTCGAGCTGCAGCGGCAGCTTTCCGAGCAGGACCGATTCGACGGCCGTCCCGCAATTGAGGTGAATGACGGCGGCCGCATTGCGGATGCGATCGAGCACGCTGCCGGTGCCGTCGATCAGAACGTTGGCGTGGCGCGAGAGTGCGTTGCGATAGACGTCCTCGCTCTCGAAGGGGTGCGGGCGCACGAGGATGCTACGGTCGGGCCGCGCAGCGGCGAGCCGCTCGATCTCGACGAGATAGTTGGCGAAGACCTGTTTCAGGTCCGCGATGAAGCGATCGACATAGACGCCGTCCCATCCGGCGCGCACCATCGCCTCGCGCTCGCCGCCGGGTTTGCCGGTGAAGCGCGAATTGACCAGCGGGAAGTTGGCGTTGACGAGCAGATAGCCGCGCGGCTCGCCGTCGAGCAGCGCGCGCCAGTGCGGCGCCGCGAAATCGAAGCGCGGGCATCCGGTGAGGTGAAGCTGCTCCGGCTTCATGGTCCCGCCTGCGAGGAAGGCATCGTGCAGCCGGCTGCCCCAGAAGAAATACCCCGCCAGGATGTCGGCGTAGCCGCTGGCCTTGATGTGGGCGGCCATCGCCGGCGGCGAGTTGCCGCCCTTTTCGGCGAGCACGCCGCCTTCGGTGTCGAGCACGTACAGCGCAAGGCCGGCTTTGGCAAAGCTGCGCATCAGATCGAGATTGACGGGACGCGCGTAGTTGACGACCAGCGCGTCCAGCCCAAGTCGCGGGACGTCGACGGCCTGCTCGTACATCGGCACCAGCACGACGGATACGCCCCGCCGCGCCAGTTGATAACCGAGCATGACTGCCCCCGGCAGGTCACGCTTGGGGTGATCGACCACCAGGCCTATACGCAAGATGTGAGCTCCCGGCAGGTCCGTGTCAGAGCCGCATCACGGTGCGCTCGAGGTCCGTCAGGGCTCCGACCGCGCGGAAACGCGGCGGCGGTTCGGGGAAGATGCGCGGCTGCTGAATGTAGGTTGCCGTGTATAGCAGGCGGCTGTGATCCGACTGGATCCGGCTTCCCATGTGCAGGCAGCGCGCCGTGTTGACGATAAAGGACGACAGGCGCGGCGCGATCATTTCCTTGACCGCGTCGGGACCGGTCTTGGCGAACACCTGCGCATCGCTCATGTGACTCTTGAGCGAGTTACGGAACGCCTTCGATGGTCCGGCCGGAATGAAGGTGAACGGGCCGTCGGCGGTGTCCTGCACGTCGGTCAGGTAGATGAAGAGCTTGCAGACGCGCTTGTCGTCGTGATCGAGATGCCACAGCTGCGAGAAGCTCAATGCCTGGTTCGGTGTGGGCTGCGACAGCGTCAGCACCACGTCCGACAATTGCGGCAGATCGTGCATGAAGTCGCCGATGATGCGCAGGGCAGCGGGCTGCAGGGCATAGCGCACGAACGGATGGTCGGTGGCAAAAGCACCGTTGATGAGATCCTCGTCCAGCAGGCTGACCCAGAATGATTTGTGCCCTTCCTTCTGCCGGCCGACCAGTTCCTGGAGGCGGCTTACCTTGCCGTCGGCGAACGATGCGACGGTTTCCGCGAGGCTGCGATCGACAATCGAGGAGACGTCGACATAGCCGTCCGTCTCCAGCTTGCGGCTGGCTTCGGCCCATTCAGGCTTGGTAGGAAGCTGCTTGAGCAGCGCGACACGTTTGGCGCGGGCCGGCAATTGCAGGCCGGTCAGAGCAGCCTTCAGCAGCCATCCGAGATCGGTGCGGTTGACGTGCCACAGCAGGCGGCGGAACTGGCTGATCTTCGCCTTCTTCGGGGCAGGCCGATCAGCCGTCGTGTCGACGGTTGTCATGTGAGCTCCCAGCAATACAAAAAACCATCATTGTGAATCGTCGGCGCGAACGGCATGCGTTCACGCGCCAGGATGCGGACGCGGCCCTGTCGCTCGTAATCGTCGAGCGTCGAGAGTAGTTGCGTCTGGCGGCCGACCTGGCGAAGACCCCGCGCGCTGTTGACCGCGTTCCACTCATAAGTCGCCGCCTTGTCCGAGAACAACGCCGGACCGAAACCCGTGGAGGCGCTTTTGGTGTCTGTCGCGTGGATGTTCATTCAACTGCTTTTGGATATCAGTCCCATCAATTGTCCGATGGCTGGAAATACCGTCCGGTGTCGCTTCTCAAGCACGAGGAGGTATTGAAGCGTCCAGGTGGTCAGACAGAAAACCATGGAACCAAGAGCGAGCTTTAGCACGCTGTCGAACCGAATGTAACCTGCAATTGCTGCTAGAGAAATGCTTGCCAGCGCAAGGATTGCGAGCTGGGTTCCGATCACCCTTGCAAATCGATTGCGGTCGAGTTCGAGCGCACCGCGCAGCTCGCCAAGCTGCAGGGGCAGGATGACGATGCTGCCGATCGCCTGGCCGAGAATCAGGGCGCGTTCTGCGAACAGATGCAACGTTGCGGCCGAAACGACTGCCCAGATCAGAAGTTGGACGGCCATCAGCCGGTTGAGCCTTGCCTGCACCTCCGGCCGCGTCAGAAAGATCAGGCTGCCGATTGCGACGTATTGGGCGCAGATCGGGACCAGGAAGCTGAGGCCCATCCAGAACGCATAGGGCGCGAGGAGGGGCCCGATCCAGATGCTCATGATCTCCGGTGAGAAGAGCGCGGCCGCGGCAAGCGGCGGCACCACGAACATCGGCATCATGACGAGGCCGAGATCGCCGAGGCGCTGGAACGACGTCGCGTTGCCGCGCTCGTCAAGGCGGCTGGCGACAGGAAGCAGAGCGGAGGTCAGAAGGCTGACAACGACTTTGGAAACCCGCGACAGTCGAACCAGCGCGTCGTAGGTACCGACGGCCTTGGGCCCGAACAGCAATCCGATCAGGAAGGGCTGAAACGGACCGGAGATGCCGCCCATCAGCTTGCCCTGCAGGAGAAGCAGGCAGCGATGCAGAATATCCTGCCGGATGTCCGGGGTCCAAGGCAGCAATCGCGCATGCTTGTGCCTGAGGGCAACGAACGCGGCAATTCCAATGACGACGGCGCGAGCCACCAGGGTGGCGAGATAGAGGTAGGCGACCACTTCAAAGCCGGCCTCCGCCCACGAAGCTGCGAAGGTCAGACCGACATAGCCTGCCGTCGACGTGACTTCGGCCACACGGAGCAGATTGTAGCGCTCGAAGCCTTTGACGATGCCTTCCCACACCAGCGCCGGAACGAAAATCAGATTTGCGAGGGCGGTATAGTGCATGATCCGGGTGAAGGTCTCCAGATGCGCGGCGTCGACCCTCATCACGATGACGAGCAGCGGTGTCGAGAGCCATATGGCCGCACTCAGGATCACGGTGAGAACGACGGAGATCACTCCCAGGAAAGCGATCTGGCGGCCGGCCTGCGCCCAGTTGCGGTGCTCTCTCGCGCGCGCGACGACCTGGGTGGCGACCTCGGACAGACCGAGGTCCAGCACCGCCATCATCCCGCTGGGAAGCAGCAGCCGTGAGATGACGATGAGGCCGAACTCGGTCACTCCCCAGGTCCGGATGATCAGGGGAATGACCGCAAGGCCCAGCAAGGCGGCCATGCCGAAAGCAAGCGCCGAAATCACCGTGTTCTGGATCAGGCGCTTGATCATTGAGGTGTGCTACCAGGCGCTCAGGCCGCCGTCGACGGCGATGTTCTGGCCGGTCACGTAGGATGCGGCATCCGACACCAGAAACAGCATGGTCCCCACCATCTCGTCCGCGCGAGCCATGCGGCCGAGCGGGACGCGGGCGCCATAGCGCGCCTTGAAGGTCTCGTTCTGCCCGCTCTCGACCCCACCGGGGGTGAGGGTGTTGACGCGAACGCCTTTCGCCGCCCAGTAGGTCGCCAGGTGCTTTGTTAGGCCGATGACGCCGGCCTTGGACGCCGTGTAGACCGCGGGCGTGTTGATGGCGCGGCCGAGATATTCGGAGCCTTCGTAGATGCGCTGGTCGGGCGCCATCAGGCCGTAGATCGAGGCGGTCTGCACGATCGCGCCGTAGCCGCGTTCGGCCATCCGGCCGCCGAAGACCTGCGCGACGTTGAACATGCCGTCGAGATTGACGGCCATGATCTCGCGCCAGGTGTCCTGCGAGAACGTCTCGACCGATGCGAAGAAGGCGTCGACGTCGCGGGTCTTGCTCGCGGCGTTGTTGAGCAGGATCGAAACGGGCCCGAGATCGGCTTCGAGCGCATCGGCAATGTTGCGCACGGAGCCCGGCACGGTGATGTCGCAGCCATAGCCCTTGGCGCGGACGGGATGGAGCGCAGCGATCTCGGCCGCCGCAGCGTCGGTCGCGGCCTGGTCGAGATCGACGATCGCGACGTTGGCACCGAACTCGGCGAGACCCTCGGCAAAGCGGCGTCCGAGGATACCGCACCCACCCGTCACGACGGCGGTTCGGCCGCTCAGATCGAACAATGCCTTGAAGCTCGTGGTCATCGCTGGAGGCTCCTCAGCCCGGTTGTCGTTGGCGCAGTAGAAGTTCCACCAAGGCAAAATCGAGATCGGAATCGATGTCGATGGAGCGGTCCTCCGGCATCTCGAACAAGCGCGTGTCCGGATAGAACACGGCGGGCTGCTCCAGGAATGGGGCGACGCGCCAGACATAGATCGACGCGTTCATGTCGAAGCAGCGCGGCGCATCCTGACGGCGCGTGATTGGAGGATCGGCGGATTTGGAGAGGCCGACGCTGCCGTCGGTGCGCTGCTCGACCAGGTTGAAGTAGGGCGAGCGTCGGGCCGGTGCCCCCGTGATGACGTTGCGCGCGCCGCTCTCGCGCAGCAATGCGACCGCGCCGGTGATGTCGGAGGCCAGGCGGAGCGGCGAGGTGACGTCGAGATCGACGAAGATCTCCGGCGTCTTGCCGGTTTGCGCGATCGCTTGCTCCAGACAGTGGCGGATCGCCGGCAGCTTCGGCGCGGTATCGGTCGCCATCTCGTCGGGACGCTTGACCGCGATGTCGGCGCCGGCCTTCAGGGCCGCATCGAGCAGCGCATCCGAATCGCTGCTGAAGGCGATCGCGTCGAACAGGCCGGTCTCGCGCGCCTGTGCGATGCTCCAGGCGAGCACGGGCTTGCCGAGGAGATCGCGCGCATTCTTGCCCACGACCCCCTTCGAACCGCCGCGCGCGCAGATGGTGCAGAGCAGACTCATGGCGATACCCAGGTCTTCGTGCGCAGAGCACGCTCGCTGGCGTCGATCAGGTGCATGACGCCAAGCGCCTCGGGCAGCGAGCAGGCCGGGCTCGCGCCACGCATCGCCGCGACATGCATGTCGCGATAGCTCTGATCACGCGCGCTGGGGATCTCCGTCGTCTTGCCGTTGACCGTGAGGCGGCTGCCGACGAGGTCGGCCTCGATGGTGTCCTCATCGACATTGACGCGAATGCGGCGAATGCCCTGCCGGTCGAGATAGTCCATGTGGACGTGGACCGATGGCGCCCGCTGCATATCGAGCAGCAGGTCGAGATGGTCGTCGACGTCGATGTCGCGCGCGCCGGACGCGCCGCCGAGCGCTGCGACGCGATGCCACGGCCCGAACAGCCAGAGCAGATAGTCCAGCTCGTGGCTGAGATCCCGGAGAACACCACCTCCGGCATCAACCGTGGCCGATGCGGTCGTGCGATGATCGCGGCCGGGGCGCCACTCCCTGATGTCCTGGCCGACATAGGCGGCGACGGTGATCACGTCGCGCCCGTGCAGTCTTTCGGCCAGGGCCGTCATCACCGGATGAAAGCGCAGATTGTATCCGACGCTGACACGGGCAAACGGATATTTCGGAGGCGGGGCCGGCGTCGCGAACAGCGGCTTCTCGACGAGAACCTTGCCTTGGAAGCCGGTCTGCGCGAGCTCCTGCAGATTGTCCGCGTGGCGCGCGGTCTCGGTGGCGATCACCACGTAGTCCGGATGCGCCGCCGCGATGGCCTGCGCGATCGACCCGTAGTCGCCGCCGTCGCGTCGGCTGACGGTTGAGACCTGAAGTCCAAGCTCGCGCAGGACGCGCGCGTGCCTTGTGCCGATCGAGCCGAGGCCAACCACGACGGCTGTTGTCGAGGTCACGGGAAGACCTCGTGAAACTCCGCGTGAGCCTGCTCGAAATCCTCCAGGCGGCCGATGTCGAGCCAGTATTCACGGATGGGATAGACCGCGACCCGTCCCTTGCCGGCGATCACGCGCTCCAGCACGGTCGGCATGTCGATGCTGACGCCGGGTGCGACATGGCTGAAAACGGATTGGCCGATCACATAGATGCCGGCGCTGACGAACCAGCTCTCGGTCGGCTTCTCGCGAATGGCATCGAGAAAGCCGTCCGACGTGGAGACGACGCCGTAGGGCACGTGCACCTTGTGCTCGCGCACGGCCATCGTCGCTTCCGCCGGCGTTGCGTTGTGAAAGTCGAGAAGAGCCCCGTAGTTGATCGTGGTGAGGATGTCGCCGTTGGTGACGATCATGGGCAGGGCCGGCGGCGTCTTGAAGAGGCCGAGCGCGCCTGCAGTCCCGAGCCGTTCGGTTTCGTGGACATACTGGATATTGGCACCGAAGGCAGCGCCATCGCCAAAATAGTCCTTGATCGTCTGGGCCTTGTAGTTGACCGAGATGAAGATGTTGCCAAAGCCCTGCTGCACGACGTTGCGGACGATCGTCTCGAGCAGCGGCCGGCCGCCGACATTGAGCATGGGCTTCGGCATGTCGCGCGTCAGCGCGCCCAGGCGTTCGCCGAGGCCACCCGCCATGATCAGGACGGGGTTTTGATAGTGAGCCGGTTCGAGCAGCTCATCGAGCGTCTCGACCACGACCAGATGGCCGCCCTCGTCGATAAGCGGGAGCTGCTTGATCGACTTCTGCCGCATCAGCTGCAGGCGATCCTCGCGCGGCAATGTCGCAGGGGCCGACACCGGCGTCCGGTTCATGATGTCGGTTGCAAGTCCGGAGAGCGGTACACCGCGCAGCAGGCCGCGCCTGACGTCACCGTCGGTGACCACGCCAAGCAAGCGATTCTGGTCGTCGAGCACGAGCGCGATTTGAATGCTTCCGCTCTCGATGGCAGCAATGGCCTCGCCCACAGTCGCCTGCGTTCCAACGACGGCCTTACGCCAGGATTTCATGGCAATCTGCCTCGTATACGCCAGATATCGGGGGGCGGCCCAGGGCTGAGGTTGCTATATCGCGGCTGCGAGAGGCCGCGTCAACCCCAACGACAGGCCCCGAACAGGCCTGTTAACCCAAGCATTTCGCGGTCCGAATCAATGGTTTGAAGACCCCCGGTCGCCCCGTTAAGATCGCCCGCGCAAGGGAATCGCGATGGACGATCTCATCATCATCGGCGGCGGCGAGCATGCCTTCATGGTCTACGAGGCGGCGCTGCTGTCCGGCCAGTTCAAGGTCGTCGGCTTCCTCGACCGCCAGCCCGGAGCGTTCGGTGACGTCAGCTATCTCGGAACCGACGAGGTCGCGCCAGAGTACCCGGATGCCGCCTTCGTTCTGGGAATCGGATCGATGCAGGCGGGGCCTGCGCGCCGGCAGATGATCGCCCGCATGCAGGTCAAGCGCTGGGCCTCCGTGGTTCATCCCCGCGCGATCATCTCGCCGTCAGCCTCGATCGGTGCCGGCACCGTCATCATGCCCGGCGCGGTCGTCAATGCGCGAAGCCGGGTCGGCGATCACTGCATCGTCAATTCCGCTGTCGTCGTCGAGCATGACGTGCAGATCGGCGATTGCACGCATTTGTCCCCGGGAACCGTGATCGGCGGAGGTGCGAAGATCGGCGAAAACTGCTTCATCGGTCTCGGCAGCCGGGTCAGGGACCATATCGCAATCGGTGACGACACGCTGGTTGCGATGGGATCGGTGGTCACGGCCCCATGCCCGGCGGGATCGGTGCTGCGCGGCGTTCCGGCAAAGCCGCGAGGCTAGAGCGGGTCGTCCGGCTCGAGCGCACGCGGCGCGGCCGTTCCGATCAGTGACCAGTAGTCGATCGGCGGCCGCCCGGCGCCGGGGCGCTTGGCGGTGATGTCGGCGGGGCCGATGGTCTCTCCAGCCTTCAGCGCGCGCGCCGCGACGATGCTCTTGCGTGCTACAGGGACGTTCCTGATCTCGGATTCCTTTGGCGTCTTCACGCCGTCGCCAAGCGCACGTTCGACGTTGCGGATGGCGGCGACCATGCGCCTGAAATCGTCCGGCTCGAGCGAGGCCGCGTGATCGGGGCCTTGCGCCTTGCGGTCGAGCGTCAGGTGCTTTTCGATGATCGTCGCGCCGAGCGCCACGGCGGCCACCGAAACCTCGAAGCCGTCGGTGTGGTCGGAATAGCCGACGGGAAGCTGGAACGCAGACCGCATGGTCGCCATCGCTGCGAGGTTCACGTCGCCGATGGGGCAGGGATATTCGGTCGTGCAATGGAGCAGGCTCACATGCCGTGCGAGCACCGCGCGCGCCGCCGGATCGCGCCACGCCGCGCGGAAGGCCGCGATACCGGGTCGATCGTCGGATGGGCCGTAGCCATGAGCGAGCACGCCCAGTGCTTCCTCGATCTCGCCGAGCGTCGCCATGCCCGTCGACAGGATCAACGTCGCGCCGGCCTTTGCGGCTGCATGCAGCAGCGGTGCATTGGTGAGGTCGCCCGATCCGATCTTGATGCGCGGCAGTTTCAGCGACAGCAGGAAGGCAAGCGAAGCGTCGTCGAACGGCGTCGACAGGAACTCGATGCCGCGCTCCCGCGTCCGCTCGATCAGCGCGTGATGCGCAGCCTGCGGCAATTCGAGCCGTTTCAGCATGGCCAGCTGGCTTTCGTCAGCATCAGTCGTGCGCTGCTGATAGTCGGCCTTCTTCGCCCCGCTGCCAGCCAAAGCCTTGGCATTGAAGGTCTGGAATTTGACGATGTCGGCACCGGCGTCTGCTGCGGCGTCGACGAGGGCCAGTGCCTTGTCCAGGCTCCCGTCGTGATTGACGCCGGCTTCCGCGATGATCTGCGTGTGCATGGTCATGCCTGCGCCCCGCCTGGCGGAAGATCGTAAAAGCCCTTGAGCAGAAGCTGCGTGAAATCCGGGATGCCGGCGATAATCCCGGCAAATCGCCGGCTGGATTCGCCGTCGCCGTAGGGGCTGACGGTGGCTTGACGGCCGCGCTGGAGCGCCGCTGCGATGGCTGCTGCAATGGCACCGCGTTCGGGCGCTGAGTGAAATACCGAGGCGGCGCGCTCGCGTCCCTTCTGGCGGTCGCCGATATCGACCGTGGGAACGCCGAAGGAGGGCGCCTCGAGCACGCCACTGGAGGAATTGCCGATCACGACATCCACCTGGTTCATCAGGCTGAGATAGCGAAGCTGCCCGAGCGAGGCGACGGCGATCGTGTTCGGCCGGCTGGCCGCGTAAGCCTCGATCCGGGCGTTCAGGGCCCGACCCTCGGCGTCGGCGTTGGCGAGCGTGAAAACGAAACGAAAGGCGGGATCGAGCGTCGACAGGGCTGCGAACAATTCGTCGAGCTCGGCCACCGAGCGTCCGGCTTCAACCGTGACGGGGTGAAACGTGATGAGCGCGCAGCGTTCGCCGAGCTGCAATCCGATCGCGCCGCCGATGCCGGCGCGGTCCATCAGATCGAGATGCTTGATGGCGTCGATGCCGACCGAGCCGATGGTATGGATGCGCGACGGGTGCTCGCCAAGCTGCATCAATCGTCGCGTCGAGCCCTGATTGCTGGTGAAGTGCAGGTGCGACATCTTGCTGATGGCGTGACGCGTGGATTCGTCGACGGCGCCTTCGGTGACGTCTCCGCCGAACAGATGCGCCATCGGCAGCCGCATGAACATCGCGGCCTGCGCGGCTGCAAACATCTCGAAGCGGTCGCCGAGCACGACGACGAGGTCCGGCTGAAGCCTTGTGAAGGTATCGGCAAAGCCGATGACGCCGAGGCCGACCGATTTCGCGACGCCTGCGCCGGTGTCGCTGCTCAGCAGCGTCTCGACGCGGGCGTCGACCTCGAACCCCTCGTCGCGAATTGCGTTGAACGTGTAGCCGAACTCCGGCGCGAAATGCATGCCCGTTGCGACGAGCTGGAGTGTCAAGCCGGGCGTTTCCCGGATTGCGCGCATCGGCCAGACCAGCAGCCCGAAATCGGCACGGCTGCCGGTGACGAAGCAGATCTTTCGCGCGCTGCTATTCATCGGGGGACCTGATGCTGGCGCTGCTGGGCAGGTTGATCAGTCGGCGTTCGATGGACTCGGCGGTGGAAAGATCGCCGCGGGGGTTTTGCGCGAACATCGGCAGCTTGTGCATCAGGGTCCAGGCCGGCCGCGCGCCAAAGCCGGCGTCGTTGAGCGCGGCGAGGACGTCGTCGCGACGGTCCGCATTTACTTCGTCGAGCAGGATCGCGTTCAGCCAGTAGTTACTCGTGGTGTCCTTTGGCTCATGCGAGAAGCGCACGCCGGGCACATCCGCGAAAGCCCGTTGATAGGCGGCAGCGAGCTTGCGCTTGCTTGCCAGGAAGCCATCGAGCTGCTCGAGCTGGGCGCAACCGAGCGCCGCATTCAGGTTCGGCAGGCGATAATTGAAGCCGATCTCGTCGTGGACGAAGGCCCATTTGTGCGGCAGCTTCGCCGTTGTCGTCAGGTGCTTGGCGCGGCGGCCCAGCGCCTCGTCGTTGGTCAGGATGGCGCCGCCGCCGCCCGTGGTGACGATCTTGTTGCCGTTGAAGCTCAGCGCGGCGAGCCGCGTCTGCGATCCCACGGCGTGGCCCTTGTAGGTCGATCCCAGCGACTCCGCGGCATCCTCCACCAGGGCAATGCCCCAGTCGCGCGCGATCTCGGCGATCTCGTCGAGCTCGACGGGATGTCCGAACGTGTGCATCGGGGCGATCGCCGCGATGCGGCGGCCGGTCTCCCGGTTGATGGTTCCGGTCGCGGTCTTTTGCGCGATCGCATCGAGGCGCATTGCGAGTGCGCGCGCGTCCATGCCGAGTGTTTCGAGCGAGCTGTCGACGAAATGAGGCGTGGCGCCGCAATAGGCGATCGCGTTCGTCGTCGCGATGAAGGTCAGTGCCGGCGAGATGACCTCGTCGCCGGGCTCGACACCGGCGAGGACGAAGCAGGCATGCAGCGCGGCCGTCCCGTTGACGACGGCCACCGCGCGCTTGGCGCCGGTGACCTCCTCGAGCATGCGCTCGAACCGGTCGACGAAGGGGCCGACCGAGGAAACGAAGGTGCTCTTGATGCACTCCTCGAGATAGGCGACCTCGTTGCCGGCGAACACCGGTTCGTGCAGGCCGAGGATGCCGTTCGGCGTGCCGGCAGCGCGCCGTACGGCGTCGACCACGGCCTTCGGATCGAAGCCGGATGATCGGGTTGCGGCCGTCTTCACCGTTGCTTCAGACATTGTACACATCCGCCTTGTAGCGGCTGAGATTGGCGGGGTTGGTGAACCAGCTCGCGGTCCTCTCGATGCCGCGACGCATCCCGTCGAGCCCGCCGAATTCCGGCGCCCAGCCGAGCTGCTGGCGCGCCTTGGAATTGTCCGCCCAGAGCCGCTCGACCTCGCTATTGGCGGGCCGCAGCCGCGCTTCGTCGGTCTCGATCTCGATCGTCACGCCCATCACGTCGGCGATCATCTCGACGGTCGCGCCGACCGAGATCTCGAAGCCGCTGCCGAGATTGATGGTCTGGCCGACGACTTGCTCCGCAGGTGCCGTCAGGCCTGCGATCAGGCCGCGCGCGGTGTCGGTGACGAACGAGAAGTCGCGTGTCGGGCTGACGGCGCCGAGGCGGATCTTGCGCTTGCCGGTCGCGATCTGGCTGATGATCGTCGGGATCACCGCGCGCGCCGATTGCCGCGGACCAAAGGTGTTGAACGGGCGGATGACCACGACAGGCATGTCGAACGACGCCTGGAACGAAAGCGCCATCTGGTCGGAGGCGATCTTCGAGGCCGAGTAGGGCGACTGCCCGACCAGCGGATGACTTTCCTTGATCGGAACCGTCTGCGCCGTGCCGTAAACCTCGCTGGTCGAGGTTTGCACGAAGCGCCGCACGCCTGCCATGCGCGCGGCCTGAAGCACGTTCACGGTGCCGCGCACATTGGTCTCGACATAGGAATCGGGCGCGACATAGGAAAAGGGAATGGCGATCAGCGCGGCCAGGTGCAGCACGTCGGTGCAACCGCTGGCGGCCGCAATCATGAAATGCGGATCGCGAATGTCGCCGGCGACGACCTCTACGGACTTCATGATGTCGGCCGGGACCGTGTCGAGCCAGCCCCAGGAGTTGAAGGAGTTGTAATAGACGACCGCCTTGACGCGGGCTCCGGCTTTCACCAGTTCCTCGACGACATGCGAACCGATGAAGCCGTCGCTGCCGGTAACGAGGACGCGGGCGTCCCTCAGATCTGCCATGCCGGACCCCAAAAGGCGATTAAGCCAATATTCGCAACAAGATGGCGCTATAGCACACTGACGGTTGCGCGCAACAGAGCAGCGCTCGGGCGCCGCCAAATGCCCGGGGATCCAGCGGTTTTGGCGGCGTCCTATGCCTTGCCTGCCGCGCTCAGACGCTGTTTCACGAACGTCTCCAGATTCCCGCCTTCGAACAAGTGACCGGCCACGCCGGCCGCCCGTGCCGCTTCGATGTCACTATCCTTGTCACCGATCACCATGCTGCGCGTCATGTCGATCGGGAAGCGCGTGGCGAGATCGGTGATCATGCCCGGCGCCGGCTTGCGCCGGTCGCTCACGCGGCAGTAGCGCGCAACGGTTCCGTCGGGGTGATCGGGGCAGTATTCGAATGCATCGATGTGCGCGCCGATCTCCGCCATCTGCTCCGCCATCCAGCGGTGCAGGGTAACGACGTGATGCTCCTCGTAATAGCCGCGTGCGACACCGGATTGATTGGTGATGACGAAGGCAAAATAGCCGGCATCGTTCACGGCCTTCACGGCTTCGCGTGCCCCCTCGATCCATTCGAGCTTGTGCGTCTCGAAAGTGTATCCTGAATCGTGGTTGAGCACGCCGTCGCGATCGAAGAACACGGCCGGGCGCCGCAGTTGCCGGCGCAATTCGCGATCGGCGCGGGCGAAATCGTCGGGAATGCCGATGTCGATGAAGTAGCCGCGATAGGCCGTACCGCGCAGCGCACCGGACTTGGCGAGGCCGGGGAACACCTCCTGCTCGAGCGAGGCGGGCAGCGTCGCGATGTCGTCGAGGACGGACTTGTCGATGACGTAGATGCCTGCATTGACCGGGCCCGTAGCGCCTGCGCCCGGGGCGATGAAGTCGCGCACCATGTCACCATCGAGCACGACGCGGCCGTAGCGATCGCCGACGACGCCATCACGCAACGCCATGTGAACGCGACCGTCACGCGCACGGGCGATCAGGTCGAGCAGGTTGAAGTCGAACAGGGAATCTCCATTCAGCAGCAGGAAGCGATCGTGCAGCAAATCGCGCGCATGCACGAGCGCACCGCCCGTGCCGAGCGGCTCGGTTTCGCGGGACACGACGATTCGGGTCTGCCCCCTGACGGCCGCGGCGTAGTGCGTCTCGACGATCTCCGCCTTGTGACCCGCGAGCAGGAGGATTTCGTCGAACAAGCCATAGCGCACGAGCTCGTCGATCAGCGTGTCGAGAAACGGCCGCCCGCCGATGTCGAGCATCGGCTTCGGGACCAGCTTGGTGCGCTCACCCAGCCGAGTGCCCAGCCCGCCGACGAGGATCACCGCCTGTCTCAGCATGACATGCTCTCCTCACAATTTAGGCTACGGACTGTTGCGCCAGCCCGAGACGATACGAGATTCAATGTCTGATCCATTTCATATCAGCGCGAGCAGGGAATTCGAATGACGGCCGTCTGATTGTTGGTAAATAGCACCGGAAACGGGCCGGTGCGCAGCACATCGATGACGGCGGGCCCGATTGGCTCGGCGGGAGGGAAATAGCTGAGGCGCTGATTGACCGCGAGCTGTGTCCACTCGATCGTGCGAGGCGTGATGATCGCGACCAGGTTCCAGGCGTTCTCCCCCGTGTCCAGAATGTTCTGGAACGCGGCCTTGGCTTCCTCACTCGTGATTTGGGGGCTTCCGGCGTTTGTTGCCTCGGACCCTGGGGTCGATTCCTGAGCAGGTGCCTGGGCCCCACGGACGGCTTTTAATAGTCCACTCAACGCATCCGCCCTGCGCATCTGGAAGAACGCCTCTGAATTGATTTCGCTGATCAGGGGCGTGACCAAGCTGCACGCGGTTGCCAGCCGCTGACGTCCCTCCGTCGGCTGCAGGATTGCCCGCACGACCGATTTTGTCCGCTGTGCGACCGCTTCGTTCACGGTGTCCAGATTAGAGAACAGATAGGCCGCAGGAGCGCCCGTGATGGCCTGGATCATGCCGAGCGTGTAGGGATCGGAGAGAATGATCCCTTTTCGCAGATTGGCGCGGAGCCAGCGGGCCACATCGAGGTCGTTGGCATTGTAATGGGAAACGACCGAGGCGCGGTCCGGGAGCGCGCCATAACTGTAGTTTCTGTGAATGCCTGACAGACCGGCCTTGTCGACGGCGATGCCCACCCCCACGACCCCTACGAGACTGCAGATGGCGATCGGCCTCGACCGAGCCAGGGTCAACAGCGCGAGCGTCGCCAGAAGCACGATACCCGCGATTTCCGTTGGTCTGAGGAATGCCTGGTAATGGGCATAAGGCAGGTCGGCCCGCCAGGCAAATGCGTAGATCGCAACCACAAGGATGGTCGCAAGCAGCGTGACCGCGACCGCGACCAGGGTCTGCCGGTATCGCGATAACGGAGCGAAATCGACCAGCAATTGGCAAAAGATTTCTGTGGCCGTGATCGTGAGCAGCGACACGATGATCGCGCTGGTGCGATACAGGAAAGGGAAGCCGGAGAGGACAGCGACGCTCAGCCCGCAGCCGGCAATCCAGGACCAGACGAGCGTCGTGAAGCCTTCGGCGGGCGGCTCAATTGCACCCGAGGGAGCACGAAGGGCAGGCCGGGTCATCCACCACCATGCAACGCCCAACAGGATGCAGATGGAGAAGAGTGGGCTCAATGCCCGGCCGAGCTCGATGGCGGCAATCTGCGGTCCGGAGCCCAGGAACAGCTCTTCGCCGCCCTCGATCCTTCTGCCAAGGATCAGCCCCGTAATCGAGGAGAAGGTGTCGTTGGCGCTGATGGGCGGAATGTAGCCGAAGCGCATTCCCGCGACACAGAAGATCGTTCCAGCGATGATCAGCGGCAGGACAAAGGACAGGATTCGAAGGATTGCGATGCTGGGCGACGGCCAGGCGGCGATGATCCGCACGATGACAAGATAGAGAAGCCAGCTGATCAGCACGGTCGGAACGAACAGATAGGAACCGCGGTGTGCAAGCAGTAGTGTCGCCGGCCATATGCAGCCGAGAAAGAGAGGCCCTGCATGTCTTGCGCTGTTGCTCAGGATCCTGAGCAGGAAGAGCCCGGCCACAAGCAGCGCGAGCATGAGCGTATTATTGTTGAGAGCGAAGGCAATCAGCAGCGTCGCCCCGGCGCCCCCGGTCAGCAGCAGGGCCGATCGCGTCGACACAGCGCTCACGTTCCGGTCGGAATTGCCCATCAAGACGCCGAGAAACACAACGCTGCTGGCGACGGCCAAGCTGCCGTTTGTCATCAGGGCGACGGTGTTGCCGGTCGCGGCGAAGAAGAAGGCGATCCATCTTCGTGAAGACACGGGGTAGACGCCTTGCACGAAGGCGTAGGACGCCAGCAGGAAGAACAAGATCGAGAAGAAGCGATAGGTCCAGCTAAATCGCAGGAGGTCCAGGCCCAGCGTCCCGGCGAAGGCGCCCGCGAGCGCCGAGCGAAGATCGACATAGGATTGGGCCGCGTAGGGATTGATGACGCCGCTGTCGGCGTATTCCTGCGCGGTCTTCATCCAGTGAACATCCGCGCCGATGTCCGCAAAAGGAAAGCTGGAAAACGCGCCGAACGACCACCACCATGTCATAAGCGCGATCGGCAGTGAGAGCGTGCACCAAATGGCCGCCGTGCGCATCTCGCCGGCACCCGGACGCCAGTTGAGCCAAGACCAGGAAAACCCCAGACTGGCCAACGCAACGATAGCTCCGAGCTGGAGCCGCATATCGCTTACGAGAAGCGATATTACTCCGAGCAGGATGCCCGTTGTGGATGCGCCGACGGTCAAGCCGAGAACGACGAGCTGTACCCTCGTAAGCCGGCAAAGTTCGACGAATTTCGTCGATGCAATGGCCAGAATCGAAAACCCAGTGCCGAGCTGTATCAGGAAGAACAGGAACGTCAGGACAAATGTGGTCGTCCACATCGCGAGATCTCTAAAATGGGCTTCGGCCAAGCAATCGGTATAAAGCGATCTTCAATTTCCTTTTGAAAAGTCGGCAGGACGGCAAACGATCAGCGAGCCTAGCGTAAACAGGTCCTCTTCGGAGAAGCCTCTGAAGCACGGTGCCAATCGTTCCAGGATCGGCTGCTCCGGCGGCCGGCGGTCAGGCTGGTCGATGAGCAACTGAAATCCCGCCTCCTTGAACAGCTGCAGATATTCGCTGTGACGCAGACGATTGACGTATTGGAAGCGCGACTGGAAAGGCGCCCAGTCCTCCTCGGAATAGGTCAGGAAGTTGAACGAGCTGATGGACGGATCGAAGCCCTTGAAATGGTCGCCATAGTCGATCTGCATGAGGACCAGTCCGTCAGGACGCATGATGCGTCGTAACTCCTTCAGGATCGCCGCGATGTCGCGTTTGGGGATGTGCTCGAGCGTCTCGACCGAGACCGCGCAGTCGATCGAGCCAGCGGGCAGGCCCGTCGCCCGGGCATCGGCCGGTGCGCGATAGTCGATCCTCCACGAACGTTCGAGGTCCTCCAGGGAGTTGATCTCGGGATGGTCAGTGCCGCTCAGTCGAGAAACGATGGCGGCATTGGAACGGATCAACTCCGGCTTGGCCAGGCGTTCGATGTCGACGGTGATGAAGCGCCGGGCCCCGTGTGCACTGAAAGCCAGCGGAATGATCAGATCGCGTCCGGTGCCAAATTCGAAGCAAGTGGAATCCTGCAGCGGCCGGAGGCTGTACGTTTCGTGGACAGCCAGCAGCCGCTGCGCGAGGGTGTAGATGGATTTGACCTGCTTCTCTGGGCGGGGCAGCCGTCGCGTGACGTAGCGTTGCAGGATGTAGTGCAGGTCTCCGCCCCAGGGGGTATTCGACAGAACCGAGAATGCCCGCGCCTTTGTTTGCCAGCGCACGTCAGCGATTCCCCGGCGGAATGGGCGCCGCGATTGGAGTGATGCTGAAGAGCAATCGTTGAAGCACGGTGTGGGTCCAGGGAAGGCCGATGTACCCGCCTGTTTTCAGGCCGGTACCAAGTCACGTC
Source organism: uncultured Bradyrhizobium sp. (assembly GCF_936943645.1). Taxonomy (GTDB): domain Bacteria; phylum Pseudomonadota; class Alphaproteobacteria; order Rhizobiales; family Xanthobacteraceae; genus Bradyrhizobium. Next base: position 248,646 of record NZ_CAKZJO010000053.1, on the reverse strand, counting down.
GCCGGATTCGGTCATACGGGAGCCGCAGCGGCAATGCAAGGATTCCAGGGCGGCGGGCAGTCGTGTCGGGGACGGATTGCAATCTTGACGGCTGCCGCGCGTCTCAAGGGACGGCTGCCCTTAAGCAAGACGACGGCGCGCCCGGTGCGCTTGTTTTTCCAGCGCTCGATGCGACGCCGTTCCCGGTTGATTCCCCCGTCGGCCCAGCGTAAACAGGCTGAAATTGCGGCGACGTTTTAGCATGCGGGCAAGAACATCGCGCATGAATTGTGCAGCGCCGCCGGCCGGTTCGGCCTATTCCGATCCCTTGCTCTCCCGCCGAGTCTTGATCGAATGCCCGGTGAATTGCTGATTGGCGAGGCGGTCGCAAGGGGCTACCCGCCCGCGGTGCTCTATCTGCGCAACGACGCGACCGTCAGCACTGAAGTCTGCGCATTCAATTACTTCTCGGTCTTCATGAAGGATCACCCAGAGGTGGATGCTCATGTCTGGTTCTTTGACGGAGCGGGCAAGCCGGCTGGATATTTCCATAGGGAACTCGGCGTCAACGGCCAGCTGCAATTGCAGACGTCGGAGCTGTGTCCGCACATCTCAGGAACGGTCGCGATGACGCTGGTCCCGAAACATGAGACCAAGCTTCGTCCCGGGCGAAAGGTGACGACCGGCTATTACGCGCAATATTACTCGCAGCACGGCGCGATCACCTTGTCGCACGAGCGCGAGCCTGTTGCCGCCGCGCCGTTCCCGACATCCGCCTGGATGCAATCCTATCTCACGCGCTTGCTGAAAGAGTCCGGCGTGGTGCTCGTGAACTCCTGCATGGCCTCCGAGGGTGTCTCGGTCGGGACGGCGCGGCTCATGGCCCTGGACGGTACGGAATTGGGGCAGCGCTCGCTGCCGGAGATCGCGCCCATGGGCGCAGCCCGCATCGGCACGCTGGACCTTTTCCCGGATGCCGAGCGGCTGATCGGCGCGGCCGAAGGTTTTGCCCTGGAGTTCAAGGGCACCAACATCGCCAGTCCGTTCAGCTATTATGAATTTGCCAATGGCAAGTTCAGCTTGCATCATTTTTAGGGGCGCTTTCGTGACACGTTTCTCGTCCAGTCCCTGGAAGCCCTACGAGCCCAGGTTCATGTTCCCAACCTTCGCGGGCGTCGAATCGCGCATGGGTTTCTCGATCCCTGCCTGGTATCGGCCGGTCGACATCAGGTATCTCCGCAGCCTCGTTGCCGGCAGCCTGCGCAAGAACTTTCGCGAAGCGGTCAAGGATCTCGTTCCCGAGCTCGGCAGCCTGGTCGCCTCGGGCTTCAGCAAGAAGCTCAGGTTCAGGCTGCACATCCTGTCGCGCGACGGCGAGTATCGGGCGACCTATGAATTCCCGGAGAACTACGCGCCCGGTGCCACCGTCGAAGTCGAGCTATCGCGCCTTTTCGCCTCGCTCGCGCTGCCACAGGACGACTATCTGGTCATCGCCGTGATGTCGCGCGGGCGCATGGACGGCTTCCGTTCCTCGCCTGCCAGCTATTCGATGACCTATGTCGATCAGGACAACGTCGCGATCTATCGCACCGGCGCGTTTGCCCGGCCCTTGAACGAGGGCAGGCTCAAGGCGCATGTCGGGTTCACTGGGATCAATCCGAAGATTATTGCGACCGGCGACATCGTCAGCAGCGTGATGCTGATCAATCACTCCTCCGATCCCGAATATGCTCATTCGGCGCGACCGACGTCGAAGCTGATCCGCGAGGACGGCGAGCAGATCGAAGGCGATTTCGGCGAAATTCCGCCGCTCGGTGCGCGCGAGATGTCGGTCGTCGACATGTTCGGCAGTCGCGTGTTCGATTTTCTCAAGCCGTTCGGCGGTCGCGGGACCACGGTTACCACCTGCACCGGGATGACGCTTGCGAGCCTGCACCTGCAACGCACCAACGACAATCGGCGGACACTGCTGGGCATCGAGCATTCGCGGCCCGCACACATGAACCTCGCCGGCATTCTGCAGCATTGATCGAAGGAGATCGAGTGTCGGAGCAGGGGGCAATGATGTCGCGGTCTGGCGGTCTTGGCCGCTTGCTGAAGTTTGACGATCAGATGAAGACCCCATCCCTCGGCCTGGTGCTCGGGTTCTGGGCCGTCTCGAACGTTCTGGTCATTGCTTGGTACTGGGTGAATCTCTCCGACAGGTACCTCCCGGGTCTGCTGCGGTATGTTGGAATAGCGTTCTTCGTGGTCGTCGCCCTCGCTCCGCTGTGGCTACTGTTCAAGGTCAGAAGAAGCTTCTTCAATCCGGTCGCGCTCGGGCTTCTCGTGAGCTGCTGCCTCGCGCTGTCCGTCACCGCGCACGAAGCCAATCTGTTGCGGGACCAAACGCAATACAGCCTTGATCGAGAGATCCAGTTTGGCAGGTCCAACGCGATCGAAGGCCTCATCCGGCCGCTGATCTCGAGGATCACTGAGACCTATGTCGGGATCCTCGGCGACGACCACACAAGAGGCGGGGCGGCGTTCCATACCCACATCGTCGTCAATTACATGTTCGATTCCCTGTCGTTTCTCGCGGTGTTCGCGCTGGCGACGTTGCTTCTTTCGCCCGCCTCGGCATGGCTGTGCCTATTGACCTTTGCCTTCTATGCGCAGATTGCAATCTTTCCAGGACGCATGGGCGCAGTCTTTATCGCCGGCGGGCTGTGCTGGCAGCTCTTCCTGTTGGCTTCACGGCGATATCCAGCCGCGATCATTTCAGGACTAATTATCAGTTTCGGGCGAACCGACGTCGTTTTTGCTTCGGCTTTTGCGCTCTTGAGCGTCGCGGCTTTCGAACGGCGATGGCCAACGCCGAAGGAATTGGGCGTATTCGTTTTGCTGATCGGCCTTTCGCTGGCAGTACCTAAGACGCTGATTTGGATGCGTCCCGATGCGGATTTCTCATCATTCACGGTCGCCAGCGGCAACTTCAGCAAGCTCATCGGCAATCTGCTGGCCATGAAGCTTGTCGTTGCTATCGCCAGCCCAGTGCTGGCGATCGCAATCGTGAGGACATTTGCCCTCACCCGGACGATCGCGATCGTCGTTCCTGCTGCATTCATTCATCTCGGGCTCGTCTTTTTGATCGCCGACTTTTCCGAGACGCGTCTGATCGTGCCAGCGCTGGTTGGGCTCGCTTTCGTGGCCAGTGAAGCGATTGGAAAACTGCTGGAAAGAAGCTCCGAGGGGCAGATCGTTAGCGGCTGAGACCGGTCTCGGATCTGACGCCGCCAAAGGAGTGGCTCGGCTTGGATTGTGCGTTCTCCCCTGGAAGGTAAGGCAATCGCATATGGCTTTGTGCACGAGCTGAGCGGTCGTCTCGAAGGATGGCCACAGGCGAGATTGCTCTATATGCGAGAGCCCTGCCTTGGAAGGGACGTCAGTATTGCCGATCCGACAACACCGTTCGGCTCGTTCGCGGGAGCATTAGTGCACCGCGGACGCATATTTCAGAAGAATCGACTTCAAGTTCTTTCCCACCATGCGCTCTCCGCAGACGCTGAGATGGTCGAAATCTCTATATATCAAGCATTCACCGGTCCGCAGGCCGATTGCATCCTGGTCGATGACATCCGAGAAGGGTATGTATTGAAAGCCCCTTCGCTGCGCGCCAATTTCGGAGCGTAAGTGCTGATCGACCGCCGAAAGGATATCCACCGCCACGGGATTGAGACGAAATCCTGCGCGCGCGACGCGTTTCATGCTTTCGAGGTCGCGGAAGTCAATTCTCGGTTCGAGGAACGGGCCAAGCCAGATTGTTCTCGTCGTCTTGGACATGCTTTCGAGGTATTCGATCGTCAGACCGATCGGACGTTCGTTGAAGTGGTACCTGCCCCCGTATCTCAGCACATCGGCAGGCTCTTGACGGTCGTGCTCGTCGACCACGAGGTGAGATCCCGAGAAATGCACTATGATCGTCCCGACGATCTCTCGATGAGCCTCCATGAATTGGTCGAACCCCACATAGGGACAATCCGGGCCCCTGGCCCAAGGTCGGCATCCAGGGCCAACCAACCCCACGACAAACTTGCCATAACCGTTCCGGAACAGCGCATTATAGATGTTCATCCCATGGGAATCGCCGAGGATGACGGTCGCGGGTCCAAACCTTTTCGAACAATCGATGAGACGCCCCCACGCGGCAGACTCGAATTCGGTCATCCAGAACACGCAATCGCCGTCCGTGCCCATGTCTCTCATCAGATCGCTCGCCGTGTTACGCTCGATCAAATCGTAGAGACGGCGGGTATCGTCGCTACTGAAGTAGAGCCCTTGTTGTTCGAATCCGTTCGTGGCGATTGCAACGCTGCTGGCACCGACCAAGCAAGATACTCCAAGCAAAGAGAGAACGACCAGTACTGGTCGTCCTACCCGCTTGCGATCTCTGGCCGGCTGCTCGACAAAGCGATAGGACAAGGCGGCAAGCATGAGAGAGAGCGCCGTCAGAGAGAAAGCAACGCCGACATTTGGCCGGCCGAAGCCATTCAATCTGGCGAAAACCAATACCGGCTGATGCCATAGATAGGCACTGTAGCTGATGAGCCCGATCGCGACGGGAACGCGGCTTCCGAGCAACTTGCCGGCCGTCGTACGTGCGGCAGCGAATGCGATAACGAGGCCAGCTCCGATTACGGCGGGCAGTGCACGCAGATCAGGGTATCGGACGTCGCTGTGTCGCAGCAGGCCATAGCCGATAAGTCCGATACCAATGACGGCGAAGACCTCGAGCGCCGCGTCGGGCAGTTGCTCCCTCAATTTCGTGGCCGGCCATAGGGCCAGAAGGGCGCCAATGAGCAATTCCCACAGACGGCTTGGCATCAGATAGAAGGTGGTCTCCTTGGTCTGGGGGCCCCATTGGGCATAGGCAATGCTCGCGACCGCAATCGCGGCAACCAGCACGCCCGCTCGCTTGCGGCCAAAACGCAAGGCGCCCATCAGGAGAATGGGGAACAACAGGTAGAATTGCTCTTCGACCCCGAGGCTCCAAGTATGCAGCAGCGGCTTCAGTTCGGCCGCCCTGTCAAAGTAGCCACTTTGCGCCCAGAAGAACACATTCGAAACGAACGCGCATACCGCGATCACGCTCTTCGAAAATTCGGTGACCTCGCGTGGAAGCATGAAGATGAGAACGAAGGGGACGCAGGCGAGCAGAACCACGATGAGTGCCGGCAATATCCTCCGGCCCCGTCTTTCGTAAAAAGCTGCAAATGTAAATCTGCCGTCCTCCATCTCCGTGCTGATGATGGAAGCGATCAGATAGCCGCTGATAACGAAGAATATGTCTACGCCGAGATAGCCGCCTGGAATCGCATCAAGTCCGGCGTGGAAGAAGATAACTGAGAGAACGGCAATTGCTCTCAGGCCATCAATTTCGGGGCGATAGTCCACTTGAGATGCCTGATCGGTTTCGGGGCCGGCGTGGGGATCGCGATCGAGCGCCCCGGTCGGCGATGTCCTCGGGTGGGAGGGCGCGCCTAGTCCTGGTTCTGTTACCAGACGCTGCGCCCCCCATCCATGACGAGATTTTGCCCCGTCATGTAGCTCGAGGCATCCGAGCAGAGGAATTGCACGGCCGCGCGGTATTCGTCGACATCGGCCATGCGGCCCATGGGGATCAGGCGCGTCAGTCGCTCGACGAAGGCCGGGTCCTGGTTGTTGAAGACGCCGCCCGGTGAGATCGCGTTGACGCGCACGCCATGATCCGCCCAGTAGGTGGCCAGATATTTCGTCAAGCCGATCAAGCCGTGCTTGATCACGGAATAGGTCACGGGTTTCACCGGCTGTTCTTCTTCGCGCGTGACCTGGGGTTGGCGATACAGCCGCTGATCCGGCGCGATCACGCCGAGATCGGAGGCGATGTTGAGGATCACGCCGCGACCACGTCTGGCCATCTCGCCGCCGAACACCTGAGCACACAGCATCGCGCCGGTCAGGCCGACGGCGATCTCGGTCTGCCATTGTGGCACCGGGAATGCCTCGAAGCGCGAGGAGTGCATGACGCCGGGTGCGGGAGTCACCTTGGGGTCGATCGCCGCGTTGTTGACGAGGACGTCGACGGTGATGCCGCGGCCTGCAAGCTGTTCGTGTGCGGTCCGCACCGAATCGAGCGAGGTGACGTTGATCTCGAGCGCGATCAGATCGGCTGAGGGCGTGACCTGCTTCAGCGCCGCGACGGCCCCCTCGGCCTGCGCCAGACGGACATCGGTGACGACCACGCGCGCCCCAGCTTCGCCGAGCGCTGCGACGTGCTGCTTGCCCAAGAGGCCGCCGGCGCCGGTCACGAGCGCGGTCCGTCCGGTCAAATCGTAGCGGGAGGAGGGGTGTGCCATCGAAGGCTCCTGTTCAGCTTCTGAGCTGGCCGCCGTCGGCCACGATCACGCTGCCGGTGACGAAGGCGGCGCGGGGCGAGGCGAGGAAGGCGACGACGTCGGCGATCTCCTCGGGCGTGCCGAGCCGGCGCAGCGCCACCTCGCGCTGGAGCATATCGTCGACCGCTTGCTTGTTTTCCGCGATCTTGCGCGCCCAGATGCCATCTGCGCTCAGGATGTTCCCTGGCGCGACCGCATTGATGCGGATGCCCTCCAGCGCCAGCGGGCGTGCGAGACCGCGCACGGTCGCATTCAGGGCCGCCTTCGCACCGTAGTAGGTCACGGGGGCGCCAAGCGCCGCCATCCCTGCGATCGAGGAGATGCAGACGATCGCACGGTCGCCGCTGCCGCGCGCCATCAGCGGCCGGGCGGCTTCGATCGTGTTGGTCGCGGCGAACAGGTTGAGCTCGATCACCCGCGACCATTCCGCCGCGGTTTCCCTGCCCGGTGGCACGGAGGCGCCGCTGCCGACATTGCAGATCAGGATGTCGAGCCGGCCCCAGCGCTGCTCGACTTCGTGGGTCAGGGTCGCGGCGGCAGCGGGATCGGTGACGTCGGCCAGGTGGACCGAGCTATGTGCGCCGACCGTCGCGGCTGCGGCCTTCAGCGCATCGGCTCCCCGCGCCGCGAGTGCGACCTTGGCGCCTTCCGCGGCGAGCGTCGTCGCGATTGCGAGCCCGATCCCGCGGCTGGCGCCGGTGACGAGCGCGACGCGATCGTTCAGCTCGAGCTTCATCGCGCGGCGTCCTCGATCCAGCGAACCGTCATGTCGCGATATATCGCCAGCGCGCCGGCGTGGTCGCCGTCGGCGGCGCGTGCAGTCTGCAGGATGTACTGACCCTTGTAGCCGGAGCGCTCGATCAGGCGGATCGTCTTGGCAAGGTCCGCGTTGCCGGTGCCGAGCGGCACGGTGGTGCCGCCGCGAATGCGGTCCTTCACGTGCACATTGAGGATGCGTGGCGCGTAGGCGGCGATCTCCTCGTCGCTGTCATAGCCGAGCGAGGCGCTGTTGCCGCTGTCGTAGTTGATGCCGAAGATTTCGGCCGGAAACGCCTCCATGAACTTGGCAAGCTCGTCCGGCGGCAGGTCGGATTCGAAGACGATCTTGACGTTCCGCCTTGCGAGCTGCTCGGAGCGCGAGAGCAGAACCCGCTTCAACGTATCGCTCTCGCTCTGGCGCTCGATCTTGCCGTTGTCGACCAGCGGGATCACCACGAACTCGATGCCGATGCGGCTGCAGGCGGCGATCAGCAGATCGAGATCGGCGACGAGGGCGTCGCGCACGACGGCATCGACCTTCCAGAATGGCGCCTGCATGAAGCAGTCGCCGGTCAGGCTCGGGATGCGAACGCCGTGCTGGCGCGACAGCGCCAAAATCTCCTGCTGCCCTTGCTCGGTCGCCAGCGGGTTCTCGCGCAGCCGTTCCTGATCGATGGTCCATTCCATCCGCGTCAGGCCGAGCTCTTTCGCGCGCGGGAATTCCTCGCGCCATTCGTTCCACGGGAACGCCTGGATCTTGCCGTCGACCAGGGCCGAGAGCCGTCCCTGCATGAATCCGATGCGTTGCAGCGTTGCGGTCACGATTTGCTATCCGAGCTGATGGCAAGGCCTTTGGCGATCCAGCCGCCGTCGACGAAGATCTCCTGGCCGGTCACATAAGCAGAAGCTTCCGACGCCAGGAAGATGGCAGCGCCCACCATGTCGGCGGGCTGCCCCCAGCGGCCGAGCATGGTGTGGCGCCGCCTGTCCTCGTGCATGGCGGGGTCGGCAAAACTCTTCGCAGTCATCTCGGTCGCGACATAGCCCGGCGCAAGCGCGTTGACGCGTATCCCGTCGGGCGCGTAGTCGGCGGCGAGCGCGCGCGTCAACCCGGCAAGGCCCGCCTTCGCGGCCACATAGCCGGGATTGCCGGGGAAGCCTCGGATCGAATTGATGCTGGTGACGTTGACGATCGCAGCCGAGCCTGCGGCCTTCAGGAGCGGATGGGCGGCGAGAATGGTGGCGTAGACGCCCGTGAGGTCGGTCGCGACCGTGGCGCGGAAGCGCGCGAGCTCGCTCCCGACGCTTTGCGGGGGCAGGCTGATGCCGGCAGCGTTGACCAGCGCGTCGATGCGGCCACCCTGCGCCGCGATCATGCCGAATACGTCTTCGATCGCCTTGTCGTCGGAGAGATCGCAGGCCATTGCGGTCACGCCCTGCGGCGCGCCTCCGGACCGGCTGAGGCCGAAAACCATAGCGCCCGCATCATGCAGACCTGTCGCGATGGCGGCGCCGATGCCCCGCGAGGCGCCGGTGATAACCGCGATCTTGCCGGTCAGTGAGAAGGCGCTGAGATCAGGCATAGCCGTAACTTCGCATGATGGCGGCGCAAAGCTTGACGTCCTCGGGCCGGTCGATCTGGAACATCTTGTGACGCTCCATCACGTGGAAGCCGATCTTGCCGCCGAGGCGATTGCTCTGCTCGCGCAGGAGGGACGGGATCAGCACGTAGAACGAGCCGTTCTCTAGATAGCGTTTCTCGATCTGCTGCCGCATGCGGCGGTTGCGGTAGTCGTAGTTGATCGGCTCCGGACCGTTTTGGCCGATCCGCCAGTTGAAATAATCCTCGACCTCGCAGACCGAGAGCAGGCTGTCGAGATGATCGCGATCGAACGTGGCAAGCGCGCTCTCGATGTCGCCAGGTTCGCGGATCGGCGATGTCGCCTGGAGCGCGACGATCCGCTCGAACCGTCCCATCCGCTCGTCGATCGCATCGAGCGCGTGCAGCCAGGCGGACTCGGAAGAGGCGAGGTCGCCCGAGATGTCATCCGGACGTCGCACGCCGACGGCTCCCGCGGCCTCGGCCGCGGCAAGAATTTGATCGCTGTCGGACGACACCGCCACCACGTCGACGCCCTGCGCCGCGCGTGCCTGCTCGACCGTCCAAGCGATCAGCGGCTTGCCGCAGAGATCGAGCAGGTTCTTGTGCGGGATACCCTTGGAGCCGCCGCGCGCAGCGATCACGGCCAGCGTCTTGCGTGCCATCAGATGTGTCCCTCGAGACGCTCGAGCGCGGTCCAGAAACCTTCGCCCAGGTTCTTGTGGCCCTGCCAGATCTCCGGAATGAAGGATGCGGTCGGCGCGTGCTTGCGCAGCACCCGTCCGACCTCGTCGAAATCGATCTCGCCTTCGCCGATCTGGAGACCTTCGCCATCGAGCCCCTTGGCGTCGCCGAAATGCAGGTGGGCGGTGTGCGGTCCGAGCTGGGCGAGGCCTTGCGCGAAGTCGAAGCCGAAATGATTGGCGGCGAGTTTCGTGTGCGAGATGTCGACGCACATGCGCAAGTTATGCTGGGCGCAGAATGCCGCCGACTCGTCCGGGAAGATGAAGATGTTCTGGTGGCGCTGGCCGCCGAAATGCCAGGGAAACGGTGCCATGGTTTGTGGCGTCAGTTCGACACCTTCCATGTCGAGCTCGGTCAGACTCTGCGCGAAGATGCGGTAGCGCTCCGCCTTCTCCTCCGGCGGCAGCGGCTCGTCCATGGTGAAGCCGCCGATATTGGCGACGATGGGCGGGCGCTTGGTCTTGGGAAAGTACTTCTTCAGGCCGCGGGTGATGTCGATCACCGCCTGCGTCTGCTCCAGCGAATAGCGCAGCAGCGTCTCGTCCGGTGTCGCGAGGTCCATCAGCTTGGAGCCGGCAAACAGCTCGGGCGCGTGCACGACGAAGCCGAGATCGTAGGTGCCGGACAGATAGGCCGCCGGATCGCGCTCCATGTCGCTGTAGCTGAGATGAAATTCGAGGATGTCGGGCTCGCAGATCTCCAGGAAGCGCTTTGTGTCGTGGTAGCGCACAGGCACGCCCCAGGGGCGGTCGAAGCGGTATCGTCGTGCCTTCGCCACGCCTTCGTCGAGGTCGCTCTGGAAGAAATAGTCATCGGCCGCCATCGTCCGCGTCAGCTTGCGGCCGAGCAGCGCCGGCATCTTCAGTGGCGACAGGCCCTGTCCCGGACTCTTCACCGCGATGTCGGCTTCGGAGATCACGGTACCGGCCGAGAGGTCGCGCGCGGCCACCAGGCTCTTGGCGAGGTTTTCGCGGTTGATCAATTCGCCTTGGCTCAGCGCGCGCTCGGCCAGCTTCTCGCCGCGGGCCGCTTCCACCTCGCGGATGCCCGAGACCAGCGACTTGAACTCCTCCGGCTCGAGGCTTGCGGCATGGTCCGGACCTTCCATCTCGCGGTCGAGGGTGATGTGGCGTTCGATGACGACGGCACCGAGTGCCACGGCGGCGGTCGACACCGCAGTGCCGCGCTCGTGGCCCGAATAGCCCACGACCGGATGAATCTCGCGCAGGGTTTCCATGAAACGCAGATGGATGTTGTGGAGCGCGGCCGGATAGGTGCTTTGGCAATGCAGGAGCACGTAGCTCGCGTTGCGCTGGTCGAGGAATTTTGCGGCAGCCTTGATCTCGTCCGTCGTGCTCATGCCGGTCGAGACGATCAGCGCCTTGCCGGTAGCGGCGAGACGCGCGAGCAGCGGCAGATTGGTGAGGTCGGCGGAGGCAACTTTGTAGGCCTGCACGCCGAACCCCTCGAGCACGGCAACGCTGCTCGCGTCCCAGGGCGTGCAGAGATATTGAATGCCCTTCGCCGCACAATACTCGGCGATCATCTTCTGCTGTTCGGTCGGAAGTTCGAAGCGACGCAACAGGTCGATCGTATATTCGACGGCGAGGTCGTCGTCCTTGCCGGAGAGGCTCGACGCACGATAGACCTCGTCGAGCTTGCGCATCTGGAATTTGGCGCAGTCGGCCCCCGCAGCAATCGCGGCATCGACCAGCGCGATGGCGCGGTCGAAGTCGCCGTTATGGTTGTTGCCAATCTCGGCGATGACGTAGCAAGGTTCGCCGTCGCCCAGAAGACGGTTGCCGATGCGGACCGGAGCGGGCTGTTTGGGCGATGTCATCAACATTCTCGTCTCATATGCGTCAGGCAAAGCGCGCGGGGAAGCGCGACTTCCACGTCCGCAGCCCGTTCTCCTCGAACATGATGCGCGAACAGCTGTGCCCCTGTTGCTCCAGCGCGGCGATGAGCTGGTAGCGCTCGAACGGGCGCACGAAGAACATGAAGTAACCGCCGCCGCCTGCGCCCAGCAGCTTGCCGCCGACCGCGCCATGCCGCTTCGCGAAGTCGTAGATCGCATCGATCGCGTCCGAGGAGATCTTCGAGCTCAGCTTCCGCTTGGCGTGCCAGGCCTCGTCGATCAGCCGGCCGCATTCCAGGAGCTGGCCGCGCAGGAGATGCCGGCGGATGTCGCGCGTGACTTCCTTCTGCTTGGCGGCTGCGGCGACAGCGTCGCTGGTCTCGTGCTGCGCCTTCTGGTCGCGGTGGATGGCGCCGGAATCGCGGCCGGAGCCGATATAGCAGAGCACCAGGCTCTCCTCGAGCTCGGCGATGACGTTGGGGTCGAGACGCAGCGGCACGATGGTGTTCTGGTCGGAGAAGAACTCCATGTGATTGAAGCCGCCGAACACGGTGGCGTACTGATCCTGCCAGCCCCCGGGGATGTTCAGCATCAGCCGCTCGGCCTGGAACGCCATTTCCGCGATCTCGTGGCGGTCCCACTGGTCGCCGCGGAATTCGTTGAAGCAGCCGATGATGGCGGAGGTGACGACTGCCGAGCCGCCAAGGCCGGAGCCGACGGGGAAGTCGGCGGAGACCTCGAGCTCGAAGCCGTAAGCCGGCTTGATCAGGCGCACGACGGACTTGATCAGCGCGAGATCCCCATCCGTCCCAAGCTCCGCAAGGTTGCGGGCCTCGATCGCGCAGCGGAAATCGTGTGAGTAGATCCGGATGCTGGGATCGCTGCGCCGCCGCAGGGTCGCGTGGGCGTACATCTTGATCGTGGCGTTGATGACCGCGCCGCCGTCATTCTCGACGAAATAGTGGGTCAGGTCGGTGCCGCCGCCGGAGAAGCTGATCCGCACCGGCGACCGGGCGCGGGCGAACACCTCGCTCTCTTCGGACAGGTTGAACAGCTCGCGGCTGAACACGTCGACCAGCCGTCCCTCGCTATCGAGGATCGGCACTACATGCACGCGCTGGTCGAGCAGCTTGAGGATCTGTTCGCGGGGACCGCCGGCCTTCGCCCAGACGAAGTTGCGATTGGTGCAGGTCGCAACCAGGTCCTGGATCGTGGTGCCGGTCAACATGCGCCTGCGGATGTCGCCATCGGTCACGGCGCCGACGATTCGTCCGCTCGCGTCCTGCGCGAACAGGATGCCGAGCATATTCGCATTCAGGCGCCGGAAGGCTTCCTCAATGGTCTCGGTCTCGGCGATGGTGACGAGGGTTCGTTCAAGCACGTTTTGGGGTCCAGGAAGGGCCAATTCCAGGCCATATCACAGCAAGGTTGGTAATACGGGAGCGGCAGGAACGATGCAAGGTTCCTGGCCCGGCGACAGCGGGCCAAAAACGGGCGGGATCAAGCACTTGGGCCGGGCCGTAGCCGATTTACATTGGCGGCGGTTTCTATAGAAGGCTCTCGAAGGGTCTAGGCAACATGTATGTGATCGGAATCAGCTCGGGGATCAAGCACGGGCATCACGACGGCGCCGCGGTGTTGCTGCGCGACGGAGAATTGATCGCGGCCGCGGAAGAGGAGCGCTTCACGCTGGCCAAGCACGCGCGAGGCGAGCTGCCGCGCGGGGCGATCGGCTTTTGCCTGAAGCAGGCCGGCATCACCGTGCGCGAGGTCGACTGGATCTGCTCGCCGCTGAAAACCTACACGAACTACAGCCAGCGCCTCACCGAATATTTCAAGTACCAGTTCGGTCATAGCCCGAAGATCGAGCTCTACGACCATCACCTCTGTCATGCCGCGAGCTCGTTCTACGGCTCCGGTTTCTCGGAGGCGACGGTCGCCTGCTTCGACTTCTCCGGCGATTCCAGCGCCGGCCTCGTGGCCCATGCACGCGGCAACGACTTCCGCGTGCTGACGCGGTTCGCCCGTCACAACAGTCTCGGTCTCTATTACGGGATGCTGACGCAGTATCTCGGCTATCAGATGACCAATGACGAGTACAAGGTCATGGGCCTGTCGTCCTATGGCAGCCCGGACTACCTCGACAAGTTCGCCAAGCTCCTGCGGCCGAACGGCATCAACTACGAGCTCGATCCCGAGCTCGACAAGCGCCGGCGCGATGCCGAGATCTTCACCAGCGATTTTTCGACACGGCAGGAGCGCATCTTCACCGAGAAGATGGAAGAGATTCTGGGCCCGCGGCGGTTGCGTGGCGCGCCGCTCGACCAGCGTCTGACCAACATCGCCGCGAGCGGCCAGAAGCAGCTCGAGATCGTCGCCACCGAGGTGATCCGTACCGCTATCGCAGAGACCGGCTGCGGTGATGTCTGCATCGCCGGTGGCGTTGGCCTGAATTGCAAGATGAACATGGAGATTGCGGCCGAGCCGTCCGTGAAGCGTCTCTATGTTCCCCCGGTGCCGCATGATGCGGGCGTAGCGCTCGGCGCCGCGATGATGAAATGCGCGGAGGCGGGCCACGCGATCGCGCCGCTGAACCATGCTTACTGGGGACCGGAATATTCCAACGACACGATCCGCGAGACGCTGGACAAGATCGGCGCGCGGTTCGAGCTGCTCGACGATCCCGTGTCGCGCTGCGTCACCGATCTGACCGAGCAGAAGACGGTGGGCTGGTTCCAGGGACGGATGGAGTACGGTCCGCGGGCGCTCGGCAATCGCTCGATCCTCGCCGATCCCCGGCATGCGGGCATGAAGGACCGCATCAATCTCACCATCAAATATCGCGAGGAATTCCGTCCGTTCTGTCCGTCGGTGCTGTACGACCGCCAGGCCGAGTATTTCGAGGACACGTTCGACGCGCCCTTCATGGTGGTGACATTCCCGGTCAATCAGAAGGTGGCCGAGACGATGCCGGCGGTGGTTCATGTCGACAACACCGCGCGCATCCAGAGCGTCCATGTGGACAGCAATCCGCTCTATAGCCGACTGATCGGCGAGTTCGCGAAGGCGACCTCGTTGCCGGTCCTGATCAACACCAGCCTCAATATCAACGAGCAGCCGACGGTGAACGCGCCGCTGGAGGCGCTCCACACCTATTTCTGCTCGGGCCTCGACGTGCTCTATCTCGGCAATTACCGGCTGTCGAAGTCGAGCTGAGACTATCGCTCGTCGGCGATCACCTTGCCGTCATTCGGCAGCGCGCCGGGGCTGACCAGCTCGACATTGCCGCCGAGCTTCGTCACGGCGCGCAAGGTGCCGGCGATCTCTTCGCATAGCGCCTCGCTCGCAGCGACCGCTTCCGCCTTCAGCGTCATCGCATCGCTCTCGCCATGACGGGTGACGACGAGGCGCAGTCTTCCGAGCGCGGCATGGCGCTTGCCGATCTCGGCAATCTGCTCGGGGCGGATGAACATGCCCTTGACCTTGGTGGTCTGGTCGGCGCGGCCCATCCAGCCCTTGATGCGCATATTGGTGCGCCCGCAGGGGCTCGTGCCCGGCAGCGCCGCGGTGAGGTCGCCGAGCGCGAGCCGGATCCAGGGATGGTGCGGATCGAGCGAGGTCACCACGATCTCGCCGACATCGCCCGGCGTGACGGGATCACCGGTGCCGGGCTTGACGATCTCCATGATCAGATCCTCGTTCACGACCATACCGTCGCGCGCCTCGGTCTCGAAGGCGATGAGGCCGAGATCGGCGGTGCCGAAGGCCTGGTAGGCGTCGATGCCGCGCGCCTTGATCTCGGCCTGGAGCGAGGGCGGGAAGGCTGCGCCCGAGACCAGCGCGCGCTTGATCGAAGAGGCGTCCCGGCCCGCGCTTGCAGCGGCATCGAGCAGGATCTTCAGGAAGTCCGGCGTGCCGCTGTAGCCGACCGGCCGGTAGGCCTCGATCAGCTCGAATTGCTGTTCAGTATTGCCGGGCCCGGCAGGGATCACGGCGCAGCCGAGCGCACGTGCCGAAGCGTCGAAGATGAAGCCGCCGGGGGTGAGATGGTAGCTGAAGGTATTGAGGACGATATCGTCGGGGCGGAACCCGGCTGCGAACAGCGCCCGCGCACCGCGCCAGGGGTCTGGTGCCATCTAGTAAATTAAGAGGATACATATGGAGTAATAGAGAAATGAAAATTTTGGGTCTCGTACTCCAGGCCTATGAGCCGGGGGCGGCCGCCACGAAGCCACCGAAGGGCGCAGAGGCCTTGTGCAGGGCGGGCAGTTCCGACTTGCGCAGCACCGGCAGGCCCGCCAGCGCCGCTCTGGAGGTCACGGCGGCGGGATCGAAACCTCTCAGCCGCTCGGCATAGGCCGGGGCGGCCATCGCGGCTCGCAATACCTCCGGCAGGCGGGAGAACAGGTCGGCCTCGCGCGCTGCTGGCTCACGCGTCTCGCGGGCGTCGTAATGGGCGGTCATGGCTGTTGTTTCCGTGTTGGCATCCGTTGCGCACCGCGACCGGCATGGGTATCAGACCGCCATTGGCAAGGCCTGGAGAGGACCCGATGGCGGACGTAGGAAGCATTGCGGCGGATGAAGCTGCGGATGTCGTCGCGCGTCTGAAACGCCGCATGATCGACGAGGCGCTGCCGCTGTGGTCGACCGTCGGCTGGGATCAGGCCACGGGCGGCTTCATCGACCGGCTGCACCGGGACGGCACTGCGGATATCGCTGCGCCGCGGCGCGTATTCGTGCAGGCCCGGCAGATCTATTGCTATGCCAAGGCTGCGCAGATGGGCTGGTATCCCGAGGGGCGCGTCATCGCGCTGAAGGGGCTGGAGCACTTGCTCGCGAAGGCGAAATCGCCTGACGGCCGGCCGGGCTATGTGCACCGGCTGACGCCGGAGGGCACCGTGCTGGACGGCCGGCGCGATGCCTACGACCACGCCTTCATCCTGTTTGCGCTCGCGACCGTTTACGCGCTCGACCAGGACGCGCAGGTCCGCGCCGAAATCGACGCGCTGCTCGCCTTTCTCGACGGCCATCTGCGCTCGCCGCACGGGGGCGTGCACGAAGGCCTGCCGGTCTCGCTGCCGCGCCGGCAGAACCCTCACATGCACCTGTTCGAGGCGATGATCGCGTGCTTCGAAGCGACCCACGATCTGTCGTTCCAGAACCGCGCCGGCGAATTCTTCGCGCTGTTCCTCGCCAACCTCTATGACAAGCGGAAGTGCGTGCTCAGCGAGTATTTCGAGGAGGACTGGTCGAAGATCGAGCCGGTCAGCATCGAGCCGGGCCACCAGGCGGAATGGGTCTGGCTCTTGAAGGGATTCGAACGCATCACGGGCTGTCCGACCGGGCAGCGGCGCGCCGAGCTCCTGGCGAGCGCGCTGCGCTATCGCGACGAGGCCACCGGCTGCCTGATCGACGAGGGGGACGACAGCGGCAACATCCGCCGTCACACGCGCCGGCTGTGGCCGCAGACCGAAATTGCGAAGGCGTGGACCGCGCAAGCCGAATCCGGCGAAGCGGGCGCGGCCGACGAGGCGCGCGCAGCGCTGGTGCGGCTCGAACGACATTATCTCAGCCATCCCGTGCGGGGCGGCTGGTACGATCAGTTCGATCGCGACGGCAAATCGCTGGTCGACACCATTCCTGCGTCGTCGTTCTATCATGTTCTCTGCGCGGTCACGGAAGCGGAGCAGGTGCTCGATTAGAGCCACCGCTTGCGCCGCTTGAAGCTCTTGAGGTTCTTGAAACTCTTGCGCTGGTCGCCGGCGCCGCCGAGATAGAATTCCTTGACGTCCTCGTTGTCGCGCAATTCGTCGGCGGTGCCGTCGAGCACGACCTTGCCCTGCTCCATGATGTAGCCGTGGCTGGCCACCGACAGCGCGGCGCGCGCGTTCTGCTCCACCAGGAGGATGGTGACGCCGAGGTCGCGGTTGATCTTTTGGATGATGGAGAACACCTCCTTCACCAGCAGCGGCGACAGGCCCATCGACGGCTCGTCCATCAGGATCATCTTCGGGCGTGCCATCAGCGCGCGGCCGATCGCGAGCATCTGCTGCTCGCCGCCGGAGAGATAACCGGCAAGGCCGGTGCGCTCCTTCAGGCGCGGGAAATAGTTGAAGACCATGTCGAGATCGGAATCGACCTCGCGGTCCCTGCGGGTGAAGGCGCCGAGCTTGAGGTTCTCCAGTGACGTCATGTCGGCGACGATGCGCCGGCCCTCCATCACCTGGAAGATCCCGCGGCGGACGATCTTGTCGGGATCGATGCCGTTGATGGGCTCGCCCTCGAACAGGATCTCGCCGCGCGTGACCTCGCCGTCCTCGGTCTTGAGCAGCCCCGAGATCGCCTTCAGCGTCGTCGACTTGCCGGCGCCGTTGGCGCCCAGCAGTGCCACGATCGCGCCCTTGGGCACGTCGAGGCTGAGCCCGCGCAGCACCAGGATGACGTCGTCATAGACCACCTCGATGTTGCGCACCGCGAGGAGGGGCGGTGCGGGGACGGCGGTGGGAGTGGGGCGTTCGATCTGAGCTGTTTCACTCATGGCCAGTTACTCTCTCGGTGTCGTCGCCCGGCTTGACCGGGCGACCCAGTATTCCAGAGCCGCCTGACGTTCCCCGAGGGGCCACGGCGTACTGGATCCCCCGCATTCGCGGGGGATGACAGTTGTGTTTGAGGCGATGGCGTGGCTCACCAGCCCAGCAGTTCCGGCTTGCGCGGCAGCTCGACGGTCTTGACCTTCTCGAGCTTGATCGTGCCCTTGGCCATGAGATCGTTGAGGTCGCCGTCGGTCGCGCCCGAGATTTTGGTGCGATAGAGATCGACCTTCAGCGTGCCGCGATGGTCCTTGTCGGTCCAGGTCGAGGGATTGCAGACGCCTTCCATTCCGGCCGGCACCCAATCCTTCTTCTGGTAGAAGCCCTTCGCGACGTTCTCACCGGTGGCGCCGCCGTTCTTGGCGGCCCAGTCGATCGCTTCCTTCATGTACAGCGCCGAGCAGACGGCTGCGACGTAGTGCACGGGACGATAGACCTTGCCGCTGGCGTCGGACATCTTGGAGATTTCCATCACCGTCTTCATGCCGGGCGCATCGCCGCCCCAGCTCACCGCGGTGCGCAAGGGGAAGATCACGCCGTTGGCGGCATCGCCTGCCGTCTTGGCGGCGTTCTCGTCCATGCCCCAGACATTGCCCATGAACTGGATCTCGACGCCGGCGGTCTTGCAGGCCTTCATCACCGAGATGTTGGAGGCGGCGGTGTTGCCGAGATAGGCGTAGTTGGCACCCGACGATTTCAGGCTCAGGCACTGGGCGCTGTAGTCGCCCGGCGCCAGCGCGAACACCAGCGGCGGCAGCACTTCGAAGCCGAGCTCCTGCGCCATCGCCTCACCGGCGGCCTTCGGCGCGTTCGGATAGGGGTGGTTGGCGCCCATGTGCACGAATTTCGGCTTGCCGGACTTGCCCTTGGCCTTCCAGTCCTCGGCGGCCCACATCAGCATCGCGCGCAGCGAGTCCGAATAGCTCGGGCCATAGAAGAAATTGTAAGGCGCAGGCTTGGCCTTGCCGCTCGTGCCTTCCGGATCGGTCAGCGCCGCGGCATAGGAGCCGGACATGTCGGGGATCTTGTCCTGGGCGAGGAAGCCGGTCAGTGCCTCGGTGTCGGCGGTGCCCCAGCCCATGATCGCGGCGACCTTGCTGTCCGGTGCGGACCACTTCTTGTACAGCGCGATCGCGCGCGGCACCTGGTAGCCATAGTCGTTGGTGTCGACGTTGAGCTGCTTGCCGCCGACGCCGCCGTTCTTGTTGACCCAGGCGAAGGTGTCGGCGACGGCCTGGCCGTAGGGCGTGCCGACGTCGGAGGTGCCGCCGGAATAGTCGGCGAGATGGCCGATTGCGATCTGGGCCTGCGCGCCGGTCGAGAATGCGGCGATCGCGATCGCGAGCGATGCGGTGCTCAAAAGTGACTTCATCGTCATGGGTCGGTTCCTCCTGTTTATTGTTTAAGTGAAGTTAGTTGCCCGCGCTCAATGCGAGAACGGGTAGAGTTTCCAGTATGCCTTGATCTGCCGCCAGCGATGCGCGAGCCCGTCAGGCTCGAACATCAGGAATGCGATGATGATCACCCCGATCGCGATCTCGCGCAGGAAGGTGATGTTGGTGTTGAGCGACAGCGCTTTGTCGATCGCGCCGCCCTTCAGGTACAGGCTGATGAATTCCATGGACTCCGGCAGCAGCACCACGAAGGCCGTGCCCATCAGCGTGCCCATCACCGAGCCGGTGCCGCCGATGATGATCATGGCCAGGAACAGGATCGAGCGCTCGATGCCGAAGCCTTCCTGCGAGACCACGAGCTGGTAGTGCGCGTAGAGCGCGCCGGCGATGCCGGCGAAGAAGGCGGCAAGTCCGAACGACAACGTGCGGTATTTCGTGAGGTTGATGCCCATGATCTCGGCGGAGAGATAATGGTCGCGGATCGCCACCAGCGCGCGGCCGTCGCGCGTGCGCATCAGATTGGTGACGAGGATGTAGCAAAGCAGCACATAGGCCAGCACGACGTAGAAATATTGTTTATCGCCGCGCAGCGTATAGCCGAAGATCGAGAACGGATTCGCGCTCGCCGGCACAGAGCCACCGGTAAACCACTCGGCACGGGAGAAGAAGTCGAGCAGGATATATTGCGCCGCCAGCGTCGCGATGACGAGGTAGAGACCCTTGAGCCGCGCCGCCGGAATGCCGAAGATCAGGCCGACCAGGGCGGTGATGACACCGGCGAGCGGGATGGCGAAGAACACCGGGATCGGCGCGTTGTTGGAGATATACGCCGAGGTGAAGGCGCCGAGCAGGAAGAAGGCGGCATGGCCGATCGAGATCTGCCCGGTGAAGCCGACCAGGATGTTGAGGCCGAGCGCCGCGATCGAGAAGATGCCGATCTGGATCAGGATGCTGAGCCAGTAGCCGCTGAAGAACTGCGGCGCGAAGCACAGGAGCAGCGCGCCCGCGATGGCGAAATTGCGGCTCGTCGTCGTCGGGAAGATCGTGGTATCGGCCGCGTAGGAGGTGCGGAAATCACCAGCAGGAATGAGGGCAGGGCCGGCCATGGGTCAGATCCGTTCGATGTCGTGGGTGCCGAACAGGCCGTAGGGCTTGATCATCAGCACGATGATGAGGACGTAGAACGGCGCGATCTCGTAGAGATTGCCCCAGTGCAGGTACTCGCTGTCGACATATTGCGCGACGTTCTCGAGCAGGCCGATGATGATGCCGCCGAGCACGGCGCCGCCGACGGAATCGAGCCCGCCGAGGATCGCTGCCGGAAACACCTTGATGCCGTAGGCGGCAAGGCCCGAGGACACGCCGTTCACGACGGCGACGACGACACCCGCGACCGCCGACACCGTCGCCGAGATCGCCCAGGCCATCGCGAACACGCTTTTCACGGAAATGCCGAGCGACTGCGCGACCTGCTGGTTGAACGCAGTGGCGCGCATCGCAAGGCCGTATTTGGAGGCACGGAAGAACCAGGCCATGCCGATCATCATGGCGACGGAGACCACGAGACTCATGACATAAACGGTCTGGATCTGCAGGCCTAGCAGGCTGACCGACTGGCTCTCGAACACGCGCGGGAACGGCTGCGGATTGACGCCGAACATCCATTTCAGGGTCGCCTGCAGGACGGTGGAGAGTCCGATCGTCACCATGATCACCGAGATGATAGGCTCGCCGATCATCGGCCGCAGGATGAGGACCTGGACCGCAATGCCGAACACGAACATGAACACCAGCGTCATCGGCATGCCGATCCAGAACGGCACCTGGTACTTCGCCAGCAGCGCCCAGCACACCCAGGCGCCGACCAGCAGCAACTCGCCTTGCGCGAAATTGACGACCTGCGTCGCCTTGTAGATCAGCACGAACGACATCGCGACCACGCCATAGAGCGTGCCGACCACGAGGCCGTTGACCAGGAGCTGGATGAGGAAGGCGGTGTTCATGTATGATGGACCTTTCGCCTCTCCCCGCTTGCGGGGAGAGGCCGACGCGCAAAGCGCGGCGGGTGAGGGGGAGTCTCCGCATGCGAGGTGCTGATGAATCCAAAACCGATCGCGCAAGAAGCTTGCGGGCCACGTTGACGGATGCGGAAGGAAAACTCTGGTATCGCCTGCGCGCTCGTCGGCTGAGCGGCTACAAATTCGTTCGGCAAGAGCCGATCGGCGCGTACACGGTTGATTTCATCTGCCGCGAGGCTCGGCTGATCATTGAAGTCGATGGAGGGCAACATGCTGACAGCCCGCGCGACGCCGTACGCGACAAATGGCTGGCCGATCGAAACTATCGGATCCTGCGGTTCTGGAACAACGACGTGTCGAGCAATCTGGCTGGCGTTCTCGAAACGATTGTCACCGCCCTCGCGGAGGCTCCCCCTCACCCGGAATTCAAGCTGCGCTCGAATTCCGGCCTCTCCCCGCAGGCGGGGAGAGGCGAAGTAAAGCAAGGATACGATGAGATGACCGCCATGCTGGAAATGCGCAACGTCAGCAAGAGCTTTTCTGGCGTCCAGGCGCTGCGCGACGTCAATTTCTCGGTTCAGGCCGGGCAGATTCACGCTCTCGTCGGCGAGAACGGCGCCGGCAAATCGACGCTGATGAAGGTGCTCAGCGGCGTCTACGCCGCCGGCAGCTACGAGGGCACCATCGTCTTTGAGGGCGAGGAGCGCCGCTTTCGCGACATCAACGATTCCGAGGCGCTCGGCATCATCATCATCCACCAGGAGCTGGCGCTGATCCCGCTGATGTCGATCGCGGAGAACATCTTCCTGTCGCATCCGCCGTCGAAACTGGGCGTGATCGATCGCGACGAAGTCTATCGGCGCACGCGCCAGCTGCTGGCGCAGGTCGGCTTGAAGGAATCCCCGGACACCCTGATCACCGATCTCGGCGTCGGCAAGCAGCAGCTCGTCGAGATCGCCAAAGCACTCTCCAAGCGCGTGCGGATGCTGATCCTGGACGAGCCGACCGCGAGCCTCAACGAGGCTGACAGCGCCGCGCTGCTCGAGCGTCTGATGGCTTTTCGCGACCAGGGCATCGGCTCGATCCTGATCTCGCACAAGCTCAACGAAGTCGCCAAGGTTGCCGACCACATCACCGTGCTGCGCGACGGCCGCACCGTTGACAGCATCGATTGCCATGCCGAGCCGATCCAGGAAGACCGCATCATCCGCAGCATGGTCAACCGCGACATGGCTCACCGCTTCCCGGAGCGTAACGCTGAGATCGCCGATCCCGTGCTCACCGTCGAGAACTGGTCGGTCTATCATCCCATTCATCCCGAGCGTCAGGTGATCAAGAATGTCGGCTTCAGCGTCAAGCGCGGCGAGGTCGTGGGCATTGCCGGCTTGATGGGCGCCGGGCGCACCGAATTCGCCATGAGCCTGTTCGGCCGTTCCTGGGGTACTGCGATCAGCGGAACCCTCCGCCTCGAAGGCCGGGACATGGTGCTGCCGAGCGTCGCGGCGGCGATCGACGCCGGCCTTGCCTATGTCACCGAGGACCGCAAGCAGCTCGGGCTGATCCTGGCCGACGACGTCCGCAAGAACATTACGCTCGCCAGCCTCGACCAGGTCGCGCCGGGGAGGGTGATCGACGACATCGCCGAGTTGAAGGTCGCCAGCGATTACCGCACCCGGATGCGCATCCGCTGCTCCGACGTCTACCAGGAGACCGGCCAGCTCTCCGGCGGCAACCAGCAGAAGGTGGTGCTGTCGAAATGGCTGATGACGGACCCCAAGGTCCTGATCCTGGACGAGCCGACGCGGGGCATCGACGTCGGTGCCAAATACGAGATTTACTGTATCATCAACGAGCTGGCGGAGGCCGGCCGCGGCGTCGTGGTGATCTCCTCGGAGATGCCCGAGCTGCTCGGCATCTGCGACCGCATCTGCGTCATGAACGACGGCGCCTTCGTCGGGGAGTTCATGGGGGCCGAGGCGACGCAGGAGAAGATCATGCGCGCCATCATGCGCAACGAACGAAATATTGGGAACGCCGCGC
The DNA here is from genome assembly GCF_936943645.1 of uncultured Bradyrhizobium sp. Taxonomy (GTDB): domain Bacteria; phylum Pseudomonadota; class Alphaproteobacteria; order Rhizobiales; family Xanthobacteraceae; genus Bradyrhizobium. Next base: position 225,251 of record NZ_CAKZJO010000053.1, on the reverse strand, counting down.
CAGCGGCCGCGGAGATGGGAGGATCGCAGCCATGACCGACAAAACGGTATCGCTGCCTGAAGAGCGCCGGCACGGCAGCTTCATCAAGAACAATTTGCGCAACTACGGCATGCTGATGTCGTTGATCGCGATCATGTTGTTCTTCCAGGTCATGACCGGCGGCACGTTGCTGCAGCCGCTGAACCTGACCAACCTCGTGCTTCAGAACAGCTACATCGTCATCATGGCGCTGGGCATGCTGCTGGTGATCGTAACAGGTCATATCGACCTGTCGGTCGGCTCGGTCGCGGGCTTCGTCGGCGCTGTCGCTGCCGTGCTGATGGTGACCTACAAGGTCGACTACACGCTCGCCTTCATTGCCTGCCTGTTGCTGGGGGCGGCGATCGGTGCGGCGCAGGGCTATTGGGTGGCCTTCTTCGGGATTCCGTCCTTCATCGTGACGTTGGCGGGCATGCTGGTGTTCAAGGGGCTCGCGCTCGCGGTGTTGCAGGGCCAGTCACTTGGCCCGTTCCCGGCGACGTTCCAGAAGCTGTCCTCCGGCTTCATTCCTGAGCTTCTGCCCGAGGCGGGCACGCTGCATCCGACCTCCATGCTGATCGGCGCCGTGCTCGCGCTCGGCCTCGTCTATGCCAGCGCCAAGGGCCGCTCGCGCGAGCAATCGCACGGCATCGAGGTCGAACCTTATGCGTTCTTCCTGGGCAAGAGCATCCTTCTCGCCTGCGCCGTGCTCTACTTCACCTATCTGATCGCCTCGCATCGCGGCCTGCCCAACGTGCTGGTGATCATGACCGCGCTGATCGCGCTCTATGGTTTCGTCACGCGCCGCACGGTGATCGGCCGGCAGGTCTATGCGGTCGGCGGCAACGCCAAGGCGGCAAAGCTGTCGGGCATCAAGACCGAGCGGCTGACGTTCCTCACCTTCGTCAACATGGGCGTGCTCGCCGCGCTCGCTGGCCTCGTCTTTGCCGCGCGTCTCAACACGGCGACGCCGAAGGCAGGCCTCGGCTTCGAGCTCGACGTCATCGCCGCCTGCTTCATCGGCGGTGCTTCGGCCTATGGCGGCGTCGGGCGAGTCGGCGGGGCCGTGGTCGGCGCCATGATCATGGGCGTGATGAACAACGGCATGTCCATCCTTGGCATCGGCATCGACTATCAGCAGGTCATCAAAGGGCTGGTGCTGCTGGGGGCGGTGTGTATCGACGTGTATAATCAGCGCAGGTAGGCGCACCGGTGGTCTCGTAGGGTGGGCAAAGGCGCAACGCGCCGTGCCCACGATCTATTCCCCGATCGACAAAGGTGGTGGGCACGCTTCCGCCTTCGCTCTTTGTGCTACGGCGGACAAGTCGCTTTGCCCACGCTATGGCAGCGGCGCCTGGGTCGTGAACAGCACCGTCGCGATCGCGACGGAGAGTGTCACCGCCGATACGGTCGCCACGGTCGACAGCACCCCCATTCGCCGAAGCGCGATCGCGAACACGATGATGATGGGGGTCGCGGTCAGCAGCCCGATTTGTGCATCGCTCATCTCATCGCTCACTGGTTTGCGGAACCGCCGGATATGTCCACCGTATGACGGCGAGGCAGCCGGGACGTTGCGATAGCGCAAACGCGCCCTCGGCCGGTTGCACTATTTGTCCGGCGACAAAGTCGCAACCGCGCAGGCGGGATATCTGTTCGGCGACTCGAATTGGAATTCAGATGTCGGCGACGGATTGCGAGCAAGAGGGCGCCGGCTGGGGAATCCTGGAAGATCTTCCCGGCGATCCCATGATCTGGGTGCTCATCTTCAGCGAGCTCGCCGCCTTCGGCCTGTTCCTCGGCGCCTTCGTTGTCGCGCGCGCGCTTCAGCCGGCGCTCTTTGCCGCCGGTCAGGCCACGCTTGACGCGCATCTGGCTGGAATCAACACCATCGTGCTCGTCACCAGTGGCTGGGCCGCCGCGCGGGCGACGGCTGCGGCGCGGGCGGGCGAGAGGGGACGTGCGCGCGGCTGGTTGTTCGGCGCCATGGCGCTCGGCTGCGTCTTCATTGCGGTCAAGTTGACCGAATATGCCGGCGAGATCGGACTGGGAAATGGCCTGGAGACCAGCCCGTTCTTCACTCTGTACTTCCTCCTCACCGGCTTCCATCTGCTGCATGTCGGCCTCGGCATCGTCATCCTGGCCGTAGTTTTCCGGGGTGCCCGCGCGACAGGCGTCGAGACTGGAACCGCTTTCTGGCACATGGTCGATCTGCTCTGGATCGTCATGTTTCCCATCATCTATCTGGTGCACCCGTGATTCCGGATCGTCTCGAGATGGCCTGGCTCACCTTGATCGGCCTTGCGCTGGCGACCCTTCTGGTTCCGACGCTGGTGTCGCGCCCCTTGCTTGCCAATGCCTTGCTGCTGACCTTCGCCGCCCTCAAGGGGCGCCGTATCGTACTCGATTTCCTCGATCTTCGCGCCGCCCCAGCGCTCTGGCGGGGTGTCGTCAGCGCCTGGGTCGTCATCGTGGTGCTGTTCGCCTGGCTCGTGTCGGCCGTCGTCGCCTTGATTTGATCTGCGGCTCAGCATCGTCGCGCTCGTTGCGCTTCGTCAAAGAGCGCTTTCCGGCAATCGGCAATAAATCGCATCACAGATTTTCTCGACTCAAACCGGAAAGGATTGGCAATGGCTGAACGCCTGACCAAGTCGGCCGCCCGAAATGTGTTCTACGGCGGTTCGGCCTTTTTCTTCGCCATCTTCATAGGGCTGACGGCGCACAGCCATTACTACATGGCCACGACATCCACGGACGCCGCGACGCTGACGTCGTCGGTCGCCCGCGGCAAGCACGTCTGGGAGAAGAACTCCTGCATCAACTGCCACACGCTGCTCGGCGAGGGCGCCTATTTCGCCCCCGAGGTCGGCAACGTCTGGGATCGCTGGGGCGGCAAGGAGGATCCGGCCGCCGCTCGCGAGACGCTGAAGGCCTGGATGCAGTCGCAGCCTTCGGGCGCGGAGGGCCGGCGCCAGATGCCGCAGTTCAACCTGACTGATCAGGAGCTCAACGACCTCGCTGACTTCCTGCAATGGGCCAGCACGATCAAGCGTCAGAACTGGCCGCCGAACAAGGCCGGCTGAGCACGCTGCTTTCTTCTTCTCAAGACAGAGAGAACCCGAGATGAAATATCAAACCCAGAAAGTCGCGATGCTGTATTTCTACGGCGCGCTGACCTTGTTCCTGGCCCAGGTCCTGTTCGGCCTGCTCGCCGGAACCATCTACGTCCTGCCCAATACCCTGTCGGTCATCCTGCCGTTCAACATCGTCCGAATGATCCACACCAACGCGTTGATCGTATGGTCGCTGATCGGATTCATGGGGGCGACGTACTATCTGCTCCCCGAAGAGACCGAGAACGAGCTCTACAGCCCGCTGCTGGCGAAGATCCAGTTCTGGATGTTCTTCGGCGCAGCCGGCGTCGCCGTGGTCGGCTACCTCTTCCATTATCACGAAGGCCGCGAGTTCCTCGAACAGCCCTTCATCATCAAGGTCGGCATCGTGGTCGTCTGCCTGATGTTCCTGTTCAACGTCACGATGACGGCGCTGAAGGGGCGCAAGACCACGATCACCAACATCCTGTTGTTCGGTCTGTGGGGCGTTGCGATCTTCTTCCTGTTCGCCTTCTACAACCCGGCGAACCTTGCCGTCGACAAGATGTACTGGTGGTACGTCGTCCATCTTTGGGTCGAGGGCGTCTGGGAGCTGATCATGGCCTCCGTGCTCGCCTATCTCATGATCAAGCTCAACGGCATCGATCGTGAGGTCGTCGAGAAGTGGCTCTACGTCATCATCGGCCTTGCCCTGTTCTCGGGCATTCTCGGCACCGGCCACCACTTCTACTGGATCGGCGCGCCCGGTTACTGGCAGTGGATCGGCTCGCTGTTCTCCACGCTCGAAGTTGCGCCGTTCTTCACCATGGTGATCTTCACGGTGCAGATGACCTGGAAGGCCGGCCGCAAGCATCCGAACCGCGCCGCGCTGTTGTGGTCGGTCGGCTGCTCCGTGATGGCGTTCCTCGGCGCCGGCGTGTGGGGCTTCCTGCACACGCTGTCCTCGGTGAACTACTACACCCACGGCACCCAGGTCACCGCGGCGCACGGCCATCTCGCCTTCTTCGGCGCCTATGTGATGCTGAACCTGTCGGTGATGGCCTACGCGATCCCGCAGCTCAAGGGACGTGCGCCCTATAACCAGTGGCTCTCCATGACCAGCTTCTGGATCATGTGCACGGCGATGATGACCATGACCTTCGCGCTGACCTTCGCCGGCGTGGTTCAGGTCCATCTGCAGCGCGTGCTCGGCCAGAGCTACATGGACGTGCAGGACCAGCTCGCGATGTTCTACTGGGTCCGTCTCGGCTCCGGTGTGTTCGTTGCGATCTCCGCGCTGATGTTCGTCTGGGCCGTGCTGGTGCCGGGCCGCGAGAAGCAGGCGACCATTCCCGCCGCACTGCAGCCGGCCGAGTAAACGAGAAAGGCGGCCGCGGATCGCTGCGGCCGCCTCCTTCCTGGAAAGTCCGGAGAGACATCATGAAAGCTGCCCTTCATACGGTGACGTCGGCGCCCGAGCTGCCGGCCTATGTTCCATCCGGAAACGAATGCGAGCTTTTCGAGCATGCCTGGCGGCGGCGGCTGCCGGTCCTGCTCAAGGGACCGACCGGCTGCGGCAAGACGCGCTTCGTCGCCCATATGGCGGCGCGGCTGGGGCTGCCGCTTCACACCGTCGCCTGTCATGACGATCTGACCGCCGCCGATCTCACCGGCCGCTATCTGCTCAGGGGCGGCGACACCGTATGGACCGATGGTCCGCTGACGCGCGCCGTGCGCGAAGGCGGCATCTGCTATCTCGACGAGGTCGTAGAGGCGCGCAAGGACGTCACGGTTGTGCTGCATCCTCTCACCGACGATCGTCGCATCCTGCCGCTGGAACGCACCGGCGAGGAGCTGGTGGCGCCTGATAGCTTCATGCTCGTCGTCTCCTACAATCCCGGCTACCAGACGCTGCTGAAGGCGTTGAAGCCTTCGACGCGCCAGCGCTTCGTCGCCATCGAGTTCGATTTCCTGCCGCCAGAGCAGGAGATCGGCGTCGTGTCCGCCGAAAGCGGGCTGTCGCCGGAGCGCGTGCGGCCGCTGGTGGGGCTGGCCGGGCGGTTGCGCGCGCTCAAGGGCCACGATCTGGAAGAGGGCGTCTCGACCCGGCTCGTGGTCTATTGCGCGACGCTGATCGCCGCGGGCACGCCGGTCGCCGATGCGGTGCTGGCCGGCATGATCGAGCCGCTCACCGACGATGCCGACGTGAAGGCGGCGCTGCTGGACGTCGCGCGCGCCGTCATCGGGTGAGGCCGCGCCCATGCTCGACTTCCTCGAACTGGAGGAGACGGTCGGCCGCGCCTGGCACAGGATGGTCGGCGGCACCGCGAGCTATCCGGTCTACGACGATCATGCCGTCGCGCTGACTGACATGAGGGGCCGGCTCGCGGTGATGTTCCGCGCGCTCGGCGGCGAGACCGGGGTGCAGATCGCAAGCGCAAGCGCCCGAAAGTCGGGACATCGTCTCGGCTGGCGGCAGCGCATCGGTCTTGGCGACGAACGGTTGGAGCAGCCGGGCCGCGACGCCGCGACCATTTTCCTTCCCGATCGCATCTCGATCTTCCCCGATCGCGCGTTGAACGCGGCGCTGTATCGCTGGCTTGCAGCGTGGTTCGCAGCTGCGCCGATCGAGACGATTACGGACGCCGATCCGCTGCGCCGGGATCTTCTGGTGTTGCGCCGGGCGAGCGAGACAGCGGTCTGGGTGCTCACGCAGTTTCCCGGCCTTGTCGCCGATTACGCGCAGCTCGCCGCGGCGACTGCCGGGGCGAGGCCCCGTCGTCCCTTGCCGCGCATCGAGCAGGAAATCGAGCAGATCGTGCTGGCCTTGCTCGGAGCCGGCAACGCGCCTGCGGGCAAGTTGTGGCCGGCGATGATGGGAACGGGCCCGCTGCCCGACAAGGCGCCGCCGGGTTATCGTTCGATCCTGCCGTGCCCGCTTTGGGGAGATTGCTGGACCCGCGAGCTTTCTTCTGCCCATGCCGGCGAGGACGAGTGCGCGCCGGGCGCGGAAACTGCGACCGATGACAATCGCAAGCGCTTTGCCGTGCGCGAGCGCGAGGACAATGCCAACCGCCGCGATCCTTTCGTTCTCAACCGTTTCGAGAAAATTCTCGCGATGGCCGAGATGGTCAATGTCGACCGTCCCGCCGACGACAGCGAGGACGAGGATGCCCAGAAGGCCGCCGACGATCTCGAGGAGATCACGCTCAGCCGCCGCACCGGTAAGCCGGCGAGCCGGTTCAAGTTCGATCTCGACCTGCCGCCGGAAGCCCTCGACACCTCGAAGCTGAATGCGGACCTCACCTATCCCGAATGGGACTATCGCAGTGGCTCCTATCTGCCGAATCATTGCCGCGTGCTTGCGGCGGGGGCCTCCGAGCAGGGTGAGAGCTGGACGCCTGACGACGCCACGCGACGGCATATCCGCCAGGTGCGCCGCCGCTTCGAGGTCCTGCGGCCGCGCCACGAGCTGATGCGCGCCCAGGCCGACGGACACGACCTCGATCTCGACGCGCTGGTGCGTGCGCAGTGCGATCTTCGCGCCGGCAGCGGCGGCAGCGGTCTCGATCGCATCCACGTCGCCATGCGCCCGCAAGGGCACGATCTCGCCGTCACGCTGCTGGTCGACGTCTCGCTGTCGACGGATGCCTGGGTCGATGGCTACCGCGTGCTCGACGTCGAGAAGGAGGCGCTGCTGGTGCTCGCCCACGGGCTCTCGGCCTGCGGCGACCACCACAGCATCCTGACCTTCACCTCGCGCCGGCGCTCCTGGGTACGGCTCGAAACGGTCAAGGCCTTCGGTGAGCCGATGAGCGCGACGGTGGAGCGTCGCATCGGCGCGCTGAAGCCCGGCTATTACACGCGGATCGGCGCGGCCGTGCGCCATGCCGCGGCCGAGCTTGCCCGCCAGCCGCAGCGCAAGAAGCTGCTGATCGTCCTGACCGACGGCAAGCCGAACGACGTCGATCATTACGAGGGCCGCTTCGCAGTCGAGGACACCCGCAAGTCGGTGCAGGAGGCGCGCCGGCTCGGCATCGCTGCCTTCGGCGTCACGGTGGACGCGACAGCGCAATCCTATTTCCCGACCCTGTTCGGCCGCGGCGGCTACGCGATTGTCGGCAACATCAAGCGGCTGCCCGCCGCGCTGCCGGCGATCTACCGGCAGGTGGCGCATAGCTAGCGGCAAACCCGCGCCGTTTCGTTCCCGGCTGAACTATTGCTCATACCCTGAGTATATGATCGTATGTCGGGATGGACCCAAACCAACCCAGACCCGATCTGATCATCTTCGATTGCGACGGCGTGCTCGTCGATAGCGAGCTGTTGAGCTGCCGATGCCTGTCCGAGGTGCTGGCCGAGTTCGGCATTGCGCTCAGCCTGGAGCAGGCGCTCGAACTCTTTCTCGGCCGCAGCACCAAGGCGATCGAGCAGCATTTTCGCGATTTGGGCCAGATCGTGCCGGACGGCTTTGTGCCGCGCCTGAAGTCGCAGGTGTTGGCGACGTTCGCAGCTTCGCTTGAGCCGATTCCCGGCATTTCCGGCATAGTGTCCGGCCTGTCCGTGCCGTTTTGCGTGGCATCGTCCAGCGACCTCGACCGCGTCGCGCTCTCTCTCGACGTCACCGGCCTGCGGGCGCATTTCGGCGAGCGGCTCTATACCGCGCAAATGGTCAGGCATGGCAAGCCGGCGCCCGACCTCTTTCTCCTCGCGGCGGAGAAGATGGGGGTGCAACCTGCGCGCACGCTGGTGATCGAGGACAGCGTCAGTGGCGTCAAGGCCGGCAAGGCGGCCGGCATGACCGTCTGGGGATTTGTCGGCGGCAGCCATTACCGCGGACGCGATGGAGAGGCTATATTGTCGAACGCGGGCGCGGACCGGGTCTTCGCGCGCATGAGCGATTTCTGGGAGGCGTGAGGCCCGCATGGCCGCCGAGAACGACAAGTCGCGACTCGACGACGCCGCGCGCGCCGGCTGGCTCTATTTCATCGCCGGTCATACCCAGGACGAGATCGCGAAGATGCTTCAGGTTTCGCGCGCCTCGGCCCAGCGGCTGGTGTCGCTGTGCCTTGCCGAGCGCCTCATCACCTTCCGGCTCGAACATCCCATCGCCGCCTGCATGGAGCTTGCTGCGCGCTTGAAGGAGCGATTCGATCTCGCCCATTGCGAGGTGGTGCCGGCCGATCCTGCGGCGCCGCAGGCCACGGCGGGCATCGCCGAGCGCTGCGCCAATCTGCTCGACGCGACGCTGCGCTCGGAAACGCCCGTGATCGTCGCGCTCGGCACGGGCCGGGCGGTGCGCGCTGCCGTCGAGCGCGTCACGCCGATCGACCGGCCCAATCACCAGATCGTCTCACTGGTCGGCACCATCTCCGCCGACGGTTCGGCGAGCTTTTACGACACCGTCGGACGGCTCGCGGACCGCACCGGGGCGCGGCACTATCCGATGCCGCTGCCGTTCCTGATGTCGTCGGAGGACGAACGCAACAAGATGGTCCGCATCGAGCCGATCGCCAAGGTGAAGGCGGTGGCGGCGAAGGCGGATTTGCGCCTCGTCGGCATCGGCCAGATGGACCAGAAGGCGCAGGTGCACATCGACGGCTTCGTCACGCGCGACGAATTGTTCGAGATGATGCGGTTAGGTGCCATCGGCGAGATCACCGGCTGGGCCTATGATTCCAAGGGGCGGCTGCTCAAGGCCGGCACCAACAAGCGCCTCACCAGCATTCCGCCGGAAGTGCCGGCGAAGACCACGACGATCGGCGCCGCGATCGGTGCGGCCAAGGTGCCGGCGATCGCGGCTGCCCTGAACGGCGGTCTCGTCAACGGGCTCATCACCGACGAGACGACGGCCAGGGCGATCCTGGAGCGGTAGGGGGCGGCTCGCTCGAGTAGCACGCCCGCGAGGCGCGCGGTCTTTCCCCCGCACCCCTGTCATCGTCCGCGAAGGCGGACGATCCAGTGCGCCACGGCCCCTCTTGGGGCAAACCAACTCGCGGCACGGGGTACTGGATGCCCCGCCGGAGCCTGTCATCGGGCTCGCCGAAGGCGAGGCCCGGTGGCGGGGCATGACAGTCGTGGGTGGGCACTGACCTTCCACCCTCCCGCATCGCAGCACTCATAAGTTGCTGGAACGGCCCTGCGCCTGCTTGACAAGTCCGGCCCCTCCATTGAACATAAGCTCAACGCGTGGGCATATGCCCAAAACGCGAATTGAGGGGAGGTCACCGTGAAACATGTCCTGGGCGCCGTCTGCGGCGCGTCTGCACTTTTGCTGGCCGTCCCCGCGATGGCCGAAACGACCCTGACGATCGCCACCGTGAACAATGGCGACATGATCCGCATGCAGGGGCTGACCAGCGAATTCACCAAGAAGAACCCGGACATCTCCGTAAAGTGGGTGACGCTGGAGGAGAACGTGCTGCGCCAGCGCGTCACCACCGACATCGCCACCAAGGGCGGTCAGTTCGACGTGCTGACCATCGGCACCTATGAGGTGCCGATCTGGGCCAAGAAGGGTTGGCTGGTGCCGCTCGCCAATCTCGGCGCCGATTACGACGTTGCCGACCTTCTGCCGAGGATCAGGGACGCGGTCTCCGCCGACGGCAAGCTCTACGCCGCGCCGTTCTACGGCGAGAGCTCGATGGTGATGTACCGCACCGACCTGTTCGACAAGGCCGGCCTCAAGATGCCGGAGAAGCCGACCTGGGACTTCGTCATCGACGCCGCCAAGAAGCTCACCGACAAGAGCGCCGGCACCTACGGCATCTGCCTGCGCGGCAAGGCCGGTTGGGGCGAGAACATGGCGTTCCTCTCGGCCATGGCCAATTCCTACGGCGCGCGCTGGTTCGATGAGAAGTGGGAGCCGCAGTTCAACACGCCGGAATGGAAGACGACGCTCACGACCTACGTCAACCTGATGAAGGAAGCCGGCCCGCCCGGTGCGAGCTCCAACGGCTTCAACGAGAATCTCGCGCTGTTCAACGCCGGCAAATGCGCGATGTGGATCGACGCCACGGTGGCGGCGTCCTTCGTCACCAACCCAAAGGACTCCAAGGTCGCCGACAAGGTCGGCTTTGCGCTGGCGCCCAACACCGGGCTCGGCAAGAACGCCAACTGGCTGTGGGCCTGGAACCTCGCGATCCCCGCCGGCTCCAAGAAGGCGGAAGCGGCAGAGAAGTTCATCGCCTGGGCAACCAGCAAGGATTACACCAAGCTCGTAGCGTCGAAGGAGGGCTGGGCCAACGTGCCGCCGGGCACACGCACCTCGCTCTACAAGAACGAGGACTATCTTAAGGTCGCGCCGTTCGCGAAGCTGACGCTGGCCTCGATCGACGCGGCCGATCCGAACAAGCCGACGGTGAAGCCGGTGCCCTATGTCGGCGTGCAATACGCCGCAATCCCCGAATTCCAGGGCATTGGCACGCAGGTCGGCCAGCAATTCTCCGCCGCGCTTGCGGGATCCATGACGGTCGATGCCGCACTGACCGCAGCGCAATCGGCGACCGAGCGCGAGATGAAGCGCGCCGGCTACATCAAGTGAACCCGGGCTCTCCTTCCTGAGCTCAGACTTGCGGCCGTCCGCCCATCCTGGATGGACGGCCGCCTTCTTCCCGAGGTTTCATTTTGACGCGTTTTCTTCCCGCGAACCGGTCGCCACTTCGCTCGAAAACGCTGTGAAGGAGAAGTCAGGGATGGCAACCCGGCAGACGCAGTTCCTCGCGCGCGCGCTCCTGACGCCGGCCGTCGGGCTGCTGTTCATCTGGATGATCGTCCCGCTGGCGCTGACGATCTACTTCTCGACGCTGCATTACAGCCTGCTCGATCCCGGCTCGGAATCCTTCGTCGGCCTGGAAAACTTCCGCTACTTCCTCACCGATCCCGCCTTCCTTGCCTCGCTCCAGAACACGCTGTTGCTGGTCGGCTCCGTGCTGGCGCTGACGATTTTGCTCGGCATTCCCCTGGCGCTATTGATGGACCAGCCGGTGATCGGGCGCAATTTCGTGCGGCTGATGGTGATCGCCCCGTTCTTCGTGATGCCGACGGTGAGCGCGCTGGTCTGGAAGAACCTGTTGATGCATCCGGTGTCCGGCCTGTTCGCCTGGCTGGCCTCGCTGTTCGGCCTGACGCCGATCGACTGGTTCAATGATGTGCCGCTGTTTGCGGTGATCCTGATCGTGACGTGGCAATGGCTGCCTTTCGCGACGCTGATCCTGCTCACCGCGCTGCAATCGCTCGACGAGGAGCAGAAGGAGGCGGCCGAGATGGACGGCGCCAGCGCGATCTCGACCTTCATCTACATCACGCTGCCGCATCTGGCGCGGCCCATCACGGTGGTGATCCTGATCGAGACCATCTTCCTGCTGACCGTGTTCGCCGAGATCTTCGTCACCACCGGCGGCGGCCCGGGCCTGCAAACGACCAACATCGCCTTCCTGATCTATTCGCAGGCGCTGATCCAGTTCGATGTCGGCAGCGCCTCGGCGGGCGGCCTCGTCGCCGTCGTGATCGCCAATATCGTCGCCTTCTTCCTCGTCCGCATCGTCGGCCGCAATCTGGAGGCATGAGGCATGGCGCGGATGGCAACGAGGCAGCGGGTGGTGGTCTCGACGATCGGAGCCTGGTTCTTCGGCTTCCTGATCTTCTTTCCGATCCTCTGGATGGTGCTGGCAAGCTTCAAGACCGAGCTGGAGGCGTTTGCCATTCCGCCGTCCTTCCTGTTCTTCCACTGGACCACGGAAAATTACGCCACCGTGCAGGAGCGCAGCGACTATCTCCTGCACGCGATGAACTCGATCATCATTGCCGGCGGCTCGACGCTCATTGCGCTCCTGATCGCGATCCCCGCGGCGTGGTCGATGGCGTTCTCGCCGACCAAGCGCACCAAGGACGTCCTGCTCTGGATGCTCTCGACCAAGATGATGCCGCCGGTCGGCGTGCTGGTGCCGATCTATTTGATCTACAAGACGTTCGGTCTGCTCGATTCCCGCATCGGCCTCGTCTTCATCCTGTGCCTCGGCAATTTGCCGATCGTGATCTGGATGCTGTTCACCTATTTCAAGGAGATCCCGCGCGACATCCTGGAAGCCGCGCGCATGGACGGCGCCACCATCGGCCGTGAGCTGGTCTATGTGCTGACGCCGATGGCGATTCCGGGGCTGGCCTCGACGCTGCTGCTGAACCTGATCCTGGCCTGGAACGAGGCGTTCTGGACGCTCAATCTGTCGACCTCGAACGCTGCGCCGCTCACCACGTTCATCGCCTCCTATTCCAGCCCGGAAGGGCTGTTCTGGGCCAAGCTGTCGGCGGCCTCGACGCTGGCGATCGCGCCCATTCTCGTCCTCGGTTGGTTCAGCCAGAAGCAGCTCGTGCGCGGGCTCACCTTCGGCGCGGTGAAGTAGAGGGGCTGCCGGATCATGGGTCAGATCACACTTCAAGGCGTGCAGAAATCCTTTGGCCCCGTGCACATCATCAAGGGTGCCGATCTCGACATCGCCGACGGCTCTTTCGTCGTGTTCGTCGGTCCTTCCGGCTGCGGCAAGACCACCTTGCTGCGGCTGATCGCCGGGCTCGAAGACGTCACCGGCGGCAGCATCCTGATCGACGGCAAGAACGTGGTCGACACCCCGCCGGCGAAGCGGGGGCTGTCCATGGTGTTCCAGTCCTATGCGCTCTATCCGCATATGAGCGTGCGTGGCAACATCGGCTTTGGCCTGAAGATGGCGGGATTGCCCAAAGACGAGATCAACCGCAAGGTTGAGGCGGCCGCTGCAACGCTGAACCTGACGCCTTATCTTGACCGCAAGCCCCGCGAACTTTCGGGCGGCCAACGCCAGCGCGTCGCGATCGGACGCGCCATCGTCCGTGAACCGAAGGGATTCCTGTTCGACGAGCCGCTCTCCAATCTCGACGCCGCGCTGCGCGTGCAGATGCGGATCGAGGTGACGCGGCTGCAGAAGCAGCTCGGCACCACCGCCATCTACGTCACCCACGATCAGGTCGAAGCCATGACCATGGCCGACAAGATCGTCGTGCTCAACGCCGGCAAGATCGAGCAATACGGCTCGCCGCTGGAGCTCTACGAGCGGCCGGCCAATCTCTTCGTTGCGGGCTTCATCGGCTCGCCGAAGATGAACTTCGTCACCGGCGAGCTTGCCCAGCAGCAGGGCGCGGCCACCATCGGCGTGCGGCCGGAGCATCTGAAGATCGAGCGCGACGGTGCCGGCGGCTGGGTCGGCACGATCGCCGTCGCAGAGCATCTCGGCAGCGACACTTTCCTCTATGTCGATGCCGGTCCGCTCGGGATGCTGACCGCGCGCTACGTCGGCGAATTGAGCCTGCATGCTGGCGACCGCGTCTCGCTGGTGCCGGACCCCGCGCGTATCCACCGCTTCGATCAGAGCGGCGCCGCGCTTCGAAACTAACAAGAAACGGAACTACGATCATGTACCTGGAAAAATTCAAGCTGAGCGGCAAGACCGCGTTCATCACCGGCGGCGGGCAGGGCATTGGGCTGGCCTGCGCCGAAGCGTTGGCTGAAGCCGGCGCCAGGGTCATCATCGGCGATCGCGACAGCAAGGTCGCCGACAGCGCCAAGGCCACCTTGAAAGCCAAGGGCTTTGACATCGAGACCGCGATCATGGACGTGACCGACACCAGGCGCGTGGCGGAGGTCGCAAACGACCTCGTCGCGCGCCATGGCAAGGTCGACATTCTCGTCAACAATGCCGGCATCGCGCGCAGCGAAACGCCGGCCGAGACGGTTACCGACGAGCATTGGCTCAACGTCATCGACGTCAACCTCAATGGCACGTTCTGGTGCTGCCGCGAATTCGGCAAGCACATGCTGAAAGCGAAAAGCGGCGCCATCGTCAATGTCGGCTCGATGTCCGGCTTCATCGTCAACAAGCCGCAGGAGCAGTGCTTCTACAACGCCTCCAAGGCCGGCGTGCATCATCTCACCAAGTCGCTCGCCGCCGAATGGGGCGCGCGCGGCGTCCGCGTCAACGCGGTGGCGCCGACCTATATCGAGACGCCGCTCAACGCCTTCGTGAAGAGCAATCCCAAAATGTACGACGCCTGGATCGGTGGAACTCCGATGGCGCGGATGGGGCAGGTCGAAGAGATCGCGTCCGTCGTGCTGTTCCTTTCGTCCGAGGCCGCGAGCCTGATGACCGGCAGCATCGTGCTGGTGGATGGCGGCTACACTTGCTGGTAGGCTCGCCGTCAAAACTGACGGAAGGCGACCGGGAGTGACAATGCCGCGAGCGTATATCGGCGTCGACGTGGGGACCACGAGCGCGCGGGCAGGGGTGTTTGATGAGGCCGGAACCCTGCTTGCGACCGCGCGGCATCCGATCCGGATCTGGCACGAGCCCGGTGACATCGTCGAGCAGTCCTCGCAGGACATCTGGGACGCATGCGTCAGATCGGTACGCGCAGCGGTGGCGGAAGCCGCGATCGCGCCCGACAGCGTCGGCGGCATCGGGTTCGATGCCACCTGCTCCCTCGTGGTGCTCGACCGGCAGGGCGAGCCGCTCACGGTCAGTACATCCGGCGACAGCCAGCGCAATGTCATCGTCTGGATGGATCACCGCGCTGTCGCCGAGGCGCGGCTGATCAACGAGACCGAGGACGCTGTGCTGCGCTATGTCGGCGGCTCGATCTCGCCCGAGATGGAGATGCCGAAGCTGCTATGGCTCAAGCGGCACCTGCGCGCGAGCTTCGACGCGGCCGGCCACTTCTTCGATCTGGCGGATTACCTGACCTGGCGCGCGACCGGATCGCTGCAGCGCTCGACCTGCACCGTCACCTGCAAATGGAACTATCTCGCTCATGACGGCGGCGGGTGGAGCACGCAATTCTTCAAGCGCATCGGTCTGTCTGACTTCGTCAACGAGACATACGCCCGCATCGGCACCGAGATCGTCGCCCCGGGTACGCGGCTCGGCGCCGGTCTCACCCACGCGGCCGCGGCTGAGCTCGGCCTGTCGCCGGGTCTCCCAGTCGGCGCCTCGCTGATCGACGCTCATGCCGGCGGCATCGGAGCGATCGGCGGGCGCGACGGCGCGGGCGGGGCGAGCGATGTCTGCGACCGGCTCGCCTACATCATGGGAACGTCGGCCTGCATCATGGCGACGACGAAGGAACCGTGCTTCGTTCCGGGCGTGTGGGGGCCCTATTACTCCGGCATGGTCCCGGACTTCTGGCTCAACGAGGGTGGCCAATCCGCGGCAGGTGCAGCGATCGACCATCTCCTGAAGTCGCATCCGGGCTTTGCCGAGGCGAACGCGGCGGCGCGGATCGAGAGCGTCGATCTCATCGAGTTCCTCGAGCGCCGCATCATCGCGCGCGCAGGCAGCGCCAGCCGTGCCGCACTGCTCGCCCGCGACGTCCATGTCCTGCCGGAGTTCATCGGCAATCGCTCGCCTTACGCCGATCCGGATACCCGCGCGGTGATCGCGGGTCTCGATCTCGACACCGATATCGCCTCGATGGAGCGGCTGTTTCTTGCCGGCCTGTGCGGGCTCGCCTATGGGCTTGCCGAGGTGATCGAGGCCTTTGCCGCGCATGGCGTGCGCTCCAGCCTCATGATCATGGGAGGCGGAGCGAGCCGCAGCCCGCTGGTCCGGCAGATCATGGCGGATACGACGGGCCTCACCGTCGCGCTGCCACAGACGAAAGAACCGGTGCTGCTGGGCGCCGCCATGCTCGGGGCGGTGGCCGGCGGCGCCTATGCTTCGATCGGCGAGACCATGGCCAAGATGTCGGTGCTGGGACGGAAAAGCGAGCCGACGGCGCCGGATATGGCCGTGTTTCACACGCGCAAGCGTGAGGTCTACAAGCTGCTGCGCGAGGTCGATGGCCGCAGCCGTGCGGCGATGGGCGACACCGCGAGAGGTTGAAAACGAATGCTGATATCCTGCGGCGATGCGCTGATCGATTTCGTTCCGACGCGAAACGCTGACGGACGCGAGGCCGTGATGCCCGCGGTCGGCGGCTCCTGCCTCAATGTTGCGATCGGCATGGCGCGGCTCGGCGCGCCGACCGGCTTCGTCGGCGGCATCTCGACCGATCTGTTCGGACGGATGATCGTCGATCATGCCGCAGATTCCAACGTCAACCTCGATCTCGCTACCCGCAGCGACTATCAGACCACGCTCGCCTTCGTCCGCATCGTCGCGGGCGAGTCGCACTACGCGTTCTACGATGCCGAGACCGCGACGCGGAACTGGACCTATCGGCGCGGGACGATTCCGTTCGCCGACATCGAGGCGGTTCATGTTGGCTCGACCACGCTGGTCAACGATCAGGGCGCGACCGAGACGAAGGCGCTGATCGGGGACGCGCGCGCGGCCTCGACGATCTCCTTCGATCCGAATTGCCGCCCCAACCTCGTCAAGGACAAGCCGGCTTACCTGGCGCGCATGACCGAGTTCGCAGGCTGCGCCGACCTCATCAAGATGTCGGATGTCGACTTTGCCTATCTCTTCGGCGACGAGCCGTATCCGCAGCGCGCCAGCAAGCTGCTGGGGCAGGGCACCAGTCTCGTCGTCATCACCCGCGGCAGCAATGGTGCCGTGGCGTGGCACGCGGGGGCCGGGCAGGTCGAGGTCGCCGCGCCCAAAGTCGAGGTCGCTGACACCATCGGCGCAGGCGACAGCTTTCAGGCGGCGCTGCTGTTTGTCCTGCACAAGCAGCAGCGTCTTGCGCGCGAGCGGCTCAAGGGCATCGGTGCCGACGAGCTCCGCCGCGCACTGTCCTTTGCCGCCAATTGCGCCGGTCTGACCTGCACACGCCCGGGCGCCGATCCGCCGTGGAGCCACGAAATCAATTGGGGTTGGTAGCCCGGCGCCACCTCACATCCGCGCTACGGCCTTTTCGGCGCATTTGAGGAAAGTCCCGATCAGCGGGCTGTGGGAATCCCGTCGCCAGCAAACCGCGATGTCGAGGGAGTCGGTGGCGTCGCGCAGCGGCCTGAACACGATGCCGCGCGGCGCCCCGAGCCGCGCGCAGGCTGGCAGGATGGCGAGGCCTTCGCCCGCCAGCACCAGGCTCATGGCCGAATGCACGGTCTCCACGCGGCTCATGATCGGCATCACGACCTGATGCCGGCGCAGCAGAGCCGCGACTGCGGAGGAGGCGGGATCCTGCTCCGGCGGCGGCAACGCGATCAGCGGGCGGCCCTGCAACCGCGCCATCGGCACGGCGGCGAGGCGCGCGAGCGGCGAGCGGATCGGCATCGCCAGCATGAACGGCTGCGCGCCGATCCGCGCCACCTGGATCTCGGGATGGTTGATGGCCGGCATGCACAGTGCAACCGTGACGCTGCGGTCGAGCAACCGGGCCTCGCGCGTCGAGGCGCTGAGCTCGGCGAACTCCAGGTCGACGCCGGGCACCGAGCGGCGCAGCTCGGGAATGAGCCGCGGCAGCATCGCGTTTGCCAGCACGAACATGTAGCCGACCGAGAGCCGCCCGCGCTTGCCGGCGGCGACCGCGCGCGCGGCTTCGACGCCGTCGGCGGCCAGAGCCATCGCCTCGCTCGCGCGCGCCAGCAGAGCCTGGCCCGCCTCGGTCAGGTCCATGCCGCGGGTGCCCCGGTGGAACAGCGGCGCGCCGATCTCGGCCTCGAGCTTGCGGATCTGAACGGAGAGCGGAGGCTGAGCCATCCGCAGCCGCTCGGCGGCCTTGCCGAGGCTGCGCGCTTCGGCCACGGCGACGAAATAGCGGAGCCGGCGAAGATCCATTGGCATACCGAAAACGTATGGGTTGGCGACCAAAATCGTATTGGACGGCGAGTTAACAAAACTGTCATTCTCGCTGTCAATGTCTTCGGGCCAACGGCGGCCCGCTTCGGAGCGTGATGTGACGATGAACGGCGATCCCTGTCTGTTGTCTGCAGCTGAGCTGCGTGGCCTCATTGCGGCAAAGCGCATTTCGCCCGTCGAGATCGTCCGCGCCGTGCTCGGCCGCGCCGAGGCTCTCCAAAGCAAGCTGAACTGTTTCATCACGCTCTGCGGCGAGGAAGCAATGGCACAGGCCCGTGCCGCCGAGCGCAAGATGATGGCGGGCGAGGAACTCGGCCTGCTCCACGGCATCCCCGTCACCGTCAAGGACATCGTCAACACCAAGGGCGTCAGGACCACGTTCGGTGCCGTTCCTTACAAGGACAATGTCCCGAACGAGGACGCCGTTGCGGTGGCGCGGCTGCGAGCTGCGGGCGCGATCCTGATCGGCAAGACCACCACGCCGGAATTCGGCAGCAAGTGCCTGACGGATTCGCCGCTGTTCGGCCGCACCCGCAATGCCTGGGACGCCTGCCGCTCCTCCGGCGGCTCCAGCGGCGGCGCGGCCGTGGCGGTGGCAAGCGGCATCGCGCCCCTGGCGATCGCAACCGACGGCGGCGGCTCGACGCGGATTCCCGCCGCCTGCAACGGCGTGGTCGGCCTCAAGCAGAGCAACGGCGTGATCCCGCACAGCCAGGCGCTGGATGTGTTCGGCAACCAGACCTATGTCACGCCGACGACCCGCACTGTCGTCGACACCGCGCTGATGATGCAGGCGATGTCGGGGGAGGATGCCTGCGATCCCTGGTCGATCGGCGTGCCCGCGCCTGATTTCATTGCAACCCCGTGCGGCGACCTGCGCGGGCTGAGGATCCTGTATTGCCTGACACCGCCGGGCCGCCCGGTGTCAGCGGAGGTCGCCGCCAGTTTTAGGGCGAGCCTCGACCGTTTGGCCGGGCTCGGCGCCGAGCTCGAGGAATTCTCCGGCGAGGGGTTCGACATCGAGCCGATCTGGCGTGCCATCAATCATACCGTCTGGCGCACCCGCTTTGCGAAGCTCGCGGCCGAGCACAAGGACGAGCTGAGCGAGGCCTTCCTCAGGCAGCTCGCGCTCGCGACCGAAGTGAGTGGCGTCGATTACCAGGAAGCGATGTTCGCGCGCACGGCGCTGTTTCGCCGGGTGCAATCTTTGCTTGCGCGCGGGCACGTCCTGGCGATGCCGACGCTGACACGCACCGCGTTGCCGATCAGCCAGGACCTGTTCGGCAGTATCGAGATCGACGGACAGCATTTCGACAGCGTCCGGCCGCACTGGTTCCCCTGGACCATGCCGTTCAACATGACCGGCCATCCCGCAATCAGCCTTCCCTCGGGCTTTGCCCGCGACGGCCTGCCGATCGGGCTTCAGTTGGTCGGCCGCTTCCGCGCTGACGCGGAATTGCTGCGCGTCAGCGCGCTGTTCGAGGCCTCCGCGGACCTTCTGTCCCGCTGGCCGGAATGACGACATGCCCCCGCAGCAAAGAGCTTGCATCGGTCGTCGGGACATGTTGATCGTGCCGCGGATGAGCTTTGAGCCCGGGCGCGCATGAGCGTATTTGTTCTCCGACGATTGGTGACCTTGCTGGCGACGCTGGTCGGCGCATCGCTGATCATTTTCCTGGTGCTGGACGCTCTTCCGGGCAATGCTGCGCAGATGCTGATGGGCGCCGATGCCTCGCCGGACGCGGTGCGCGCGCTCACCGTCAAGCTCGGGCTCGACCAGCCGCTGGCGGTTCGTTACCTGCAATGGATCAAGGGCCTGCTCATCGGCGATCTCGGCAACTCCTACGTCTACGGCACGCCCGTCGTCGGCCTCATTGCCGAGCGGCTGGCACTGACCGTTCCGCTCGCGATCATGGCCATGACTGTTACGGTGACGCTGGCGCTCTCGGCCGGTATCTACACCGCCGCCAACCACAACAAGCTTGGCGATGTCGGCGTGATGTCGCTGACGCAAATCGGCATCGCGCTGCCGAACTTCTGGTTCGCGATCCTGCTGGTGCTGCTGTTCGCGGTGCGGCTGCAATGGCTCTCCGCGGGCGGCTTTGCCGGCTGGGAGGACGGCGTCTGGCTCGGCGTGAAGTCGCTGCTGCTCCCCGCCATCTCGCTCGCGGTGGTGCAGGCGGCGATCCTCGCGCGCGTCACGCGCTCGGCGGTTCTGGAAGTCTTGCGCGAAGACTTCGTCCGCACCGCCCGCGCGAAGGGGCTCGGCAGGCGCGAGGTGCTGTGGAGCCATGTGCTGCGCAATGCCATGATCCCCGTGATGACCGTGATGGGGCTGCAATTCGCCAATCTGCTCGCCGGCACCATCGTGATCGAGAACGTGTTCTATTTGCCGGGCCTCGGCCGGCTGATCTTCCAGTCGATCGCCAATCGCGACCTGATCGTCGTGCGCAATTGCGTGATGCTGCTCGCGGCCATGGTCGTCATCGTCAACTTCGTGGTCGACGTGCTCTATGCCTTCATCGATCCTCGCATCAAGGTCCACGATCTGTGAGCGCGCCCCTCACCACGCCGGTTGAATTGGCTTTGGCAACGCGCCGTGTGCCGGCCCGCACGTTCTGGGGGCGCGCGCTGCGTCATCGCAGCTTCGTGCTCGGCGGCACGCTGAGCTTCCTGGTGCTCGCTTCAGCCCTGCTGTCGCTGGTCTGGACGCCCTGGTCACCTTACGAGATCGATATCGCCTCAAAACTGCGGCCGCCGTCGGCGGCGCATTGGCTCGGTACCGATTCCTTCGGCCGTGACATCGTCTCGCTGCTGCTCGCCGGCGCTCGTTCCACCATCATGGTCGGTGTCATCGCCGTCAGCATCGGTCTCACCTTCGGCGTTACGCTCGGCCTGATCGCCTCCGCCCGGCGCGGCTGGACCGAAGAGATCATCATGCGCTTCTCCGACTTCACCTTCGCCTTTCCAGCCGTGCTCTCGGCGATCATGCTCGCCGCTGTCGTCGGGCCCGGCATGGTCACCTCGATCGTCGCGATCGGCATCTTCCAGATCCCGACGCTGACGCGCCTCACGCGCGGCTCGGCCAATGCGATCTGGGCGCGCGAATTCGTGCTGGCGGCGCGCGCGGCAGGCAAGGGCGCCTTCCGCATCACCATCGAGCACGTGCTGCCAAATATCCTGTCGATCCTGATCGTGCAGGTCACGATCCAGTTCGCGCTCGCCATCCTCGCCGAAGCGGCCTTATCCTATCTCGGCCTCGGCACGCAGCCGCCGCAGCCATCCTGGGGACGGATGCTGAACGATGCGCAAACGCTGCTGTTCCAGTCGCCGATGCTCGCGGTTTATCCGGGTGCCGCGATTGCGATCGCGGTGCTCGGCCTCAACCTGCTTGGTGACGGACTGCGCGATCTGCTCGATCCCAGGCTGGCGCGGGAGCGATGACGATGGCTGAGCGCTCCGACACGCCGCTGATCGCTGTCGACAATCTCGGGGTCCGCCTCAACACCAGCCGCGGGCCTGCGCAGGCCGTGCGCAGCGTCAACTTTGCCTTGAAGCGCGGCGAGACGCTGGGGCTGGTCGGCGAGTCCGGTTGTGGCAAGTCGGTCACCGCGCTGTCGCTGATGGGGCTGCTGCCTGACAGCGCCGTCGTCTCCGGCAGCATCAAGCTGGACGGGACCGAGCTCGCGCGCTTGCCCGATGCGGATTATTGCCGCCTGCGCGGCAACCGCATCAGCATGATCTTCCAGGAGCCGATGACCGCGCTCAACCCGATGCACACGATCGGCGACCAGGTCGCCGAGCCGCTGCGGCGGCACAAGAAGCATTCGGCGGCGCAGGCGCGGAGAGAAGCAATCGCTTTGCTCGACCGCGTCGGGCTGCCGGACCCGGCGCGACGGGTGGATGCCTATCCGCATCAGTTCTCCGGCGGCCAGCGCCAGCGCATCACCATCGCGATGGCGCTGGCCTGCGAGCCGGATCTGCTGATCGCGGACGAGCCGACCACCGCGCTCGACGTCACCATCCAGGGTCAGATCCTCGACCTGATCGCCGACCTCGTCGAGGAACGCGGCATGTCGATGATCCTGATCTCGCACGATCTCGGCGTCATCGCCGAGAACGTGCAGCGCATGATGGTGATGTATGGCGGCACTGTCGTCGAGAGCGGCCCGACCGACGAGGTGTTCCGCCGCATGGGCCATCCCTACACGCAAGGCCTGTTCCGCGCCCGGCCGAAGCTCGGCGCGCGCAAGGGCACGCGACTGAAGACGATCGCAGGCACCGTGCCGGAGCTGGCCGATCTGCCGTCCGGTTGCACCTTCTCCGAGCGCTGCCCGCTTGCGATCGATGCGTGCCGCGCCGCACTTCCGCCGATGGTCGACGTCGGACCCGGGCACTTCGTGCGCTGCATCAGGACCGACGTCTCCATGGCTGCGAACGTCGGAGCATTGTCCGCATGAGCGCCGCGCCTCTTCTCGACGTCAGGGATCTCGAGCAACGTTACGCGCTGCCGCGCGAAAGCCTGTTCCGTCCGCCCGGTCAGGTGCGTGCGCTCAACGGCGTCAGCGTGCAGGTCCGGGCCGGCAAGAGCCTCGGCATCGTCGGCGAGTCCGGCTCGGGCAAGTCGACCTTCGCGCGGGTCGTGATGGCGCTGGAGCGGCCGACCTCGGGGCAGGTCCAGCTGCTCGGCCGCGATCTCAATCGCATCTCCGCCGACGAGCTGCGGCGCGCCCGCCGTGATTTCCAGATGGTGTTCCAGGATCCTTATGGCTCGCTCGATCCGCGCCAAACCATTGCGCGCATTGTCGCCGAGCCGCTGACCGTGCTGGAAGATGCCGACCGCGCCACCTTCCGCGACCGCGTCGCCGCGGTGCTGCGCCAGGTCGGCTTGCGCGAAGCGGATATGGAGAAGTATCCGCACGAATTTTCGGGCGGTCAGCGCCAGCGCATCGCGATCGCGCGGGCGCTGATCACGCAACCAAAACTGATCGTTGCCGACGAGCCGGTCTCGGCGCTCGACGTCTCCGTGCAGGCGCAGGTGCTGAACCTGATGCAGGACCTTCAGGAGCAGTTCGGCCTCAGCTACATCCTGATCAGCCACGACCTCGCCGTGGTCGACTATCTCTGCGACGAGGTCGCGGTGATGTATCTTGGCCGCATTGTCGAGCAGGGGCGCCCCGAAGACCTGTTCGAGCGTTGCGCGCATCCCTACACGCGGGCCTTGCTGGAGGCGGTCCCCCGGGCGCGGGCCGGAGGCAGCCGGCGGCGGCGCGGGGGCCAGGCGATCGCCTCGCAATCGGCCGCCACGGCCGGATGCCCCTATGTGGCACGCTGCCCGCTCGCCGAGCAGCATTGCCGCGAGGCCCTGCCTGCGTTACGCAGGGTCGGCGAAGGGCACCTTGCCGCCTGCCACAGGGCGGAGGCCGTGATGGCGTTGCCGCAGGCCGCCATGGAAGGTTAGTGTCCTAGCCGGATTGGCGTTAAGCTCGAGAACAGAACAGGCCGGGGAGTTACGCATGTTGAGGAAATTGTCGATCGTCGCCTTTGCCGCCGCCCTCGTCGCGGCGCCGCTGCCGGTGCTGGCGCAGAGCAAGAAGGACAGCGTCGTCATGGGGATGACGCTGGAGCCGCCGGGGCTTGATCCCACCAATGCCGCCGCCGCCGCGATCGCCGAGGTCACGCTCTACAACATCTACGAGACGCTGACCAAGATCAACGAGGACGGCTCGGTCGCGCCGCTGCTGGCGGAGAGCTGGACTGCGTCGTCCGATCTGAAGACCTACACGTTCAAGCTCCGCAAGGGCGTCAAATTCCACAATGGCGAGCCGTTCAACTCGGCGGCCGTGAAGTTCTCGTTCGAGCGCAACGCGGCGGCGACCAGCACCAACAAGGACAAGAGCCTGTTCCAGTCCTTCGAGAAGGTCGAGACGCCTGACGCCGACACCGTCGTGATCTCCGTGAAATATTCCGAGCCGAACCTGCCGTTCTTGCTCGGACAGGCGAGCGGCTCGATCGTCGAGCCCAAGAGCGCGGCGACCAACGTGACGCAACCGGTCGGGACCGGGCCCTATCAGCTCGGCGCCTGGGCCAAGGGCTCTTCGATCACCCTGAACAAATGGGCCGACTATCGCAACGCCTCGGCGATCAAGCTCTCGAAGGTGACGATCCGCTTCATTTCCGATCCGGCCGCCCAGGCTGCGGCGCTGCTCTCGAACGACGTCGACGCGTTTCCGCGCATCGCGACCCGTGTCGTTGCGCAATTCAAGGCTGACCCGCGCTTCACGGTGCTGATTGGCGGCTCAAGGGCCAAGACCATCGTTGCGATCAACCACCGCAAGAAGCCGCTCAACGACGTCCGCGTTCGCCGCGCCATCCTCGCTGCGATCGACCGCAAGGCCTTGATCGACGGCGCCGTCGAGGGCTTCGGTACGCCGATCGGCAGTTTCTACACGCCGGGATCGCTCGGCTATGTCGACACGACCGGCGTCAATCCTTTCGATCCCGAGAAGGCCAAGAAGCTGCTTGCTGAAGCCGGCGTCACCGCGCCGGTGGAGCTGTCGCTGAAGCTGCCGCCGCCGCCCTATGCGCGGCAGGGCGGCGAGATCGTCGCGGCCCAACTTGCCAAGGTCGGCATCACCGCCAAGATCGAGAACGTCGAATGGGCGCAGTGGCTGTCGCAGGTGTTCGCACCCAACGGTCCGCATAATTTCGACCTCACCATCGTCAGCCATGTCGAGCCGTTCGATCTCGTCAAGATCACCGAGCCGGACTACTATCTCGGTTACAACAACGAGGCCTTCAACGCGCTCTACAAGCAGATCGTGTCGACGCCGGACGAAGCCGCCCGCGCAAGACTGCTCGGCGACGCCCAGCGCATGCTGGCCACGGACGCCGTCTCCGCCTATCTGTTCCAGCCGCAATGGCCCACCGTCATCAACAAGAAGCTGAAGGGCGTCTGGAAGGAAGTTCCGCAGTTCGAGAACGATTTCTCGACCTGGTCCTGGGAGTAGGGAACGCCCGATCACGTCGAGCGCGTTGGTTCAGTCCTGGCCTCTCCCTATCGGGGGAGGCCAATCGTTTGGCAGGTCCAAAACAAAAAACTGAAAAACAACCCCATGCACAGTAGCCGGGTGCAGTCATTTCAATGGCTTGCGCGTAGCGCTATTCATGGTCGAAGCGTTGCGCCGGCACCTTGATCCGTCGGGCAAAACACCGGCAATCCATCCCGATCGCGGCCTTGGCGACTCGCGCGCGTGGAGCGCAAAAGCGCAGCCCGTAGTTCCATGCGCAAACTATTTCCTGAATTCCCGCAAATCTCCGCCATCTACCAAAGGTAGACCTGCTCCCGGTGAAGCGTGGTCAACAACGCGTCTTGCAAAAAATGAGAATTCTGCAGGCGTCAGGCCCGCTTCCGACAATGAAATGGGAGTTACGCCATGCAGCATCTGCCGAACGACAGCTACGACGTCACGCTTGACCAATTTGGCCAAATCGCGACCGTCTACGGAGACCCCGGCTTTCCGGCATCCACCGATGTCGTTGGCGGCAACGACACCGTGACGGCCACCGTCGCCGCGCTCAACGCAAAACTCACGATCTTCGGCGACGACAACACGATGTTGCTCGGTCATTCCCAGGGCGGCAACGACACGCTGATCGCCGACGTCGACGGTGGCTGGGACACGGTTGTTCTGATCGGCGATACTCAATCGATGATCGATGACGCCAAGGGCGGCAACGACACCATCGTCGCGGATGCAGGCCGCGTCGTCTACACGACGATCTCGGCCTTCGGGGATGCCGCGGGCGACATGTCGGGCAATGCGCAGGGCGGCCATGACGACATGACCGGCTCGATCGCGTGGCGCGGCGGCGCCAACCTGTTCGCAGGCGATGCCGGCGGTTCCATGATGGACACCTCGCACGGCGGCAACGATACACTTGATGTCAGCGTGCTCACAATCGACGGCGGGGCGACCGTCAGCGGAGACGCTATCGGTTCCCTGAGAGGGCTCGCGCAGGGCGGCAACGACACCCTGACCATAACCTTGAACGGTGACAGCGCCATCTCGGGGGGAACCCTGTTCGGGGATTCAGCGACATCCCTGATGGATTTCGCCCGGGGCGGCGACGATGTTCTCACCGCCAAGCTCGACGGCCAGCACACGGATGCTGTCGCGCAAATGTACGGCGATGCGCCGACGATGACGGGCAATTCCCATGGTGGCAACGACGTCCTCAATGGCGGCGTGGGCCGCGATTTCATGTATGGCGATGCGGGAAGCTATGAACCGGCCTCACCGGGCTCGATCACCGGCGGTGCCGATACGCTGAACGGCGGAGCCGGCGACGACCGGATGTGGGGCGGAGGAAACAGCGACTTGTTCGTCTTCAACGCCGGCTCCGGTAACGACACGATCGTCGACTTCGATCAGGGCAACAAGGCGGTGGGAAGCACCACGGCGGAACAAGATCTGATCGACGTGCAGAACTACGGCTTTGCGGACTGGACGGCGCTGTCGAAACTGATCAGCGACAACACCGCCGGCGATGCCGTGATCCACCTCTCAGCCAACGATTCGATCACGCTGGACGGGGTTCACGCGGCGAACCTCCACCAGACCGACTTCATCATCTGAGGACATTGAATCGAAAGCGGCGATGCCGCTCCGTGGCACGCGGGGCGACGTCGGGATGGCAGTGAAACGACGACGAGTTCCCGTCGCGCGGCGCTGCCAATCCCCACCGCGACCAAACTCTGTCCCGGATTCCAGCAAACCCCTGCCATCGACCAGAACTAGAGTCGTCTCCGTGAAGCGTGGTCAACGACGCGTCTTGCAAGAAATTCTGCAGGCGTCAGGCCCGCGTCCGACAATGAAATGGGAGTTACGCCATGCAGCATCTGCCGAACGACACCATCGACGTCCTGCTCGACCAGTTTGGCCAAATCGAAACCCTCAACGGCGATCCGAACTTTCCGACCAGCACGGACGCCTGGGGCGGCAACGACACCGTGACCGCGACCATCACTCAGCCCGAAGCAGAGGTCACGATCTTCGGCGAGGACAACACGACATTGCATGGCCAGTCCCACGGCGGCAACGACACGCTCACGGTCAATTTCAATTACGGCTGGAACGATGCCCTCGTCGTTGGCGATAGCCAGGCGATGACCGACGACGCCAGGGGCGGCAATGACACGATCAGTGTCTTGGCCGACTCGATGTACACCAACGTGCATGCCTTCGGCGACGTTGCCGGTGACATGTCGGGCAATTCGCATGGCGGCAGCGACATCATCACCGGCGCGGTGGGCTGGCGAGATTACCAGGATGTGTTCGCCGGAGACGCCGGCGGCTCCATGAGCGGCACGGCGCAGGGCGGCAATGACACGCTCGCCATCACTGTGGACACCCTGCAGGGCTTTGCGACAGCTAGCGGCGATGCCGTCGGCTCCATCGGAGGCGATGCGCATGGCGGTAACGACAACATCACCTTCACCTTCGGTACCGACGTCGTCATGACCGGCGGATTTGGCTACGGAGATTCGGTGACCTCGCTGACCGACAATGCCAAAGGAGGAGATGACATTCTCACGCTCGAATTCGATGGTATCGACACCGTCCAGTTTGCGCACCCGGAGCTCTACGGCGATGCGCGGACCATGTCCGGCAATGCCCAGGGTGGTAACGATATTCTCACCGGCGGGGGAACCAACGATTACCTCTATGGCGATGCCGCGAACTATGAGCCCGCAACGCCGGGCTCGATCACCGGCGGCAGGGATGTTCTTAACGGCGGAACCGGTAATGACCAGCTCTCCGGTGGAGGAAACAGCGACATCTTCGTCTTCAACACCGGCTCCGGCAATGACCTCATCGCCGACTTCGATCAGGGCAACAAGGCGGTCGGCAGCGCGGTGACCGAGCACGATCTGATCAATGTGCACGATTACGGGTTTGCAGACTGGGCGGCGCTGTCGAGCCTGATCAGCGACAACGACGCGGGCGACGCCGTGATTCATCTGTCGGCGAACGATTCCATCACGCTCGACGGCGTCCAGACGGCAAGCCTGCACGCGACCGACTTCCTCATCTGAACGCGCTGCTCGGAGGGCAAGGAAGGCGGCGGCGCGCCGTTCGGAAACGATGCGCCGTCGTTTGATCATGCTGCCCTGGCCTCGACATTGGCGATCCAGCCGCGGGCGAGCGTCACATCGGCCTGCGACAATTGATGGCCCGCGGGCAGCACCCTGTGGGTCACGCTTGCACCGGCCTGCGTCAGCCGCGCCGCGAGACGCTCCGAATTGCCGGCCGGCACGATCGGATCGGCCTGTCCGGACAGCAGCAGGACCGGCTTGCCTGCAAGATCGGCCGTTGGCGGATCCGACAGCGGCACCATGGCGCGTAGCAGGATCGCACCGGCAAGCACATCCGGCTTCAGCAGCAACAGCGCCGCGGCAATGTTGGCGCCGTTGGAGAAGCCGACCGCAACCGGCGCGGCGAGGCCGTACTGCTTTCGCGCCTCCACCACGAACTCGCTGAGCTCGCGCGCGCGCCGGCGCACGTCGTCCTCGTCGAACACGCCTTCGGCGAGGCGACGGAAGAAGCGCGGCATGCCGTGCTCGAGCACGCGGCCGCGCGGCGAGAGCAGGGCGGCGCCGGGCGAGATCATCTTGCCGAGCCCGAGCAGGTCGTTCTCGTCGCCGCCGGTGCCGTGCAGCAGCAGCAGCGGAGGGGAGCCCGCGCTGGTCGCGGGCTCGAAACGATGGATGAAGCTAGTCTCGGTCATGACGCGGTCTCTTCCAGCTTCGGCAGAACGTCCTCGATCTGCTGGCGGTGCTGCTCGAGGAAGCCAGGCAGCTTGAGGTCGCGTCCCAGGGTCGCGACGGGCTCGTCGACGGCGAAGCCGGGGATGTCGGTCGCGATCTCGAACAGCACGCCGCCGGGCTCGCGGAAATAGATCGAGCGGAAGTAATTGCGGTCCCGCTGCTCGGTCGGATGCAGGCCGTGATTGCTCACCAGCTTCTGTGCCATCCGGCCCTGCTCGGCGTCATCGGCTGCGCGGAAGGCGATGTGATGCACAGAGCCGCCGCCCTGATGCCCGCGCAGAAAACCCTTGGCCTCGTAAATGTCGACGACGCTGCCCTCGGCATCCCCGGGCGCCTTGAAGCGGATCACAGAACCTTCGCGCCCCGTTTCCTTGAAGCCGAACACGTCGGTGAGGACGGCGGCGGTCTTCGCCGCACTGTCGAGCAGCAGCGTCACGCCGTGGAAGCCGCGGATCGCGTGCTCGGCCGGGACATCGCCATTGCTCCAGCCGGGCTCGTTCTCGGCGCCGGGAATGCCGACCAGCGCGAGCGCCATGCCGTCAGGATCGGTGAACGGCAGCACGGACTCGCCAAAACGTTTCTCGAGCGCCTCGTAGGCAATGCCTTTCTCGATGAAGCGCTGGGTCCAGTAGCCGAGCGAGCGCTGCGGCACGCGGAAGGCGGTCTGATGGGTTTCGCCGACGCCGCGGCGCCCGGCCGACACGCCGGCCCAGGGGAAGAAGGTCAGGATGGTGCCGGGGCGGCCGGTCTCGTCGCCATAGTAGAAGTGGTAGGTGCCGGGATCGTCGAAATTGACCGTCTTCTTGACGAAGCGCAGGCCGAGATCCCGGGTGTAGAAGCCGAAATTACGGATGGGGTCGCCGGCGATCGCGGTCACGTGGTGCAGTCCAGACATTGTCGTCCTCCAAACTCGGGGAGCCTCTTGCTCTGGCCGGAAATATTGTTCCGCTTTGGATTGGAGACAATCCATGTAAATATGACGGCTATGTCTACGATTTGGAAACAATCGCCGGAAGCCGCCATTGGATAAGCTCGGCAGCCTCCGCGCCTTCGTGAAGGTGGTCGAAAGCGGCAGCTTTGCCGAAGCGGGCCGGCAGCTCAGGCTCTCGCGCTCGGCGATCAGCAAATACATCGCCGACCTCGAGCAGAGCCTCGGCGTCCAGTTGCTGAACCGGACCACGCGGCATGCCAGCCCCACCGAGAACGGCCAGCGCTATTTCGAACGCGCGCTCGTCATTCTTTCGGAGGTCGAGGCCGCCGACCAGGCGGTAACGCAAGCGCAGTCGGCGCCGCGGGGCCTGCTCCGCGTCAACGCGCCAATGTCGTTCGGCACGATGCGGCTCGGGCCGATGCTCGCCGACTTCATGGCGCGATATCCGGAGCTCCAGCTCCAGATCGTGCTCAGCGACGATCTGCTCGATCCCGTGCAGGACGGCTTTGATGTGACGCTGCGGATTGCGGAATTGGAATCGTCGAGCCTGATCGCGCGAAAGATCATGCCGGTGGCGCGCATGATCTGCGCCTCGCCGGATTACCTCGCGCGTCGCGGCACGCCAGAGCACCCGCAGGATCTGCGCGAGCATGCCGCGCTGACTTATGGATTCCTGCTGACAGGCAATCAGTGGAAGCTGACGGGCGCGGACGGCGACCATTGGATCCAGCCGGCGTGGTCGCTCTGCGTCAACAATGCCGAGGTGCTGCGCGACGTCGCGATCAAGGGCAGGGGGCTCGCGCTGCTGCCGGAGTTCATTGCCGGTGAGGCGTTGAAGAAGGGCGACCTGCGAACGGTGCTGGACGACTATGCCGCGCCGCCGCTCGCACTGTACGCGGTCTATCCGCCGACGCGGCATCTGTCCGTGAAGGTGCGGCTGTTGATCGATTTCCTGGTGGAGCGGTTCGGGCGGGAGGAGGAGGGCTTGCGCAAACCGGTGGCCGCTAGCTGACCGAGCGCTCCTCGGTCGGCCCAAGCAACTTATCCAGCGAGCCCATCGAGGCCTTCTGAAGCGCGGAGAGCTCGTGCGCGGCACTCTGGCATTCGGAGGCCGACAGCGCGAGTGCAGTCTCCTCGACCTCGCGGCAGCGCTCGAACAGGCGGACGAGGCCGAGCGTGGCGGCGGCGCTACCAAGCTGATGCGTGAACCGCGCGAGCTGCTTGCGATCGCCGGTCGCCGCGGCCCTGGTGATGTCCGCGATCAGCTTGTCGCTGGTTTCCTGCAGCAGATGATGCAGCTTTGCGATCTGTGTCGGACCCAGCAACTCCTTCTGGTCGTCGAGGAAATGCCGGTCGATCAAGGCGCCCGCGGCGAGTCGGGCTGTGGCCGGCGCGTCCGGGGTGTCCTCGATCGCCTCGCGGAGGGCGTTGATCAGGATTGGCTTGCTGACGACCTTGGCGATGCCGGCTCCGGCGAGCCGCTCGCGCGCGCTGCGCGACACATCGGCGGTCACGGCAATGATGCGCGGCATGCTTGACAGGCCGAGCTTGCCGATCCGCGATGCCGCCTCCACGCCGTCCATGTCCGGCATGTGCAGATCCATCAGGATGATGTCGAACGACTGGCCGCGGGCAAGCTCTATGGCCGACGCGCCGTTTCTTGCGACGGTGGGGAGATGGCCGAGCCGTTTCAAAATCGCCTCGCCGACCTCGCAATTGACGGGATCGTCGTCGACCAGAAGCACGCGAAGCTGCCGCGACGGCGGCGGCACCGTGCCTTGCGCGATGCCGCTCGCGGCCCGGCTTAACGGCACTTCGAGGGCGAAGGTGCTGCCCGCGCCCGGCGTGCTCTCGACCGTCAGCTCGCCGCGCATCAGGCGGCTGAGGCGGCGTGCGATGGCGAGGCCGAGACCGGTGCCGCCGAACCGTCGTGCAATGCTGTCGTCCGCCTGGACGAAGTCCTCGAAGATCCGCTCGTGCATGTCGGGGGCGATCCCGATGCCGGTGTCGCGAACGGTGATGCGCAGCAAGATATGATCGTCGTGCGGCTCGGCCGCCGCGTTCACGGCGATCCCGCCCGATGGCGTGAACTTGATGGCGTTGCCGATCAGATTGAGCAGGATGCGGTTGAGCCTGACGGGATCGCCATGCACGATGGTGCCCACCGAGGCGTCGCAGGCGAGGTCGAAGGTCAGTCCCTTGCCGAAGGCCTGCGGACGCATCAGGTCGGCGGCCGTCTCGATCAGCTGGTCGAGCCGGAAATTGCGCGGCTCCAGCGTTTCGGTGCTGGCTTCGAGGCGGGCATATTCCAGCACGGCATCGACCAGCGCGATCAGCGTTTCGCCTGACGCCGCAGCGGTGGCGTGGTGGCGCCGCTGCGCATCACTGAGGCTACCGTCGTCGAGCAGTTGCAGCATGCCCATGACGCCGTTCAGCGGCGTGCGCAGCTCGTGGCTGATGACGGCGAGGAAGCGCGATTTGGTCTCATTGGCCGCCACCGCCGCGCTGCGCGCCCGCTCGGCGGCATCGTGCTCGGCAAGCGCGTGGTCGCGCGCCTTCTCCAGCTCGGAGGTGCGCTCGATCACCTTGCGCTCGAGCGTCGCGTAGGAGTCGCGCAGGTGAGCGGCCATGCGGTTGAACTGGTCGCCAAGCGCTTCCAGCTCGTCGCCGGTCCTGATCGCGAGCCGCAGGCCGAGATCGCCGCTGCCGATCCGCCGTGCGCCCTGGGTCAGCAGCTGGATCGGCCCCGTCATGCGCCGGCTGAGAAAGAGAGAGACCAGCACCGCGCCGATCAGCAGGACGACGAGCAGGAAGGTCGAACGGCCGATCGATGCATAGATCGGCGCATAGGCTTCGCTGAGCGGCAGCTCGACGAACACCAGCCAGCCGAGCGAGGGCACCGTCGCATAGGTCGAGAGCACGCGTTGACCGGTCAGATCCTCCTTGACCAGCCCCCCTGAGGGCGGCCCCACGCCATCGAGCGCGGAGCGGACGTCCGGATGGCTGGAGAGATCGCTGCGCTGCAAGGCGCGCCACAAATCGGGATGTGCGATCAAGACTCCCATGCGATCGACGACGTAGGCCTTGCCGGTGTTGCCGACCCTGATGCCGGCAACGAGGTCCCAGATGAAACGCAGATTGACCTCGGCGACGATCACGTTCGGATTGCGGCCGACGCCGCGCGTGGCGAGCGTCATGAACGGCTCGGTATCGGCGAAGAAGTACACCGGTCCGTAAAATGCGCGGCTGTCATTGGCTCCGCGAAAGGCGGGCGAGGCGGAAAGGTCGGTCTTGCTGCCGACCTTGTCTGCGACCCGGCGGGACACGCGCAGCAGCTCCAGACCTTGCGAGTCCAACTCGGCGATTTCCGCAATGGCCGGCGAGAGGCGCAACAGACGGATGGCGTTCAGGCGCTTGTCTTCGTTGGTCGACAGCTCCGGCGGCAGGCGCGCGAGCCATCTGATCTGGCTCTCGATCTGGCCGACGAACTGGCCGATCTGAATCGCGGCGGACGCTGCCTGCTCGCGCTGGGTTGCCGCCAGCAGCTGTTTCTGTTCGCGATAGGAGAACCAGACGTCGAAGCCCGTGTTGATGGCGAGCGCAGCAAAGACGAGGGCGACGATCGAGTAGAGATATTTGCGGAACAGCCGGCCGGGAGGCGTGCGCAGCGGTCCCTGGTCGGCCGTCTCGTTCACTCGCGGATCTCGTCGGCCCGCGCGAGCAGCGTGAAGGGAATCGTCAATCCCAGCGTACGGGCGACCGTGCGGTTGATCAGCAGCTCGTATTTCCGCGGTGACTGCACCGGGAGGTCTCCGGCCTTGGTGCCGCGCAGGATGAGATCGACATAGTCGGCCGAGCGCACCTCCAGCGTCGGCCCGTAGCTCATCAATCCGCCGGCATCCATGAAATAATGGAACGGATAGATCGTGGGCACGCGATATTTGTCCGCCGCCGCAACGACCGCCTGCCGGTTGACGACGAGGAAGCTGTCGACCAGCGCGATCATCGCCGCCTTCGGCGATTCGGAGAAGCGCCTGACGGCGTCGTCGATCTCCGCCGGCGCGTTGACCGGGGCGGGGACTGCGGACACTCCGGACTCCATCGCCTCCTGCTCGATCGAGTCGAGGAAGAAGCGCCCGCCGCGAGGGGTGGTCGCGGGGTTGAAGAGGATGCCGACGCGGGCGATGTCAGGCACGGCTTCCCGGATCAGCTGCAGCCATTTGCCGCCCATCTCGGCCGTGCTGCTGGTGAAGCCGGTGACGTTGCCGCCGGGATGCGCAAGGCTTTCGACGAAGCCGTTGCCCACGGGATCGTTGGCGGTCGCGAACACGATGGGAATGGTCTTCGTTGCGGCAAGGACAGCTGCAGTCTCAATCGTCGATCCCGTCAGGATCACATCCGGATTGAGCGCCAGCAACTCCTGGATCGCCGCCTTCATCCGGTCTGGTGGGCCGAAGCTCGAACGGAGCTCGAGGCGGAAATTGACGCCTTCGACCCAGCCGCGCTGTCTCAGGCCGGCGATGAGGCCGCCAAGGCGCGAGGTCGGACTGTCGATCATGCTCCGCCTTGTCAGTTCGTCGTCGAGCCGCAATGCGGTCAACGATGCCACGATCCGCACGCGATCCGACGTTGCGCCGAGCGTGATCCATGCTGCGGCGGTTGCTCCCGCAAGGCGAATGAAGCCGCGGCGATCGACCGCGAAAGCGGAACGCCGTTCGGTCATGGAATTCTTTGCATATGGCTTGCCCCAGTTTGTTGCTTAGCGCGAACGGCCGGTGTCCACAATT
The DNA here is from genome assembly GCF_936943645.1 of uncultured Bradyrhizobium sp. Lineage (GTDB taxonomy): Bacteria > Pseudomonadota > Alphaproteobacteria > Rhizobiales > Xanthobacteraceae > Bradyrhizobium. Next base: position 190,824 of record NZ_CAKZJO010000053.1, on the reverse strand, counting down.
GATCAAAAAATGCGCTTGTGAATGTTCATTCGCAGCGTTTGGCAGCCCGATACCGTATTCCTACGCAGCCAAAGAGTCGCTGTTTCGAACCTTGTCTCCTCGGTGGCGCCTTGTAACGCCTTGTGGCGTTGCAACATTTTCCGTCTCGCTTGCGGTGGCGGTTCGGGGGAGCCGATTTCGCAGCTGCCGATTTTTGAAGCGTTGTTTCAAGTTGTTTCGAAGGTTTTCGATGCGCAAGATCTATCTCATTCCGGCCGTCGTCGGCCTGCTCACCTCCGTTGCTGCCGGGCCGCTTGCGGCTCAGGGCGCCGTGCCGAAGCAGAAGGCCGCGCCCGCCCCCAGGGCCGCTGCGGCCGGTACCCCCGCTGCAGCCGGCACCCCTGTCGCCGCCGGGGCGCCGTCGGCCGAGGCGCCGGGCGCGGAGGACAAGACCAAGGCGATCGATGGCTTCCGCTCCGCCAAGTTCGGCATGAACGAGGCCGACGTGCGCGCGGCGATGGCGAAGGACTTCAACGTCAAGCCCGACGCCATCAAGGCGCAGGACAATGCCGCCGAGCTGACGCACAGCATTCTGCTGTCCGTTCCGGAGTTGCTGCCGAACGGCGGGACTGCCGAGCTGTCCTATGTGTTCGGCTACAAGTCCAAATCGCTGATCCAGGTCGGCGCGGTCTGGTCGAAGGGGACTGACGCCGCGATCACGCCGGAGAAGCTGTTCTCCAACGCCAACATCCTGCGCGCCCATTTCATGGGCGAGGGCTTCAAGCCCGATTCCATCGCGGTCAACATGCCCGTCGCCGGCGGCATCGTGATGTTCCGCGGCAGCGACGCCAAAGATCGCTCGGTGATCCTGCTGCTGCAGGGCACGTTCGAGAACAAGGACAACAACCAGCGTGTGCTGACCCCGACCAGCCTCCTGCTGTTCTACGTGGCCGACGCCAAGAGCCCCGACATCTTCAAGCTGCCGCCCGGCCAGTTCTGATGCCCGGATCGCACGACATTCTCCCACCCGGTTGTGGATCGGCGCCAATGCCGATGAAGAGGATCTGACATGCGCGGACCGTCTGCGGCGCGAGACGATGACGAGCTGACGACATTCCGGAGGCTTTCGCGCTTCCGTTCGATGTCGCTGCTCTGCGCGATGCAGATGGTTTTCCTGCCGGTGTACAGCGTCCGCGTTCGGGCACAGACGGCGAACGTCATTCTTCCGGATGGACGCACCGGGACGTCCTTGCAGACTTCCGGCAGCGTCACCAATGTCACGACGTCGACGGTCTCGGGCAACAACGCCTTCAACTCGTTCTCGCAGTTCAGCGTCGGGCAGGGTAACACCGTCAATCTGCAGCTGCCGACGGGGACGCAAAATCTCGTCAACATCGTTCGCGACGCGCCGGTCTACGTCAACGGCACGCTGAACTCCTACATGAACGGCGCGATCGGCGGTAACGTCTATTTCGCCGATCCCAAGGGCTTCGTGGTCGGCCGCAGCGGCGTGGTCAATGTCGGCAGCCTCAACGTCTCGACACCGACGCGCGAGTTCACCGACAGCCTGATCGGCGCGGGCGGGCAGATCAACCAGTCGGCCGTCGGCAACCTCATGGCGGGATCGTTCCCGGTCTCGCCCGACGGCAACATCCGCATCTACGGCCGGGTCAACGCGCAGGACGGGGTACGGCTGACCGGGCAGAACGTCTTCGTCGGCGGCGCCACCCAGCGCGACATCGCCAATCTCGATCATGCGGCCAAGTTCGCGGCCTCCGTCAATTCCAAGGGCCTGCGCAGTGCCAGCTCGATCACTGTCAGCAACGGCTCGATCCATATCGGCGCCGTCAACAACGCCCGCGTCAATGGCCGGCTGACCGCGCGCAGCAAGACCTCGACGCCCAGCAACATCACGGTGCAGGCCGGCAACAACATCGAGATCGGCAAGAACGCCAGGCTGAGCATTGCCAGCAAGACCGGCGATGCCGGCGAGATCCGGCTGAAGGCGGCGCAGAACCTCACCGTGTCGGGCGGGGCGAAGTTCAACGCCAGTGCGAAGACCGGCAATGCCGGCCTCGTCGACTTCAGCGCAAACGGGGTCATCGACGTCGGGCAGGGTATCAAGGTCAACCTCAGCGCGGACAACGGCAAGGCCGGCACGCTGCTGATCGACCCGACGGATCTCGTCCTTGGCGATGCCGCTCAGGGCGATACTGGCGTGACGCTGTCGAACAGCTCGGTCGCGGCTGCGATCAACGGGCTCAGCGCCGGTGCCACCTACCTCATCCAGGCAGACAACTCGGTCACGCTGGCGGCCCACGCGGTGGTCGATACCCGTCGTCTCGATACCAATGGTTATTCGACGGGCAATGCCAACGACATCCGGATAGAGGCGCGGATCATCGATATCCAGGCCGGCGCGCAAATTCTCGCGCAGGCCGTCAACTCCGCCAGCACGCATTACACCAGCGGCAATGTGACGCTCGCGGCGACGGCGAGCGACAGCAAACTGTCGGGCCAAGCCACTGCGACCTCGGGAATTACGGTCGACGGCCGGATCACCGGCGGTGACATCACGATCGCATCGGTCTCGACGGCATCGTCCAGCTTTACGAGCTCGGTCCCTGGCCTCTTTACGCTGGTGGGCACCACGCTCGCGGCCTCGATGCTCGGCATCAACGGCGGCTACGTGGCCGCGAGCGCAACCGCGACGGTCAATATCAACGGCAACGCCAACATCAACGGCACCGGCAACGTCTCCATCGCCTCGCATGGTTCGGAGACGGCGCAGGATCCGGCGATTGCGAGCACCTTGATCGGCGGCTCGCCGATCGGCGCCGCCGCTGTCGTCGGCAAGATCGACGGCAATGTCAGCACCAATGTTGCCTCCGGCGCCACGATCAGCGCAGGCGGCAACCTCGGCATCCACGCCATCAACGATGCAACGATGGCCGTCACCGCGGTCGCAGCGACCTCCAGCGCGCAATTCGTCGAGACGGTGGCCTATTCCACCGGCTCGGTCTCGACCACGGCCAATGTCGGGACCGGCGCGAACCTTTCCGTCGGCACCGTGAATGCATCCGGCAACTCGCTGACAGTGCGGGCGATCAACAACAACTCGTTCTCAACCGGCGCCACGTCGGTTGCGCTGAGCACGCCGACCGCCAGCGGTGGTGTTGGCGGGGCGCTCGCGATCAGCGACGTCACCACATCCGCAACCGCGAAGCTCGGCTCGTCGCTGGGCACCAGCGCGTCGTCGCGAATGAACGGCTCCGTTCTGGTCGAGGCGACCTCGAACACGACGAGCAACTCGACCATGGCGTCGACCATTGTCGGGACGCCGGCCCTGGTCGGCGCGATCCAGGGGTTCCTGGTCTCCAGCCCCAGCCTGTCGGGGATGATGGCTCAGCAGATGGTCTCGCTGATGCCGGTGAACTTCAATTTCAAGGCCGCCGGTGCGCTGTCGCTGGCCAACAGCACTGAAAACGCGACGGCATCGATCGGCCAAAATCCGAGCGGCGGCGCGCCGAGCCTTTATGTCAGCGGCAACGTCGCGGTCGTCAGCACTCTCATCGATCGGGGCGTGCGCAGCAATGCGACGGCTTCCGCGATCACCAAGGACGTGACCAGCGGCGAGGGCGTGGCGATCAGCGCGGCGGTCGCCTGGGGCAATTTCAACCACAATTCCAACGCCTATATCGGCAGCGGCACCACCGTCAACGCGGCCAACATCGCCGTTGACGCCACCACCTCGATGCCGATCACCAATACCTGGCTGAAGTGGGACGGACTGACCGAGGTCCTCGGCCATCTCAACGGCAATCTCGGCGTCGGCGGCAACATCCTGACCAGCTACGCCAATGCCACGGCGGATGCCGGTGACACGATCGGCATCGCCGGTTCGCTCAACCATTTCGTCGTCAACAACAACACGACGGCGTGGGTGGCCGGCAGCGCGAGTCTGACCGCGACTTGCACCACCGCGGCCTGCGGCAGCAGCTGGTCCGCGACGGTCAACAACGGTGACGTCCACACCTACGACACCAGCATCCAGATCGCGGCGACCACGACCATGGCGTCGATCGACGCGGCCGGCAATGTCGGTACGCTCGGCTTCCCGTTCGGTAACACCTCGGGCGGATCGTCCGTGGGCGGTGCGCTCAATCTCGTCCAGTTCAACACCAACACCATCGCCGGCGTTTCGGACCGCGCAACGCTGCGCGCGGCGGACGACATCGCCGTCAACGCAATCACCTCGGACCAGTTCGTCGCCGTCGCGCCGTCGTCCGGCAAGGCCGCCGGCGCGCTGGCGCTGAACGGCATCACCTCGCTCGGTTTCCTGAACAACACGACCCATGCGTCGATCTCGAGCCAGGCCACCGTCTATGCCCCGACCGTCGGCATCCTGGCGCAGCAGGACCTGTCGGTCGTGACCCTGTCCGGCGCGATGAGCTACAATGGCAGCGGCGGTTCGGCGGTCGGCCTGTCGGTCGCCTATCTCGGCGCGAATACCGACACTTCCGCCTATATCGGCGACAACCATTCCGACATCCGGCCCGGCGTGTTCAGCGCCAACGATCCGTTCGCCGGCACCAGCGGCGGAAGCGGGGCGGTGAACGTCGACAATCTCACGCTTAGCGCGACCACGTCGGGGCGCATCACCGCGGCTGCGGTCGCTGCAGCCGTCTCCGATCCGGCGTCGTCGAGCTTCTCCGACAAGGCCGACGCTGCCGGCGCCGCCGCGACCGGAGGGGCTTCCGGCGTGGCAACGGCCGCCAGCAAGATCAGCTCGACTTCGGGATCTAGCACCAGCGGCTTCAGCCTCGATCTCGCCGGCAGCTCGTCGGTGAGCGACGTCTCGCTCGGTACCAGCGCCTACATCAAGAACACGACGGTCAACAAATACACCACGGCCAGCGCCGTCACGACCAATACGATCGTTCAGGCGCTCAACGACACCATGCTCAACAACGGGTCCGGCTCCGCGGCGCTCAATCTGGCCGGAGCGTCGGCCACCGGGGCTGCGATCGGCGGTGCGATTGCGTCGGCGATGTCGAACAACGCGACGCTCGCCTATATCTACGGCACCACCATGAACGACCAGAGTTCGGTGACGGTGCAAGCGCTGAATGGCGGCTCGGAAACCGTCGTCGCTCTCGGCGTGGCGGGATCGAGATCCAATTCGGCGTCGCTGTCGGCCTCGGTCGGCATCATCAGCGACAGCGCCAACGCCTATATCGAGAGCTCGACGATCACGGGCCAGGCGACCGGCGTCAATCGCGCGCTCGAGGTCGATGCCTACCAGACCACGAACATCGCGATCGGCGGCGGCTCGCTCTATCTATCGGGTGGCCAGGTCGGCGTCGGCATCGGCCTGACCTATGCGTCGATCGCCGATCCCTCGGGCGGCAACGCCACCGACGCGCATATCCGTAGCACCGGAATCTCGAACTACGACACCCTGCTGGTGATGGCCGACAACGCCAGCGTGATTGCGGCTGGTGCGGCCTCGGGCGGGGGAGGGGCCAGCGCCAACAGCCTTGCCGGCGCGGTCGTCGTCAGCGAGATCACGCCGACCACGACGGCCTATATCAACAGCGGCTCGACGGTGAACATCAATGTCGGCGGCGTGACGGTGCTGGCGGACAGCGGCGCGGTGTCGGCGCTGGACACGGCGCTCGGCAACCTCGTCAAGAAGTCGAACAACAATCATCTCGCCACCGACACCTGCACGGTCGCCGGCGGCACGGGCGGGCAGAACTGCATCGACTTCAGCGCGGCCGCGCTCAACGACGGCACGGGCAACGGTCCCGGCGCCAGCATCGTTTCCGTCGCGGGCCTGATCCAGGCCGGCAAGAACAATGTCGGCGCCTCGATCGTCTACAACACCGTTGCGACGACGCATTCGGCCTACATCGCCAATGTGCTGATGTCGGCCCCGGGCAATGTCCGCGTCAGTGCGGTCGATTCCTCGAAGATCCAGGCGGTCACGATCGGCTTCGGCCTTGCGACCGGGCAGTTCGCCGGCGTCGGCGGCACGACGATCAGCTCGATCGCCAACACCGTCTCGGCCGCCATCGGCAACAATTCGTCGAGCGCGTCGCAATCCTCCGTCACGGGCCGCAATATCACGGTCAATGCGACCGACAATTCCAGCATCACCGGGACCGCCGCGATCGCGGGCGCCTCGACGCAAGGCAGCGCCGCGGGCCTCGCGCTCGTCTACAGCAGCATCGCCAACAATGTCAGCGCCGGCGTCACCGGCTCCAAGCTGACCGCCTCGGGCAATGTCGGGGTCAACGCGAACTCGAATGCGAACATCTCGACGGTCGCCGTCGGCATTGCGATGTCCTCGCAGGTTGGCCTCGCCGGTTCGGTCGCCACCAATCTGATGGGGACCAACGTCACCGCCGGCATCACCGCGGCCGGCACCAACGGCATCAACGGGGCCGATGTCACGGCCACCAACAATGTCGGCGTGATCGCCGGCAACAACGACAAGGCGGCGGTGTCCGCGGGTGCCCTCTCGATCAGCAAGGGCGCGGCCGGTGGCGCGGGCTCGCTGGTGACCAACCAGATCACCGGAACCACCGCGGCCTATATCACGGGCGCGAACACCAAGGTCGACGCGCTCGGGACCAGCTCCACCGATACGCTGTCGGTGAACAACGGCACGCTGGTGCATGCCTTCGATCTCGGCACGGCCCATGCGCCGACCGACACCACGCCCGATCTCTCCGAGAACCAGGACAGCGTGCGCGGCCTTGCCGTGGTCGCAAGCTCGCACCAGGCGGTCGTGACCAACGTCGCTTCGGTTGCCGCAAGCGGCGGCATCTCGATCATGATCAACCCGATCACCAATGTAATGAGCGGGGCGACGCAGGCCTATATCGACAGCGCGGCGATCGACACGCGCCTGACCTCGTCGACGCTCAAGCCGCAGATCGAGGTGGCCGCGTCGAGCTTCTCCTATTCCGGCGCGTTCGGTGCGGGCATCGCCTATGGCAGCAGCGGCGGCGGTGGCGCGACCATCGTCTCGACGACGATGTCGCGCGAGACCTTCGCCTATATCACCAATGCCACGGTCGGCGGCGTCCGGTCGTCGAGCGAAACGGTCGGCGCCGTGACCGTGAAGGCCAATGCGGAGCAGGATGCGTCCTCGATCGCAATCGGCTTCAACACGGGTTCGGTCGGCCTGAACGTCTTCCAGGCGACCACGGAAGCCTATGTCGACGGCGGCGCATTGACGGCTTCGTCGCTGACGGTCAACGCCAACAACAACACCGGCATCTTCTCCGCGAACGGCTCCGGCGCCTATGGCAGCCAGGCCGCGATCGGCGCGGCCTTCCTGGTCCAGGTCTCCTCGAACCGGACGCTGGCCTATGTCGGCGATGAGTTCCGCTATCAAGGAAATGGCGCGGCGCACACCACCGCGCTCAATTTGAGCGGCGCGCTCGACGTCGAGGCCAAGACCAAGAACCGCTTCGAAGCCTACGCGATCGGCGGCGCGCTCTCGACCGGCACCGCTGCGATCGCCGGCATGGCCAACATCGAGATCGCCAACAACACCACCATCGCCGGCGTCTACGACACCACGCTGCAGGGGGTGACGGGCGGCACGGCCGGCGCGGTCACGATCAACGCCAACGAGGACGTGGCGATCAAGGAGATCGCGGGCGCGCTCGCGGTCGGCGCCAGCGGAGGAGGGGTCGGCGTCGGCGCTGCGGCCAACGTCATCGTGTTCAAGAGCCAGACCGTCGCCGAGAGCTGGAACAGCAATCTGAATTCGTCCGGCGCGATCAACGTCACGGCGCTCAGCACCAAGGAGGTGCTCTCCTACGCGGTCACCGCCGGCATCGGCGGCAGCGTCGGCATCGGCGCGACCGTCGGCGTCATCATTATCGGCACCAATACTGCGGATGCCGACACCCAGGGCCAGCAGACCGGCCAGCTCAACCAGGGCGGCAGCGGCACCATCGCATCCGTCAACAGCGGCACCAGCACCACGCATGGCAGTGGCGCCGTCGCGAACGGCACGGCCGGCAATCCGAACAGTGCCAATGTCAGCTCGACCTACGACGTCAGCAACGTGTTGAGCGGCGGCAACGACGTCGTGGTCGCGCAGATCGCGGGCGGCAACGTCGTGGGCACGCAAGTCAACGTCGCCGCCACCAGCGCCAACGCGGCCAAGATGTACCTGCTCGGCGCGGGCTTCGCCAAGAATGTCGGGATCGGTGCCGGCATCGGCTACACCAGCGTCAACAGCACCGTGGTCGCCAATTTGAGCGACTACGGACGCGATGGTTCCGGCGTGCTGGTGGCCGCGGATACGCCTTTGGCCGTCACGGCGCCGTCAATCTCCGTTGCTGCGGTCGTCCAGGACGCCAGCACCGGCCCCTATGGCGGCAAGACCATCGACACCGAGGCAATCGCCGGTGGTGCGGCGCTTTACTTCGGCGCCCAGGCTGCCGTGGCGGTCGGCAATGTCACCAACACCGTGACGGCGCTGCTCGGCGGCAATATCACCGGCACGGGCGGGACCGGCGCTGCCGTCATGGCGCAGGACTCGACGACCCAGGTGGTTTTCACCGGTGGCGTCTCGGCCGGTGCTGTGGCCGTCGGCGCTTCGGTCGCGACGGCAAGCCGGCACAGCTCGGTCGCTGCGCGAGTCCTGAACGGCGCCACCATCAACACCTCGCAATTGCTGATCGGCGCGGCGGGTGCAGGCACCCTGAGCACGACGGCAACTGCGCTCGGTGGCGGCATCGTCTCCGGGAGCGGTGCGGATGCGGAGGCCACCGAGAACTCCTCGGTGCTGGCCGAGATCGGTGCCAGCGCCTCGATCACGACGTCCGCGAGCGGGATCGGCACGCTGGTGGCGGCGGCGATTGCGCCCAATTTGTCGAGCGAGGCGATCGGCGTTTCGGTCGGCGGCGGTGCCGTCGGCGTCGCGATCGCCCAGTCGACGGTCGGGGCCACGGTGACCGCCGATGTCGGCGACAACGTCAGCTTCTCGGGCGGCGCGCTCGACGTCAGCGCCAAGGCGCTGGTTCCGACGGTCGGCACGACGACCTGGGCCAAGGCGCTCGCCGGCGGCGGCGGCTCGCTGATTGGCGCGCAGGGCAGCTACGCCAAGGCGTCGCAGAATACGACCGTCAACGCCTATGGCGGAACGGGGATCAGGCTGCCCAACGCCAACGTCACCATCGAGGCCGAGAACGACAGCGCTCAATACGCGGAGGCCACCGGCCTTTCGAGCGGCTTCCTGGCGCTCGGCGCCACGGTCGCGCAGACCTCGTCCAGCGCGCACACCTATGCCTATCTCGGCGCGCCCGCGGATATGGATGCCGCCAACCACGGCAATTACACGGGCACCCTCTGGATCAAGGCCACCGGCACGGATACCAATTTCTCCAGCGCGTTGGTCGGCGCGGGCGGCACTTATGCCGGCGCGGCGGCGGTCGCCACCACCAGCTCGACCGCTGTCACCAATGCGCGGTTCGACGGCGGCTCGACGGACGACACGCTCTATTTCGGCGGCTTCCGCATCGACGCCAAGCACACCACGAATTACATGGCGAGCGGCGACGCCTATCAGGCGTCTACGGCCGGCGTGTCCGCCGGAAAGACAAGGAATGACGTCGATTCCACCACCACGGCGGACGTCGGGACGCACCTGATCATCAATTCGGCGGCCGGCGACATGGTCGTCATCGCCAACGACATCGTCAACCAGGCCGGCGGCGGCGCGCGATCGGGCTCCGGCGGCTCGTTCTCGGGAGCTGCCGCACTCAGCGAATCCTATGTGACGCAGAACGTCACCACCAATATCGGCGCCGGCACGGTGCTGAGCCTCAACGACGATCCCAGGACCTCGACCGCGGTGATCAACATCGAGGCCTACAACACGCTGAACACCAACGATACCGCGAGCCTCGCCACCGCCAGCTTCTTCGCCGGCGGCGGCGCCGAATCCAACATGACGGCGAATGCCACGCTCGCGGTCAACATCAACGCCCGCGAGCTGTTCAGCGCCGGCAAGATCTATGTCGGCACCGCCGCGAAGATGGCGGCGGCCAACAACGCCAATGCCAGTCTCTACGGCGCGATCGCGGGCGTCGGCGCCAGCACCAACAGCTGGGTCCACGCCAACCAGTCCGTCAATGTCGGCGACAACGCGAAGATCGTGGCCTGGCGTGACATCACCATGTATGCAGGCCTGTCCGGCGATGGCCTCGTCTTCAGCAGCGTCCAGGCGACGGCGACGACGGTGGTCTACAACAACACCGCCATTCCGATCTCGACGCTCTATCGCGGCACGGCCAATGCCGACGACACCACGAACCTGACGCTGGCGCCCACCTCGAGCGTGCTCGGCGCGCGCGACATCTATCTCGGCGCAACGCAGGGGCAGGTCACTGCGACCGGCAACGGCAGCAATTACAACCCGTATCTGGACATCTTCAGCGCCAAGAACAGCGACAACCACAGCCACACCAGCGGAACCGGCGATGTCGCGCTCAACGGCCGGGTGGTTGCGGGCGTCAACAACGATTTGACGATCACGATCAATCTGGGCGCATCCACGCCGACATTGAGCACGACCAGTCCGGACTCGACGCTGACCAACGGCTCCTCGTCGGTCCTCGAGCAGGTTTCCGACGTCAACCACTTCAGTCCGGTGATGAGCTGGAACCACCAGACGGTCCAGTACACCATCGTCGGCAACTTCAATCCTTACGATCTGGTCGTCAGCCAGCTGGCGACGCTGACCGGCCTGACCGCGGCGCAGGTCCGGGCGCAACTTGCGGCGGCGACGCCGACAGCGCCGGCCACGATGTCGCCGTCCGGCACCGATCCGACCGGCGACATCCAGCGCCAGATCGACACGCTGATCAAGCAGGCGCCGTTCACCTCCGACGCGCCCGGCAACGCCTTCGCATTCGGCGACATCCTGGTATCCGCCGGCAACGTCTCCATTCTTGCGCAGAAGCTGACCGGCAACAGCGGCACGAACCCGGCCGCGCCGACGGTCATCGCGCGCAGCTCGCCCTTGATCAAGATCGAGAACAAGGGCCTCGACTTCATGAGCCTCGGCAACCTCACGGTCACCGATGTGACCGGAGGCAACATCACTTATCGCCAGACCGACCATGTCGACCCGGATTCGCATTCCAACGTGACCTTCACCGCGATGCCGAGCGCGACGCCGGTCATCGACGTTTCGGCCACCTACAACCGCCTGGATCCCGACTCAGGTCAAGGCATCGACCAGAACGGCAACGTGCTGACCCGCACGCCCGACATCTATTTCAATGGCGCCGTCAACAACGCCAACGGCTTGCTCAAGATCATCAACAATCTCGGCAGCGTCGTCGCATCGCAGTCACTCAGCGCCGCGACCGTCCAGATCGTGGTGCCCAAGGGCACCTTCACCTTCCTCGGCGGCATCGGGAGCTTCTACGACAGCAGCAGCGCCGTGACCTCGCAATGGGCCAGCACCGAAAACAGGCCGGAAGACGCGCTGACGGCGGTGATGACGGCGGCGACCTATCTCGGCGCCTACGGCGACTACTATACCGCTCCGCATATCGCTTCGGGAGCCGATCACCCCTATTTCTATTATTGCTGCGCCGACGGCAGCCACGGCATCTATCAACCGGTCGGCAACGCCGACGCCAGCACGATCTTCACCGCGCGCATGCTGATGACGTTCTACGACGGCACCTCACTCTATTCGGCGATCTTCCTGCCGATGGGACAGGGTACGCCCGGCAACGGAAATCCGAACGCCGGCAGCGTGCCGAGCGTCAGCACGCTCCAGCAGATCGAGGGGCCGACCAGTCAGGTCATCTCGACTGCACCGTGGGAGAAAACGACCTATGACGGGCGGAATGTCTATGCCGATAGCGGTCCGTACAAGACGCCGTTCAACTGCGCGGGCTGCTCGGCCTTCTTCCAGGTCATCAACATCCAGCCGGATGCGATCACGCCCAAGACCGCGGATGCGCCGGCCACCGCGACAGCCACTCGGACGATCAGCGGCCAGGCGGTCATCATCTCGGCGTCGGTGATCAACATCAACGGCACCATCCAGGCCGGCTCGAGCAGCAATTACTCGGTCAACATCGGCGCCGCTGCGTACGATGCCATCTATGGCAGCAACGGCCTCAAGAACCGCAACGGCGGCGCGGACTTTGCCGCGGCCCAGGCCAATGCGCGGAACGGCGTCTATTACGACATCTCGGGCTCCGTGACGGCGTCGGCGAGCGGCGACGCCAAGATCGGGGTGAGGTACAACGCTCTCACCGACCAGCTCATCTTGAACGGCGTGGCGCAGGGCGCCGGCGGCTACGTCTATCTGAACGGCAAGATCATCTCGACCTCGACCGACAATACCCAGACCCAGGGCAACATCGAGATCAAAGGCGGCGCCGGCACGGTGACGGTCAACAACACGAGCGGGCTTGCGCTCGTCACCAACGCCATCAATACCACCGCCACCGCCCAAAGCGTGGTCGAGATCGTCGACCAGCTCCAGGGGAAGACGACGTGGTACGTCTACGATCCCAAGGCCGCGAGCAACCAGCAGGTAACGAAATACGAGACCAACAGCGTCACTGCGGCCGCGGTCGACCCGTCGATGATTACAGCCCGGACTGGCACGGCAGGTATCCAGTACGCGACCCAGGCGAACATGCTCTACCAGTGGGTCGACACCGCCACGGTGGATCGACCGACGAACAGCACGCAGTTCGACTACGGCTGGCACTTCACGCCCAATCAGACCACCGGGGAGAACTGGACCCGCTCGATCAGCCTGGTTTCGGGAACGCAGACGAGCAACTACCAGAAGGTCACCACCGCCACCGGCAGCTATCACTGGGCGGACGGCGTGGACGCGCAAGGCAACCCCAATCCGCTCGGCACGCACCCCGACAAGTGCTGCGGTGCGGACGCTCAATTCAACTGGTACCAGCAGATCTACGATCACCTGACGCTCACGCTGACCAACACGGTCAAGGCGTCGAACCCGATCAACATCAAGTTCACCGGCGGCAGCAGCAGCGACGTCGTGGTCAATTCGACTTCCGGCATCGTCATCAACGGGTCGATCAACAACCAGCAGGGCACGACGACGCTTGCCGCCACCGGCACCAACTCGTCGATCACCGTCGGCGCCAACGCCAACAACCCGGTGATATCAGGGACGAGCGTGACGCTTCGGGGTGACGGCGGCATCGGCACGCTCGGCACCACCAAGGCGCCCGTCCAGGTGCAGCTCTATGGCGGCAGCCTGACCGCGAGCTCGATCGACCGCGACATCGCGATCTCGGCCATCGGCGCGCTCTCGATCAACCAGGTGAAGGTGAACTCCGCGGGCGCCACGCCGCAGGGCAACGTCTTCCTGTCGGCGACCGGCGACATCAACTCGGCTTCCGCCTACAACGTCGCGAGCCCGGTCGTGATCGGCAAGAACATCGAGATCAACTCGACGTCCGGTGCGATCGGCGCGACGAGCGCCGTCGTCAACAACGCCTCGACCCTGACCAATATCAATCCGCTGGTGATCCAGGCGACGGGGACGGTTCAGGCGAGCGGCGCCGTCGATGGCGGCGTGCTCGACAGTGCCTCGGCCACGGGCACCTACATCATCCAGTCCAAGGGCGACCTTCGCCTCGGCACGATCCAGTCCACCGGCGGTCCGGTGTTCCTGGAGGCTGCCGGCTCCGACGGCAACCAGGCCAGCATCCTGAACGGCCGGGCGGCGGTCGGCCTCACCCAGGCGCAGAGCCAGCATCTGCAGGACGTCTGGACCAGCCTCGACCTGCTCAGCGGCAACGCCGCCACCAACGCCGTCAACAGCTACCAGTCGATGGTGACGTCGGCCTATAACGACTACTTCCAGCTCAGTAACATCGCCTTCCCGAACGGCAGCACCTATGCGCCGACTTCGGTCGGCCTGACGGTGCTGCGGGCGCAGGTGGCTGCCAAGCTCGGCATCGATCCCGCGAACGTCTCGACGACGGACATGAAGGTCGAGGCCACCACGCGGTTCCTGCGGGATCAGTTCCTGCTCGGCAAGATCACCACCGACGAGCTCAAGACTTCGCTGACCAGCCTGCTCGGCAGCGCGCCTTCGGATCCGCTCGGAACGCTGTTCGGCAGCTCGCTGTCGTCGACCCTGTTCACCAAGCTGTTCGACGGCGTCTCGACGGCCAATCAGCGCATGCCCACCAACACGGCGCTGCAAGCGGCGCTGAACACCTATGATGCGAGATACAGCTATACGCTGGCCTCGACCGAGCGGGTCTACGGCATCATCACCGCGGGTTCGCAGTGGACGCAAAGCCAGCTTGCCTACACCGTGTCGTCCTCGGCCGTCGGCGCGGCGCCGCCGCCGATCGACGACAACGTCATCGCCAATGTCAGCGCCAACCAGATCATGCTCTACGCGCCGCGCGGCTCGGTCGGCAATTCGGCGGCGCCCCAGACCTTCACCTTCACCAGCGTCGATGCCTCCTCGCTGACGCCGGAGCAGCGGGGATTGCTGGCCACCGCCGGTCCGGGCCAGCTCACCGTCGGCGCAGTCACGGACCCGACGAGCCATGTCACGACCTACACGGTCAGCCTGTCGCAGCAGAATCTCGTCGTCGTCGACAACCCGATCGCGATCTCCGCGAAGGCGCTGACCAACATCTATCTCGGCAGCAAGAACAGCCTCTCGCTTGGCGGCGTCACCGCGAATTACGGCCCGATCACGGCTGCGCAAGCCAATGGCATCCAGGTGACCGGCCGCGGCGACGTCAAGCTCGACGCCGTCAGCAGCATCTCCGCCAATGTCGGCGGTGCCGTGATCTCGGGCGACATCGCCAACCTGACCCTGATCGCCGAGCGCGGCAATGTCGGTGCCCCCTCGGGAACCACCGGGAGCAATCCCGCGACCAATGCGAACGCGATCCAGATCGCCTTTGCCGATCCCGCCAACGACCAGCTCGATCACGTCTCATCGGCGCAGGGCATCTACGTGAAGCAGACCACCGGCGATCTCATCCTCGGCAACATCTCCGCCGGCAATGCGATCCAGCTCTCGGCGACCGGCAGCATCTATGCCGAAGCCGACTTCACGGATCGCAGCGCGATCCACATCCTGGGCACCGATCTCGACCTGCGCGCCGGCGGCAGCATCGGCTTCAACGGCGGGGCCTTCCAGCCGCTGCAGGTGAACATCTCGGGCGCCGTGACCGGCTCGTCGGTCGGCGATCTCAGCCTTCTCGCGGTGACCGGCGATCTCGCGGTCGGCACCAGCGGCCCCTATGGGACGCTGACCGCCGGCGGCGCCCTGACGCTCAACGTGGCGCGCGGCGCACTCACGCTCAACACCGGCATCACCAGCGCCGGCCTGATGCAGCTGCTCGCCAACCGCGGCATGACCTTCGCAGGCAGCACCAGCGCGGCGCCGGTGGTCGCGAGCAGCAGCACGAGCGGCGTGACGCTGGTTGCCGCGACACTGTCGATGGGCGCCTATTCCGCCATCAACGCGCCCGGATTGATCTCCGTGACGACGACCGGCGATGCGACCATCGGTCAGCTGAATTCGTCGCTGTCCTATGCGGCCGCCTCCAACGCGCCGTCGATCATCGTCACCGCCGGAGGCGTCGCCTCGCTCGGTGCGATCATCGACAATGGCGACGGACAGACCAAGTTCGTCGTATCCGGCGCCGGCGCCGAAGTGTCGCTGAGTGCATCGAACGGCATCGGTGGCGCGACGAGCCGGTTCACCACCAACGCCACGCGGCTGTCGGCCAGTGCGAGTGGTGGCGACATCTACCTGAAGGCGCTGACCGACACCGAGGTCAGCCTGCTGTCCGCAGTGAATGGCAGCGTGGACATCATCGGCACGGGCGGGCTGACGCTTGCCCAGGTGCTGGCGGGTACCGCGACCGGCGCGAGCGGCTCCTTCCGTGCCGTCGCCAACAACGGCAGCATCGTCATCGGCACGGCAGATAGCAGCGGCTCGCAGACGGTCCATGCCAGCCAGAACGTGACGTTCAAGTCGCTCGCGACCAGCGGCAATGGCGGCGATGCCGGCAACATCAGTGTCACCGCCGACAGCGGCTTCATCCTGGCGCAGACGGTGACCTCGGGCGGGACGACGACGCTGGGCTCGGTCTCGGCCCATGGCTCGGCGAGCCTGCTGGCTGCGACGACCATCACCGGCAACATTTTCGCCGCCACGACCGGTTCCGGATTGCTGACGGCCAACGGCGGCCCGATCAACTGGAACGTCCTCAATGCCGGGACGACGCTGGGCGCGACCGCGGGGCAAGGCAGCATCACGTTCCAGACCGCGCAGAGCGGGGGCACGCAGACCATCCACGCCCGCGACAACGTCACCTTCAACGCGCTGACCACGACGGGCCTTAATGGCGATGCCGGCAGCGTCAACGTCACCGCGGATACCGGCTTCATCCTGGCGCAGACGGTCACGTCAGGCGGCGCGACCACGCTCGGCTCGGTCTCGGCCAACGGCTCGGCGAGGCTGATCGCTGCGGTCACCAACACCGGCCATAACCTCACGGCCTCGACCGGCAACGCGGTCCTCAGCGGCACGGTCGTTCATTGGGATAATCTCAACGCCGGCGGCACGCTCGACGTCACCGCGACGACGGGAGGGATCACCGTCGGCACCGCCATCAGCGGCGGCACGCAGACCCTGCACGCCGTGAACGACATCGTTTTCAGCCAGCTCACCACGACGGGCATCCCCGGCGACGCCGGCGACCTCAACGCCACCTCTGACACCGGCTCGCTGCGCGGCGGGTCGATCTCCGCCCACGGCGACACCCATTTCGAGGTCGCCGGATCGGTCTCGTTCGACCGGATCAGCGGCAATGTCGTCAAGATGCGGTCGTCGGGTGATCTGACGATCAACTGGGTCAGCGTCGTGAGCGAACTCGATCTCGCGGCCGACACGATCAACGTCAGGGGTGAGCAGGTCCGGTCGAATCCGGCAATCCCGCTGGTCATGAACATCACCGGCTATAATGGCGGCGTCGCCAAATATGCCAACGTGTCGATCGACCCTGACAGCATCATCGTCAATCAGTTCAGGGCGGTGGATGCGAATTTCTGGACCGACGCGCACACCGTCTCGATCCTGAACGGCTACGTGCCGGGCCAACTGATGCTCACCACGGCGACCCAGCAGGTGCTGCTCAACAACCGCACGCCGGCGCCGTCCAACTGGCCGACGCTTCAGCTCTACCAGCCCGGCGGCGTGTTCACGATGAGCCAGGCCGGCAACGCGAACGTCAGCAACGCCTATGTGGTGTTCTATACCGGCGGCGTCTCCGCGACCGTCACCAATTACGGGCCGAACCACACCTGCTGCAACGACTTCACCGGTGCCAGCATGATGCGCAACATTGCGGTCGACGGCGAGGGCAAGGAGAACATCGAGAGCTGGCTCGCGAAGAAGGACGGGGGGACGTTCTACCTGCTCGGCCTTTCCGGCCAGGCGCGGCTCGACGCGCTGCTCGCGCCGCGGCCGGTCGAGGCCGTCGGCTCCGGCCCCGCCGTCAACATCGAAGGGCTCAGCGACATGCGCAAGCTGCGCCAGAAGGGGCAGCGTGCGGGACGTCCGGGCTGGAAGGACGCGGCGGTTGAAACGGCGAAGCCGGCGATTGGTCGTCTCGCCGAGGCATGGTAATTGGATTCGGGATGCGGATTCTGGGGGCAGCATTGGCGATCGGGCTGGCAGCGTCCTGCATTGCCTCCGCACGTGCGCAGTCGATCAATCCCGGCGTGATCCAGAACGACGTCGACCGGCAGAGGCGCCAGCTCGAACAGCAGAGCGCGCCGCCCAAGATAACGGGGCCTGCGGTGATCGGCGGCGAGCGGGAAAAGTCCCAGCTTTTGAAGCCGGGCGGGCCGAAATTCCGCTTGCGCAAGGTCACGTTCGACGAGTCCAAATTCATCACACCGGCGGAGCTGGACGAGATCGCGAAGAAGTATGTCGGCAAGGACGTCGACATCGCAGCGCTCCTGCAGCTCGTCGCCGACATCAATGCCGTCTATGCCGCGCGCGGCATCGTCACGGGCATCGCGACGCTACCCGAGCAGGACGCCAAGGGCGGCATTGTTCGCGTTAAGCTCACCGAAGGCCGGCTCCAGAAGACGTCCGTCGAGGGCAACAAGCAGACCCGCACCGATTACATCCTCGATCGCGTGAAGGAGCCCGAAGGCGAGGTCCTCGACGTTCCCAAGCTCAACCGCGACGTGATCTGGTTCAACCGGACCAACGACGTGCAGATCAAGGCGCTGCTGCAGCCCGGCACGAGCTTCGGCCTGACCGATCTCCAATTCGCCGTGATCGAGCCGCCGGTCGACACGTTGCAGCTCTTCACCGACAACCAGGGCTCGGAGAACACCGGACGCTGGGAGGGCGGGGCCTTCTACAAGCGCCACGGCCTGTTCGGCGTCGACGACCGCCTGACTTTCTACGGCGTTCGCTCCGACGGCAACCTCAACGGCAATGTCGCCTACAACATCCCGGTCAATCCCTGGGGCGGCCGCGCCGGCGTCAGCTATACCGAAGGCAAGATCAAGATCGTCCAGGGCCCGTTCGTCGCGCTCGACGTCACCGGCCGATCGAGCCAGGCTGCGGTCAATTTCAGCCAGCCGGTCTGGGTGACGCAGGACTGGCTGGTGCTGCTCAACGCCGCCCTGACCGAGGGCAAGACCGTCAGCCGCTTCGCCACCGTCGCGGTCACCGACGATCACTACGACAAGTCCACGGCGGGCGTCTCGGTCACCAAGTCCGGCAACACCTATTCGATCACGGTCTCGCCGGCGGTCAACTACGTTGCCTGGCACGACCACGTGCTCGGCAACAACCGTGCGTTCACCACCTATACCGGCTCCATGCTTGCGACCAGCGCCGCAGGGCCCGCGAATTTCAGCGCCAATGTGCTGGCGAGCTGGCAGTACACGCAGGAGAAGCTGCTACCTGGCGACCAGATCTTCTCGATCGGCGGCCCCACCACCGTGCGCGGCTATCCCTCCAACGCCGCCTCCGGCGACAGCGGCTATTATTTCAACGCCGAGCTGCACTACAACTGGTCGCAATGGCTGAAAGGTTTCGACACCTACGTCTTCACCGACTGGGGCGCGGTGTATTCGACCTTCCCTGGTGTCACCGAAATGGCCTCTGTCGGCGTCGGCTTCTCCTGGACCTATGCGCAGTTCATGACCTTCGAGGCGAATTACGCGACGCCGGTGAAGATGGCGGTGTCCACCCAGAACCATTACGAGGCCTACGGCCGCGTCATCTTCCGGCCGCTCCTGATGTTCCAGAAGCAGGAAAGCGCCGCGCCGGTTGCGGGCAGGAACAGGTCGTAGCGGCGACCTGACGCTCTCTCCCCGTCATTGCGAGCGCAGCGAAGCAATCCAGAATCTTTCCGCGGAGGGGTTCTGGATTGCTTCGTCGCAAGGGCTTCTCGCAATGACGGAGGATGGTGCGGTGTTCTAACGCCGCAGCGTGAACTCATCCGTCCCACGCCGGTGTTCCCATTTCGCCTGCTGCAGCTCCGGCTGGGCGCACTCGACTTCCGGGTAGCCGATGCAGAGATAGGCAATGAACTTCCAGGTCTCGGGCACGTCGAGAATGGCGTGCATGCGATCCGGGCTCAGGATCGACACCCAGCCGAGGCCGATGCCTTCCGCGCGCGCGGCGAGCCACATCGCGGTGATGGCGGCGACAACCGAATATTCCGTCGTCTCCGGCATGGTGGCGCGGCCGAGGCCGTGGCCGATGTCGCTGGCCTTGTCGGCGAACACGGCGAGGTGGCCGGGCGCCTGTTCGAGGCCCGACAGTTTCAGCGTGGCATAGCGCGCGGCGCGCTCGCCGGAATAGCAGCTCAAGGCATCGGCATTGCACGCTCTGAAATCGTCGATCACCGCGCGGCGTCGCGCAGCATCGTCGACAATGACGAAGCGCCAGGGTTGGCTGAGGCCGACCGAGGGAGAGAGGCAGGCGGTTTCGATCAGTCTGTCGATGGCGCGTTCCGGCAGCGGGTCGCTGCGGAAGCGGCGCACGTCGCGGCGCCACACGAACAGCTCGTGCAATTGCCGGCGGAACGTGTCGTCGAACGCGACCATGAACTAGCCTTCCATCTGGAAGGCGGCCGCAACGAGCAGGATGAGAATCTCACCGAGCTGCTCGAACGCCCCGAGGATGTCGCCGGTCTGTCCGCCGATCTGGCGGATGGCGAGCCGCGCCAGCACCAGGCCTGCGAGCGACAGCAGGATCAGGCCGACCAGCGCCCTGCCCGGCCCCAACGCCAGGGCGAGCACGAGCGTTCCCAGTGCGAACGCGACGGCGATGCTGCGGCCCGGTGGTGCTCCGGCACTCGCCGAAAGCCCGTCCGGCCGTGCTGGCGGGACCAGGGCCATGAAGGCCGGCACGCCGGCGCGGGCAGCCGCGTGCGCAGCGCACAGTGCGAGCGCGACGGCGACGGGATTAGCGATGGTCGCAAGGGCGCCCCAACGCAGGCCGAACGACAGGATCAGCGCGCAGGCACCGTATGTCCCGACCCGACTATCGCGCATGATCTCGAGCTTGCGCTCGCGCGTGCGGCCGCCGCCGAGCCCGTCGGCGGTGTCGGCGAGACCGTCTTCATGCAGCGCGCCGGTGATAAGGGCGGTCGTAGCCAGCGCGAGCAGCGCGGCAAGGTTCGGCGTCAGTCCAACGCGGATGGCGGCCTTGTAGACGAAAGCACCGGCAAGGCCGACCAGCAGTCCCGCAACGGGAAGCGCCCAGGTCGCGCGCGCAACGGCGCCATCGGCTGCCGGCTTCGACGATGCCACCGGGAGGATCGTGACGAACGATGCCGCCATCCTGAGATCGGCAACGATGTCCTTGAGAAGCTCGGCGCGCGACATCATTTCAATTTCATGGGAAGGCCGGCGACCACGAACTCGACCTCGTCGGCCACCGCGGCGATCATCTGGTTCATGATCCCGGCGGCATCGCGAAAGCTGCGCGCCAGCGCGTTGTCGGGGACGATGCCGAGGCCGACCTCGTTGGTGACAAGGACGACGGGGCTTTTCAGGCAGGGCAGCGCGCTGGCGAGCTCGGTCACCTCACGTTCCCAATCGCGCTCGGCGTGCATCAGGTTGGAGAGCCACAGCGTCAGGCAATCCACCAGCCTTGCGCTGTCGCCATCTGTCGCGACCAGCGCGGGCACGAGCTCGAGCGGTACCTCGCGTTCGAGCCAGTCGGTTCCTCGCCGCGCGCGATGCTTTGCTATGCGGGCCTCCATCTCGGCATCGAGCGCCTCGGCCGTCGCGACATAGACGGGTTGACCGGGAAAGGCGCGCGTGCGCATTTCCGCACGCTTGCTCTTGCCCGATCGCGCTCCGCCCGTGATCAGTATGACGGCCATCAAAGTCTCCTTGGGGCCTGACTAATCACCAATCACGGCCAAAGACAAAGCCGAAATCAGCGGGTCGGGGGCTTGCGCTCAGCCCACGCTTTGCGCAACAGGGGCGGGACAGGAGGCGGGTTTGGGCTTTGCGGGCGCGATGGTGGTGGCGATGGCGGTGGATGCCCTTCTGGGCTGGCCATCGTGGCTGTTCGCGCGGATCGGCCACCCCGTGACATGGCTGGGGCGGCTGATCGGTGCCATCGATCAGGGCTGGAATCGCGAGTCCGATCCGCCGGGGTTGCGCCGCGTTGCCGGCATCGCCGGCGCACTTCTGGTGATCGCACTCTCTGCCGTGATCGGCTGGGCGGTTCAGTCCTTGCTTCCCTCGGGCTGGATTCAGATGGTGCTGATTGGCGTCATGGCCTGGCCGCTGGTTGCGCTGCGCTCGCTGCACGATCATGTCGCAGCCGTCGCGGATCCCTTGCTGGCGGGCGATGTCGCCGCTTCACGCGATGCGGTCTCGCGCATCGTCGGCCGCGATCCCGCCGCGCTCGATGACGCCGGCATCGCGCGCGCGGCGATCGAAAGCCTCGCCGAAAACGCTTCCGACGGCATCGTCGCGCCGGTGTTCTGGGGCGCGCTGTTCGGCCTGCCGGGCATTCTCGGCTACAAGGCCATCAACACGTTGGATTCCATGATCGGCCATCGCAACGAGCGGCATGAGGCCTTCGGCTGGGCCGCGGCGCGCATCGACGATATCGCCAATTTCATCCCGGCACGGCTGACCGGCTTTCTGTTCGTGCTGCTGGCGCCGAGGCGATCCGATGCGCTGTCCTGCATGACACGCGATGCGCGCCGTCATCGCTCGCCCAATGCCGGCTGGCCGGAGGCGGCGATGGCCGGCGCCCTCGGCGTCCGGCTCAGCGGTCCCCGCATCTATCACGGCAGCACGACGAACGAGCCCTGGCTCAACGAAGGCGCGCGTGATCCCCGCGCCGCCGATATTGGCGAGGGATTGACGGTCTACCGCCGCGCCATGCTGCTGCTCGCCGGCGTGCTTGCGATCCTCGCCTTCGCGTGAAAGAACGGGGCATGCGCGAGCACGGTGGAAATCTCGATCTGGCCCAGCAGCGTTTCGGCGGGCGCGCGGAGGACTGGATCGACCTGTCGACCGGGATCAACCGGCTGCCTTATCCCGTCGGCGAGATATCCGCGCATCATTGGCAGGCGCTGCCGTCGCGATCCGGGATCGAGGCGCTGCATCAGGCCGCTCAGCACGCTTATCGGACGCGCGCGCCGCTCGCCGCGCTTGGCGGCGCGCAGGCTGCCATTCAATTGCTGCCGCAATTGGCGCCGCGCGGTCGTGCGCGCATCCTCGCGCCGACCTACAATGAATATGCCGGTGTGCTGTCGGCCGCAGGCTGGGATGTGCAGGAGGTTGGAGAGCCCGATGCGCTTGAAGGCGCGGACCTCGCCATCATCGTCAATCCCAACAATCCCGACGGCCGCCGCCATTCGTCGAAGGATCTGCTCGCGCTGCAGCCCCGCGTCGGCCGTCTCGTGGTCGACGAGAGCTTTGCCGATGCGGTTCCGCAACTGTCGCTCGCGTCGGAAGCGGATCGGCCGGGGCTGCTGGTGCTGCGCTCCTTTGGAAAATTCTACGGCCTGGCCGGCCTCCGGCTCGGATTCGCAATCGGTCATGCCGCCGACATCGACAAGCTGCTTGCGATGTCGGGTCCATGGCCGGTGTCGGGCGCGGCCATCGCGATTGGCTGCCGCGCCTTGCGCGATGATACCTGGGCCGAGGCCACGTCCGCGCGGCTTGCGCGCGACTGTGTCCGGCTCGACGAGATGGCCCATGCGCAGGGCTGGCGGCTCATCGGCGGCGCATCGCTGTTTCGTCTCTACGAAACGCCGGACGCATCGGCTGCGCAGGAGAAGCTGGCGCGTGGCCACATCTGGTCGCGCGTTTTCGCGAAAGAGCCGACATGGCTGCGGCTCGGGCTTCCCGGCGGCGAGGCCGAATGGATGCGTCTTGCCGAGGTGCTAGCGCGCTAGCGCAAGCATTCCCTCGACATCGAGATGCTTTTCGATGTGATCGGCCAGGGCGTCGAGCGCGCTCTCCACCCTGGCATGATAGGGCTCGCCGCCTGCGGGAATGTCGAGCTTGGCGAGGTACGCCTTGCGGAAATCATCCGACGTGAACAGGCCGTGCAGATAGCTGCCCTGCACGCGGCCGTCGCGCGAGATTGCGCCTTCCGGCTCGCCGTTCAGCTTGGCGAACGGACGGGCGCGATCGGGGCCGTCGGTACGGCCGATGTGGATTTCGTAGGCCTCGATCGGCTGGTCCGTGGCAGCATGTACAGCTGTGACACGCGTCAGCGTCTTCTGCGGGCTCATCACCGTATCCACATCCAGCAGCCCAAGACCTGGTGTATCGCCTGCGGAGCCTTCGATGCCATCGGGGTCCGCGACGCTACGTCCGAGCATCTGATAGCCGCCGCAGAGCCCGAGCACGTGGCCGCCCCTGCGGTGATGTGCGAGCAGATCGATGTCCCATCCCTGCGCGCGCAGGAAGGCGAGGTCGCCGCGGGTGGACTTTGAGCCGGGGATGATGACGAGCCTGACGTCGCCGGGGATCGCTTCGCCCGGGCGCACCATGACGAGATCGATGCCCGGCTCGAGCTTCAGTGGATCGAGATCGTCGAAATTGGCGATGCGCGACAGCGCGAGGCAGGCGATCTTGCACTGGCCGGGCTTGCGTGCGTCGGTCAGGCCGAGCGCGTCCTCGGCCGGCAGCTCACCGGCGCGCGCAAACCATGGCAGCACGCCGAAGCCGCGCCAGGATGTCTTTTGTTCGATCAGCCTGTAGCCGTCGTGGAACAGCGTGGGATCGCCGCGAAACTTGTTGATGACGAAACCCTGGATCATCGCGGCATCGTCGGGGTCGATCACCGTCTTGATGCCGACGAGCTGGGCGATGACGCCGCCGCGACCGATATCGCCGACCAGCACGACAGGCACGTCGGCCTTGCGCGCAAACCCCATATTGGCGATGTCGGACTTGCGTAGATTGACCTCGGCCGGACTGCCGGCGCCTTCGACCAGCACCAGATCAGATCGCTCCTTCAGCCGCTCAAAGCTCTCCATCACGGCGCCCATCAGCGACGGCTTCATCGCCGCATAGTCGCGGGCACGCGCGGTCGCGATGCGCTTGCCATGCACGATCACCTGGGCGCCCACGTCGGTCTCGGGTTTGAGCAGCACCGGGTTCATGTCGGTGTGCGGCTCGACGCCGGCGGCGAGCGCCTGCAGCGCCTGGGCGCGGCCGATCTCGCCGCCGTCGACGGTGACGGCCGCGTTGTTCGACATGTTCTGCGGCTTGAACGGGAGCACGCGCAAGGCCCGCCGCGTGAAGGCGCGGGCGAGCCCGGCGACGATGAGCGACTTGCCCACGTCCGAGCCGGCCCCCTGGATCATCAGCGCGCGTGCCATCGCATTCAGAACTCGACGCCGGCCTGCGCCTTGATGCCGGATCGGAAGGGGTGCTTGACCAGCGTCATCTCGGTGACGAGATCGGCGATCTCGATCAGCTCGTCCTTGGCGTTGCGCCCGGTGAGCACGACATGGGTCATCTCGGGCTTCGAGGTCGTCAGGAATTCGACGACTTCGGCGATGTCGAGATAGTCGTAGCGCAGCGCGATGTTGATCTCGTCGAGCACGACCATGCGCAGGTTCTCGTCGAGGATCAGCTCCTTGGCCTTCTCCCAGCCGGCGCGGGCGGCGGCGATGTCGCGGGCGCGGTCCTGCGTCTCCCAGGTGAAGCCTTCGCCCATGGCGTGGAACTGGCAGAGCTCGCCGAAATGGCCGGTGAGCAGGCGCCGCTCGCCGGTATCCCAGGCGCCTTTGATGAACTGCACGACCGCGCAAGGAAAGCCATGCGCGACGCAGCGCACGATCATGCCGAAGGCGGAGGACGACTTGCCCTTGCCGGCGCCGGTGTGGACGATGATGAGGCCCTTTTCGCCGCTCTTGGTCGCCATGATCTTGTCGCGGGCGGCCTTCTTCTTCGCCATCTTCTGGGCGTGCCTGATGTCGGTATCCTCGGGGGTTTGAGTATCCGGTTCAGGCGTCATGGGTCCCGGTCCTTCGGCTTGACAAGAGGCGGCCACCGGCAAATGGTGGCCCGGCGTTGGTTCCTGTCCTATGACAGGCGAAGAGGGAATGCGATAGGGTCCGAATCGGCAAGATTTGGGTCCAAAATGCAGCCGCCCCCGCGACCGTGACCGGAGAGATGCCCGAAGCCACTGATTCCCTCGGGGAATCGGGAAGGCGGGGATCGAAGGGCCAAAACCCTGCTCCGCAAGCCGGGAGACCTGCCAGCGCGGACGAGTTTTGGACCGGCGGACGGGGTGTTCCGCGACGGGGAAACGGGCCTTCCGACGAATGGTCCGTGTGCCTCATCGCCTCCCGCTGATATCTGGAAGAGGCGATGACCGTCACACTTCATGTCTGCATCACCTGCCGTGCCGGCCAGACGCTCGGCGAGGGCGAGACCACGCCCGGCAAGCGCCTCCACGGCGCGATCCTCGAGGCCGGCGTGCCCGAGGGCGTCAATGTGGTTCCCGTGGAATGCCTGTCGGCCTGCAGCCAGGGCTGCTCGGTCGCGCTCAGCGCGCCCGGCCGCTGGTCCTACGTCTATGGCCGCCTGTCGGACGTGAATGCGCAGGACGTGGTCGCGGGCGCTGCGGCCTATGCGGCTGCACCCGACGGCCTCGTGCCCTGGCGCAGCCGTCCTGAAATCTTCCGCAAGCAGTCGCTTGCGCGCATTCCCCCCATTGCCGCGTTGCCGGAGGCCGCCGAATGAACTCGCTCGCAAAAATCCCGGTCACGGTGGTCACCGGTTTCCTCGGCTCTGGCAAGACGACGCTGATCCAGCATCTGCTCAGCAATCCCAATGGCAAGAAGCTCGCGGTGCTCGTCAACGAGTTCGGCAGCGAGGGCGTCGACGGCGAGATCCTGAAATCCTGCGCCGATGCGAATTGCCCGGAGGAGAACATCGTCGAGCTCGCCAATGGCTGCATCTGCTGCACCGTCGCCGACGATTTCATTCCGACCATGGAGCAATTGCTGGCGCGCCCGGTGCGGCCCGATCACATCCTGATCGAGACCTCGGGTCTCGCTTTGCCCAAGCCGCTGCTCAAGGCGTTCGACTGGCCCGAGATCCGCTCGCGCATCACCGTCGATGGCGTGATCGCGCTGGCGGATGCCGAAGCCGTCGCCGCCGGCCGCTTCGCGCCGGACCCGGATGCGGTCGAAGCGCAGCGCGCGGCGGACGAAAATCTCGACCACGAGACGCCATTGTCGGAAGTGTTCGAGGACCAGATCGCCTGCGCCGATATCGTGCTGCTGACCAAGGCCGATCTTGCGGGCGCTGCCGGCATTGAAGCCGCCAAGGCCACCATCACCGCCGAGATGCCGCGCCGCGTGCCGATGCTCCCTGTCACTGACGGCGCGATCGATGCGCGCGTCATCCTCGGACTCGGCGCCGCCGCCGAGAACGATCTCGCCGCGCGTCCCTCGCATCACGACGGCGAGGAAGAGCACGAGCATGATGATTTCAATTCTGTCGTGATCGATCTTCCTGAAGTTGCCGACGTCGATGCGCTGGTCGCATCGGTCCAGAAGCTCGCGCGCGAGCAGAACGTGCTGCGTGTCAAGGGCTACATCGCGGTCGCGGGCAAGCCGATGCGCCTCCTGCTGCAGGCGGTCGGCGAGCGCGTGCGCCACCAGTTCGACAAGCCCTGGGGTGCCGGCAACAGGCAATCAAGGCTCGTCGTGATCGGCGAGCACGGCGATATCGACGAAGCCGCGATCAAGGCAGGACTTGGTATCTGATGCACGTCGTCTTCCGCGAGAGCCGCGGTCTCGAGGAGACCGCGACGCCAAGGGACATCGGCCAGGACCCGGCCGATCTCGTTGTGCTCTCGTATTCGGATTCCGACCTCGCTGCGTTCGCGGCGGGCTGGCGGCGGGGGCGCGCGAGCCTGCCGTCGCTGCGTCTCGCTAATCTCGCGGAGCTGCGTCATCCGCTGTCGGTCGACACCTATGTCGAGCGCACGCTGTCGCAGGCGCGCGGCATTCTGGTGCGCCTGATCGGCGGTGAGTCCTATTGGCCCTACGGCCTCGCCGCGCTTCAGCAACTCGCGAAGGACCGCGGCATCGTGCTCGCCGTGCTGCCGGCCGATGGGCGCGATGACGTCAGGCTCGATGCGTATTCGACCTTGCCGGTCTCGACGCTGCGAAGGCTCAAGGTGCTTTGCGACGCCGGCGGCCCGGTCGCGGCGCAGGCCGCGATCGCGCAGCTCGCGCTGGCCTCGGGCCTCTATGCCGGGCCTGTCATCGGCGAGATGACCGTGCCCGAGATGGGATTTTACGATCCCGCGCGCGGCGTCGTCGCTGCGCCCGCGGCGGAAGCGAAGCCGCTCGCGCTCGTGACGTTCTATCGCTCCTATCTCACCGCTGCCGACACCGGCCCGGTCGATGCGCTGATCGCGGCGTTGCGCGAGAAGGGATTCGACGCCTATGGCGTCTTCGTCACCTCACTGAAGGCTCCAGGCGTCGCCGATTGGCTGCGCGCGTATCTCGCGCAAAATCCTCCGGCCGCGATCGTCAACGCGACGGCGTTTTCAGCCCTGGGGGACGAGGGCACAACGCCCTTCGATGCCGCGTCGTGTCCGGTGTTCCAGGTTGCCCTCTCCACCGCGCGGCGCGAGGACTGGGCGAACTCGCTGCGAGGTCTCTCGCCCGGCGATCTCGCGATGCATGTAGTGCTGCCCGAGGTGGATGGCCGCGTCTTCACCGGCGTGGTGAGTTTCAAGTCGGCGTCAGAGCGCGATGCCGATCTGCAGTTCTCGCATCTGGCGCACCGGCCAGATGAGGAGCGTGTGAAAGCCGTCGCCGCGCGTGTCGCGGGCTGGCGGCGCCTCGCGGAGACGCCGGTTGCGGAGAAGCGGCTGGCGATCGTGCTCTCGAACTATCCGGGGCGACCGCACCAGATCGCGCATGCGGTCGGCCTCGATGCGCTGGCGTCGGTCGAGGCCTTGCTGTCCGATCTCGCGGAGGCCGGCTACGACGTTGCGCCGGTGCCAGCGCTCGGCGAGTCGCTGCTGACGAAACGGCTCATCTGGAGCGTTGCCGCGTATCGCGCCGCGCTCGCGCGCCTGCCGCAAGCCCTGCAGGACGATCTCGCGCGGGCCTGGGGCGCGCCGGAGACGGATCCGGGCTGCCGCGACGGTGCATTTCATTTCGCGGCCATCGCGTGCGGCCGCTCGATCATCGCGGTCCAGCCGGAGCGTGGCGATGCGGCCACGCGCGATGCCGACTATCACGATCTGGCCCGCACGCCGCGCCACGCCTATGTCGCGTTCCATCTCTGGCTCCGCGAGCAGGGGATCGATGCCGTCGTGCATACGGGCGCGCACGGCACGCTGGAATGGCTGCCCGGGAAATCCGTGGCGCTGTCGTCCGCCTGCTGGCCGGAAGCGCTGATCGGCGATCTCCCCGTCATCTATCCCTTCATCGTCAACGATCCCGGCGAGGCCGCGCAGGCCAAGCGGCGTATCGGTGCCGTTACCATCGGCCATCTGCCGCCGCCGCTGGAGACATCCGCGGTGCCGGACGGCTTGCGCCGGCTCGAACGCCTGCTCGATGAATATTCGACCGCCGATGGCCTCGATCCCGCGCGCCGCCAGCGGCTGATCGCCGCGATCCGCGACGAAGCGCGCGCGGCGGGTCTCGAGGACGATCTCGGTCTCGAGGCCTCGTCCGCGCCGGCCGAAGCGATCCCGCGCATCGACCGCTTCGTCTGCGATCTCAAGGAAAGCCAGTTCGGCGATGGCCTGCACGTGTTCGGCCGCGGCGCTTGCGGCGAAGCGGAGCGGCATGCGTTGCGTGCCGCGCTTGCCGGCCGGCGCGTTGCGCCGGGCCCATCCGGCTCGCCCTATCGCGGCCGTCAGGACGTGCTGCCGACCGGGCGCAATCTCTTCGCCGTCGACCCGCGCGCGGTGCCGACGCCCTCGGCACATGCGCAAGGGATAAAACTCGCCGAAGAGCTGCTGCGCCGCCATTTGCAGGATCACGGTGACTGGCCGAAAGGTCTCGTGGTCGATCTCTGGGGCTCGGCGACGATGCGCACCGCGGGCGAAGAGTTCGCGATGGCGCTGCATCTGGCCGGGCTCGCGCCGCGCTGGGATCACGCCTCCGGCCGCGTCACCGGTTATGACATCGTCGCGCCGGCTGAGCTCGGCCGTCCGCGCATCGACGTCACGTTGCGGGTGTCCGGCCTGTTCCGCGATGTCTTCGCGGGCCTTGCGCAATTGTTCGAGGCGGCGTCCGAGGCGCTCGCAGGCCGCGATGACGAGGGCGAGGACAATCCTTATCGCCACCGCGCCTCGCGCGTGTTCGCGCCGCGTCCCGGCCAATACGGTGTTGGCCTTTCGGCGATTCCCGATGCCTTCACGCCGGAAACGCGCGAAGCTGCAGGCGATGCCTGGCTGTCGGCCTCGTCCTGGGCGTTCGCGGCCGATGGCGAGATGCTCCAGAATCGCGCCGGCATCGAGCAGCGCCTCGCGGCCGCTGACGCCTTTGTCCACGTCCAGGATCTGCCGGAAACCGACCTGCTGCTCGCGGCCGATTACGCCGCCCATGAAGCCGGTGTTGCGGCCGCCGCTGCGCATCTCGGCGCGGCGGGGCCTGCGCTCTATCACCTCGACACGACCCGCCCCGAGCAACCGCACGCGCGCACGCTGACCGAGGAAATCTCGCGTGTCGTCCGCGCGCGCGCGGCCAATCCGGCCTGGACTGGCGGCATGATGCGGCACGGTTTTCGCGGCGCCGCCGAGATCACCGCGACGCTGGAGCACATGGCGGCCTTCGCGCATCTCGCCGGCGCCGTGCCGCCGCATCTGTTCGATCTCTATTACGACGCGACGCTCGGCCATGATGACGTCCGCGCCTTCATGGCGCGCGAGAACCCGACGGCGCTCGCCGCAATGGAAACCTGTTTTGCGCGCCTGCATGATGCGGCGCTCTGGCAGACGCGGCGCAACTCGATCGCGGCTGCCCTGCGGGAGGCCTCATGAGCGCGGCTTCGGTCAAGGGCTGGTGTCCCGGCGCGCTGCGCCCGATGCTGTCGGGCGATGGGCTCGTGGTGCGCGTGCGCCCGTTCGGCGGGCGGCTTGAAGCGTCGCAAATCACCGGGCTTGCCGAGCTCGCCGAGCAACACGGCAATGGCCTGATCGACGTGACCAGCCGCGCCAATCTCCAGATCCGCGGCGTCAGCGAGCAAAGCCATCGGCCGCTGCTCGACGGACTTGCACGGCTGCAGCTGCTCGATCCCGACGCCGACGTCGAGGCCAGGCGCAACATTCTGGTGATGCCGTTCTGGAATGGAGGCGACGAAACGCAGTCGCTCGCTGCCGGGCTGGAGGAGGCGCTCGCCGACAGCGGTCTCGCGCTTCCCACCAAGTTCGGCTTCGCCATCGATGACGGACGCTCGCGGGTGCTTGCCGGAAACTCCGCCGACATCCGCATCGAGCGCGATCGCTCCGGCCGTCTCCTGGTGCGCGCCGACGGCGCGACGCTTGGCCGCTCCGTCGCGCGCGGCGAGGCCGTGAGCACGGCGCTGGCGCTCGCGAGCTGGTTCCTGGTCTCCGGCGGAGTTAGAGGCGGGCGAGGGCGCATGGCAGCCCATATCGCCGCCGGGGCGGTGTTGCCTGCATCGCTCCGCGGCGAGACCGAGCCCGCGCCCGTGATGGCCGCGTCGCGGCCCGGGCAGTATCCGCAAGGCGCCATGGTCGGCGTCGCGTTCGGGCAGATGCTGCACACGACGTTGCATCAATTCGCGGGTTGCGGCCATGCGCTGCGCATGACGCCCTGGCGCATGGTGTTGAGCGAGGGCAAGCGGGAGATGCCGAGCGGGGCGGGTCTCATCACCGAGCCGTTCGATCCCGCACTGCGCGTCATCGCCTGCAGCGGCGCGCCGCGCTGCCGCGAAGCCCATGCCGATACGCGCGCGCTGGCCGCGGCGCTCGCGCCGCGCATTGCCGCCGATGCGCGCCTGCACGTCTCCGGCTGCGGCAAGGGCTGCGCCCATTCCGGCACGGCCGCGGTCACACTGGTTGCAACGCGCGCCGGTTTCGATCTCGTCCGCGACGGCTCGACGCGCGACGAGCCGGCGCTGCGCGGCCTGAACGGCGCCGACATCGTCAGCGATCCCTCCATCCTCGTCGGAGGGCATTGATGCCACACACTTACGAGACCGACGGCGCGGCGATCTACCGGCAATCCTTCGCCACCATCCGGGCCGAGGCCGATCTCGCCCGCTTCTCGCCCGATGAGGAGCAGGTCGTGGTGCGGATGATCCATGCCGCCGGCATGGTCGGGCTGGAGGCGCATATCCGCTTCACATCAAGCATGGCGACAATCGCGCGCGTCGCCCTGCAACGAGGCGCGCCGATCCTGTGCGACGCGCGCATGGTCTCGGAGGGGATCACGCGCGCAAGGCTTCCCGCGGCCAATGCGGTCATCTGCACGCTCGGCGACGAGAGCGTGCCCGCGCTGGCGCAATCCATGCGAAACACCCGCTCGGCTGCGGCGCTCGAACTGTGGCGGCCGCATCTGGACGGCGCGATCGTTGCGATCGGCAATGCGCCGACCGCGCTGTTTCATCTCCTCAACATGCTGGAGGACCATACATGTCCGCGGCCGGCGGCAATCATCGGCTGCCCGGTCGGCTTTGTCGGCGCGGCCGAATCCAAGGCGGCGCTGATGGCTGAGCCACCCGTGCCGGCACTGACCGTGGAAGGCCGCCTCGGCGGCTCCGCGATCACGGTTGCTGCCGTGAACGCGCTGGCGAGCCGGAGCGAATAGCGATGGGACGCATCATCTGCTGCGGTCTCGGCCCCGGCGATCCTGATTTGATGAGCGTGCGCTCCGATCGCACGGTGCGGGCTGCAAAGCACGTCGCTTTCTTTCGCAAGAAAGGCAGGCCCGGCCAGGCACGGCGCATCGTCGAGGGCATGCTCGCCGCTGACGTCACCGAATATCCCATGGAATATCCTGTGACGACCGAGATCGCCTTCGACAGCGTGGAATACGTCCAGTTGCTTGCCGGTTTCTACGACGAATGGGCCGAGCGCCTGGCGCGGCTGTCGCGCGCCGTCGACGTCGTCGTGCTCTGCGAGGGCGATCCATATTTCTACGGCTCCTTCATGCATCTGCACACGCGCCTGCAGGGCCGCGTCGAGATCGAGGTGATCGCAGGAATTCCCGGCATGGTCGGCTGCTGGAATGGCGTGGGGCAACCGATCGCGCTTGGGGATGACGTAACCACTGTGCTGATGGGCACGCTTCCCGAGAGCGAGCTCGAGCGGCACATGCGCGATTCCGATGCGCTCGTCGTCATGAAGACCGGCCGCAACCTTGCAAAGGTGCGCCGCGCGCTTGCATCCGCCGGGCGGCTGGACGATGCCTGGCTGGTCGAGCGCGGCACCATGCCGGGCGAGCGCGTCGTGCGGCTCGCGGAGGTCGATGCCGCCGACTGTCCGTATTTCGCGATCGTGCTTGTGCACGGCAAGGGCCGGCATCTGGACGCCGCCGAATGACGGGCACGCTGACCATCGCGGGCCTCGGGCCGGGCAACGATGCGATGGTGACGCCCGAGGTCACGGCCGCGCTGGCGTCAGCGACCGACATTCTGGGCTACGCGCCCTATGTCGCCCGCGTGCCGCCGCGCGCCGGGCTGAAGCTGCATCCTTCCGACAACCGCGAGGAGCTGCAGCGCGCGAGCGAAGCGCTGCGGCTGGCGTCCGAGGGTGGGCAGGTCGTCGTCGTCTCGTCCGGCGATCCCGGCGTGTTCGCGATGGCCTCCGCCGTGTTCGAGGCGCTCGAACAGGCGCCGCAATATCAGGCGTTGCCG
This sequence comes from uncultured Bradyrhizobium sp., assembly GCF_936943645.1. GTDB lineage: Bacteria > Pseudomonadota > Alphaproteobacteria > Rhizobiales > Xanthobacteraceae > Bradyrhizobium. The sequence continues at coordinate 157,434 of NZ_CAKZJO010000053.1, read as the reverse complement.
ATCCGTGTGCTGCCCGGCATCACTGCCATGCTGGCGGCCGCCGCGCGCGCCGGCGCGCCGCTCGGCCATGATTTTTGCGCGATCAATCTCTCAGACAATCTCAAGCCGTGGTCCGTGATCGAAAAGCGCCTGCGGCTCGCTGCGGACGGCGACTTCTCGATTGCGATGTACAATCCGCGCTCGGCGAGCCGGCCCGAGGGTTTTGGCCGTGCGCTCGGGGCGCTGAGAGATGCCGGCTGCGGCGAGCGCCTCGTGATCTTCGCACGTGCGGTCAGCGCGGCCGACGAGAAGATCGTGACGGTGACGCTGAATGAAGCAACGCCAGAGATGGCCGACATGCGCACGCTGGTGATCGTCGGCAATTCGCAGACGCGACGCGTCGGCCGCTGGGTCTATGCACCGAGGCGGGTCGAATGACCGAGCCACTGCATTACTTCGGTGACACTCTCGACCCGTCGGCGTTCGGGCAGCTCCGGTCGCGAGATCATGATCACGGGAACGCCAAGCATACGAGCCGCGTCGATCTTGGCGCGCGCGCCGTCGCCGCCGGAATTGCGGGCGACGATCCACGCGATCTCGCGGGCCCGCATCATCTCGAGCTCGCTCTGAAGCGTGAACGGCCCACGCGACACGATCACATCCGCGGCAAAGGGCAGGGACCCTTCGGGCGGATCGACGAACCGCAGCGTGTAGGCATGCTGCGGCTTGCCTGCGAACGGCGCGATGTGCTGGCGGCCGATGGCGAGGAACACGTTTGTGGGCGCGGCGGGCAGCGCGGCGACCGCAGCGTTGATATCGGTGACCTCAATCCAGTTGTCGCCGGGCGCTTTCAGCCAAGGCGCGCGTTCGAGTGCGATCAACTGCGTGCCGGTTTGCGCGCACGCCTGAATAGCATTGCGGCTCATCTCGGCGGCGAACGGATGCGTGGCGTCGATCACATGCGTGATGCCTTCGCCGCGGATGGTGTCGGCCAGCCCGTTCACGCCGCCGAAGCCGCCGATACGGGTCGGCAGCGGCTGGTCGGCCGGCGCGCGGGTGCGACCGCCATAGGAGTAGACGGCGTCGATGCGTGCGCGCGCGACCTCCGCTGCGAGCTGGCCCGCATCGGCCGTTCCGCCCAGAATGAGGGCGCGTATGGTTGATCCCTGGCTGACCATCATCGGTATCGGCGAAGATGGCCTTGCCGGGCTGTCCGAGGCAAGCCGAAAGGCGCTCGCCGATGCCGAAACCGTGTTCGGTGGCGAACGACATCTCGTGCTCGCCGGCGTCGGCAGCCGCGGCCGCGCCTGGCCGGTGCCGTTCGATGCCGACGTGGTGTTGAGCTGTCGCGGCCGGCCGACGGTGGTGCTCGCCTCCGGCGATCCGTTCTGGCATGGCGCCGGGGCAAGCCTTGCCGAAAAGCTCGGTAGCGACGAGTGGATGGCATATCCGGCAGTGTCGACCTTCTCGCTCGCTGCGGCGCGCTTAGGCTGGCGGCTGGAAGCCGTGACGTGCATCGGCCTCCACGCGGCGCCGTTCGAGCGCCTGGTGCCGCATCTGGTGCGAGACGCGCGCATCATCTGCCTGATGCGCGACGCGGCCGCGGTCGGCGCTCTCGCGAAATGGCTGACGGAGCGCGGATGGGGCGCGTCACTGATGTGGACGCTCGAGGCGCTGGGCGGGCCACGGGAATACATTGACCAGCATCGAGTCGACCTGTTTGCCGAGGAGGTCGCGGCTGATCTGGTCGCGGTCGCAGTATGGGCGGTGGGAACACAGGGCATTCCCCGCAGCTCGGGTCTGCCGGACGATCTCTTCGTCCATGACGGCCAGATCACCAAGCGGCCGATCCGCGCACTGTCGCTTTCGGCGCTGGCTCCGCGTCCGGGCGAGCGGCTGTGGGACATCGGCGCCGGATCGGGGTCGATCTCCGTGGAGTGGGCGCTGTGCGGCGGGACGGCGACCGCAATCGAGGCGCGCGAGGATCGCGCCGCGAACATTCGCAAGAATGCAGCGGCGTTCGGCCTGGCGCATCGAATCAGCGTCATCGGAGGCACAGCGCCTGAAGCACTGGCTGCGCTGGATGCGCCCGACGCCGTCTTCATCGGCGGTGGCCTCGATCGCGCAATGTTCGATGCCATCTGGTCGCGGCTTTCGCCGGGCACCCGGCTGGTCGCGCATTCCGTGACGCTGGAGACGGAAGCCCTGCTCGGCGAGCTGCACCAACGTCACGGCGGCGAGCTGATGCGGGTCGAGATCGCGCAAGCCGCGCCGCTCGGCCGCTATCGGGCCTGGGAGGCGGCGCGGCCGGTGGTGCAGTGGAGCGTGGTGCGATGAAGGTCGCCGGGCTCGGATTCAGAAAGGACGTCACGCTGGCTTCGCTGCGTGAGGCGCTGATGGCGGCTGGCGGCTCGGAAGGGCTCGCGGCGCTGGCGACGGTCGGCGACAAGGCCGACGTCGCGGCGCTGAAGCAGCTCGCATGTGAATGCGGTGTGCCGATCAGGGCTATTCCGGCCGAGACATTGGCCGGCATCGACACGCCCACGCAATCGGAGCTCATCGTGGAAAAGTTCGGCACGGGATCTGTTGCCGAAGCCGCGGCGCTCGCTGCGGCCGGCCCTCGGGCCCGGCTGATTGCGACGCGCGTGGTCTCGCAGGATCGCACGGCGACCGCCGCGATCGCGGAAGGAGACGGCGCATGACGGTGCATTTCATCGGCGCCGGGCCGGGCGCGCCCGACTTGCTGACCTTGCGCGGCCGCGACCTGATCGCGTCCTGCCCGGTCTGTCTCTATGCGGGCTCGCTCGTACCCGAAGGCGTGCTGGTGCATTGCCCGCCCGGGGCACGCATCGTCAACACCGCGCCGCTGTCGCTCGACGAGATCATCGCGGAGATTTCGGCGGCGCATGCCGAGGGCAAGGATGTGGCTCGCCTGCATTCCGGGGATCTCTCGATCTGGTCGGCGATGGGAGAGCAGCTCCGCCGCCTGCGCGCGCTCGGCATTCCCGTGACGGTGACGCCGGGCGTGCCGTCTTTCTCGGCTGCCGCGGCCGCGTTGGAAGCCGAGCTCACGCTGCCGGGGCTCGCTCAGAGCGTGGTGCTGACGCGCACGCCGGGTCGCGCCAGCGCGATGCCCGAGGGGGAGAAGCTCGCCGCCTTTGCCGCGACCGGTGCCGTGCTCGCGATCCATCTCTCGATCCACCTGCTCGACAAGGTCGTTGCCGAGCTCACGCCGCATTACGGCGCGGATTGCCCGGTCGCGATCGTCTGGCGCGCGAGCTGGCCGGAGCAGCGCATCGTGCGCGCGACGCTGGCAACGCTCGATGCCGCGGTGGGCGCCGAGATGGAGCGCACCGCGCTGATCCTGGTCGGCAAGACGCTTGGCGCCGCGGATTTCGACGAGAGCCGCCTCTATGCCGTTGACTACGACCGTCGCTATCGGCCGGTCGGCGCCGAGCCACGCTTTCCGGAGGCGTCGTGATGGCGGCGGGCCTCGTCATCTCGGCACCGGCCTCCGGCGTCGGCAAGACCACGCTGACGCTGGCACTCGCGCGTGCCTGGCGCCATCGCGGCCTGAACGTGCAGTGCTTCAAGAGCGGGCCGGACTATATCGATCCCGCCTTCCATGCCGCCGCCACGGGGCGCGCCTCCGTCAACGTCGACAGCTGGGCGATGGATCGCGGCACCATTGCGCACCTCGTCAGCCGTGGTGCGGATGCCGATCTCGTGCTGGCCGAGGGATCGATGGGCCTGTTCGACGGCGTTGCCGCACGCGGCGTCTCCGGCACGGGTGCCACTGCCGATATCGCGGAGATGCTGGGCTGGCCGGTGGTGCTGGTGATCGATCCCTCCGGCCAGGCGCAGACCGCAGCCGCAATCGCCGCGGGCCTGCGCGATTATCGGCCGGGCGTGAAGCTTGCGGGCGTGGTGCTCAATCGCGTCGCCAGCCCGCGCCATGAAGACCTCGTGCGGCGCGCGCTTGTCGATGCCGGCATTGCCGTGTTCGGCGCGCTGCCGCGTCATGCCGAGATCAGCCTGCCGAAGCGGCATCTCGGCCTGGTGCAGGCCGAGGAGCAGGCGGAGATCGGCAAGCTGATCGACGAGGCCGCACGGTTCGTGACGGAGCATGTCGATCTCGAAGCGGTGCTGCGATCGGCGGCCAGCTGGTCGCCGCAAGCCGTGGCAAGTGGACCGAACGTGGTGCCACCCGGCCAGCGTATCGCGCTTGCGCGCGACGCCGCGTTCTCCTTCGTCTATCCGCACATGCTGGAGGCCTGGCGCGCAGCGGGCGCGGAGATCGTGCCGTTCTCGCCGCTATCAGATGAAGCGCCCGATCCGAGCGCCGACGTGTGCTGGCTGCCAGGCGGCTATCCCGAGCTTCATGCCGGCAGAATCGCCTCCAATGCCCGGTTTCGTAGCGCCTTGCGCGCCTTCGCCGAGATGCGGCCCGTGCACGGCGAATGCGGGGGCTATATGGTGCTGGGAACCGCCTTGACCGACGCGGACGGTATTCGCCACGAGATGACGGGCCTGCTTGGCCTGGAGACCAGCTTTGCCAAACGCCGCATGCATCTGGGTTATCGCCTCGCAACGCTGGCCGCGCCGATGCCGGGACATCAGCCCGGCGCGCGGCTGCGCGGCCACGAGTTTCACTATTCGACCATCCTCGCTCAGCCTGACACGCCGCTCGCTATCGTGCACGATGCGACGGGCGCAATCATCGCCGAGACCGGCTCGCGGCGCGGCCATGTCAGTGGCACCTTCTTTCACCTGATCGCGGAGGACCGGTGAGCGGATTCGTTTCCTTCATCTCCGCCGGACCCGGCGACCCCGAGCTGCTCACGCTCAAGGGCGCCGCGCGGCTGCGCGAGGCCGACGTCGTGCTCTACGACGATCTCGCCTCCGGCGCGATCCTCGATCTCGCCCGGCCGGAAGCCAATCTCGTCGCGGTCGGCAAGCGGGCAGGGCGCCCTTCGACCAAGCAGCATCACGTCAACCGCCTTCTGGTCGACTATGCCGCAACGGGGGTGCGCGTGGTGCGGCTGAAGTCCGGCGATGCCGGCATCTTCGGCCGGCTCGAGGAGGAGATCGAGACGCTGCGCGAGGCCGGCATCGGCTACGAGATCGTTCCCGGGGTCACCTCGGCCTGCGCCGCGGCAGCCCAGGCGGGCATTCCCCTGACCCGGCGCCACACCTCGCGCCGGGTGCAGTTCGTGACCGGGGCCGATGTGACCGGCGATCTGCCGCCGAACCTGAACTGGGCGGCGCTGGCCGACCCTGAAGCGACGACCGTGGTCTATATGGGCCGGCGCACCTTTCCGGCGCTTGCCGCAAAATTGATCTCGCATGGTCTTGCCGCAGATACCCCGGCGCTGGTCGCCGAATCCCTCGGCCGTTCCGACGAGCGGCTGGTCCGCACCACGATTGCCGAGCTTGCCGAGCAGCTTGCCCGCGGCGGCGCGCCTTCGACCGCCGCCGTGATCCTGTTCGGCGCGCTGGCGGGGGATTATCCGTCATGATCGCTTCTTCCCTTGACGCAGGCTCGGCGAAAGGGGCACACAGGAGAAGCATGGTGCTCACCACGGCGCAAAGCGCCGGAGCATAATCGGGAATGGGGGTGGGCGGACCCAGTTGCGGCGCCCAAAACCCCAGCCGCCCCCGCGACTGTAAGCGGTGAGGGACTTCGATCCGCCACTGGGCCGCAAGGCCCGGGAAGGCCGAAAGTCCCAGTGAACCGCGAGCCAGGAGACCGGCCCTGCACGTTTTGAGGCCAAGGCCGTCGGGTGTGACGGCAGGAAGGATCTGAGCCATGCATATCGAACCCGGGATCGTGACGGGCGCCAAGCTCGTGTTGAGTTACGCAACCGGCATCGCCGCAGGCGGCGCTGCCTTGAAGCTCGCGGTCGAGACCGTGCGCGAGCAGGGCGTCGTATCGTTCGCGGCGCGGACGTTCGCCACCACCGTTCTCGTCTTCACCTTCTTCGAGATCCTGCCGCACTTCCCGGTTGGCGTCTCCGAGGTGCACTTCATCCTCGGCTCGACCTTGTTCCTGCTGTTCGGTGCCGCGCCTGCCGCCTTCGGTCTCGCCTTCGGCCTGCTGCTGCAGGGCGTGTTCTTCGAACCGGCCGACATCCCGCAATACGGCATGAACGTTACGACGCTCTTGGTGCCGCTGTTCGCGATCCAGGCGATCGCCTCGCGGATCATTCCGCGCAACACCGCCTATGTCGACCTGAAGTACCGCCAGGCGCTGGCGCTCTCGACGACCTATCAGGCCGGCGTGATCGGGTGGGTGGCGTTCTGGGCGCTCTATGGCTCGGGCTTTGCGATGAGCAACCTTGCCAACATCGCGACCTTCGCGGCGTCCTACGCGCTGGTCATCGTGATCGAGCCGCTGGCTGATCTTGCCGTGCTGGCGCTGGCGAAATCGCTGCGCGGCGTCACCGCGCCCGGCTTCGTCACGCCGCGCCTGCACAACGCGGCCTGAAGAGACAAGGGGCGGCCGTCATGGCCGCCCCACGCCCGTGATGCTCACGCTTTCCCTGATCGGCATCGGTTGCGGCGATCCTGGCCAGCTGACGCGCGCCGCCGTTGAGGCCATCAACGCCGCCGATCTCATCCTGATCCCGCGCAAGGGGACGGCGAAGTCCGATCTCGCCGATCTCAGGCGCACGATCTGCGCGGATGTCCTGACCAACGACAAGACCGTCATCGCCGAGTTCGATCTTCCCGTACGCGACGCGGCCGAAGCGGATTACCGCAAGGGCGTGGACGACTGGCATGACGCCGTCGCCGCGACCTGGCGACAAGCGATTGCAGATCATCTCGACGGCGACGGCAAGGTCGCGCTGCTGATCTGGGGCGATCCGTCGCTCTATGATTCCTCGCTGCGCATTGCCCGCCGGCTCGACCCCTTGCTCAGAATCGAGGTCGTGCCGGGCATCACCTCGATCCAGGCGCTGTGCGCGGCGCATACGCTGCCGCTCAACGACATCGGCGAGCCGTTTCTGGTCACGACCGGGCGTCGCCTGCGCGAGGGCGGCTGGCCACAAGGCGTCGATACAGTTGTCGTGATGCTCGACGGCGGCACGGCGTTTCAATCGCTCGATCCGGCCGGGCTCCACATCTATTGGGGCGCCTATCTCGGCATGCCCGATCAGATCATCCTGTCCGGCGCGCTGGCCGAACTCGGTCCGCGCATCGTCGCCGTGCGGCAAGCGGCGCGCGAGCGGCATGGCTGGATCATGGACAGCTACATCCTCAAGCGCGTGCGTGAAGCGAGGCAGCATGCTTCCTGACTGGGTTACCCAACAATGTCCCGCGATCTCCGCGATCCATCGCGACGCCGCGATCGCACGCCAGGCGCAGCTGACGAAGCCGACCGGCGCGCTCGGCCGGCTCGAGCAGCTCGCGATCGAGCTCGCCGGCCTGCAGGCGACCGGGCAGCCGCGCGTCGCGCGCGTGCCGATCATCGTCTTCGCCGGCGATCACGGCATCGTCGCGCAGGGCGTCTCGGCCTATCCGCAAGCCGTGACCATCGCGATGATGGCGAATTTTGCCGCAGGCGGTGCCGCGATATCGGTGCTGGCGCGCGAGCTCGGCTCCAGCCTTGACGTCGTCGACGCCGGCACGCTGGCGCAGGAGGCAATGCCGGGCATCATCACCGACAAGCCGCGCCACGGCACGCGCGATTTCAGCGTCGAGTCCGCGCTCACCCCTGCGGAGCTGGCATTCGCTTTCGAAGCCGGCCAGCGCGCGGTTGAACGCGCAGCGGCCGAACAGCCTGATCTTCTGATCTTCGGCGAGATGGGGATCGGCAACACCACGACGTCGGCGGCGATCGCGGCAAGCCTGCTCGGCATCAGCGCCGAGGAGATCGCCGGCAGCGGCACCGGCATCGATGCAGCCGGCCGCGCGCACAAGGCGCGCGTGATTGATGCGGCGATCGCACGGCATGGCGTTGCCGGCGCTTCGTCAGAGAAGATCCTGTGTGCCGTCGGCGGCCTCGAGATCGCAGCGATTTGCGGCGCGATCATTGCGGCTGCGCAGCGCCGCATCCCGGTGCTGATCGATGGCTTCATCGTCTCGGTCGCCGCGCTTGCCGCGGTGCGGCTCAACCCGTCATGCCAGCCCTTCCTGTTGCCGTCGCACCAGTCGGCGGAGCAGGGGCATCGGTTGGTGCTGCGTGCGCTGAACGTGCAGCCGATGATCAGTCTCGATCTCAGGCTCGGCGAGGGATCGGGCGCTGCGATCGCGCTGCCACTGGTGCGGTTGGCCTGCGCGCTTCACAACGGCATGGCGACCTTTGCCCAGGCCAACGTACCTGATCGGCCTAGCTGATCCGCTGGTTGACGGAAACGACGCGCCAGCCGCTCGCCAGCCGGTCGATCCGCGTCAACGACAGCGGATCGATCACGAAGCGCAAGGCGGCCTGCGGCGCGAGGTCCAGCGCGATGCAGAGGATGGCGCGGATCGTGCCGGAATGCACGACGAGCGTGGCCTGTCCGGCTCCAATCCGCGACAGGCCGAGCCGGACGCGCGCGACCTGGTCCGCGAAGCTTTCGCCGCCCGGCGGCCGTCCGCCGGCGGGATCATTCCAGAACTGCGCATAGGCCTCGCCGCCGGTGGCAGCGAGCTCGTCGTGCCGATGGCCGGTCCAGTCGCCGAAATCCTGCTCGCGGAATTCGCTGGCCAGCTCCGGTTCGAGCGCCAGCGCGCGCGCCGTCTCGACCGTGCGCCGTGATGGGCTGGTATAGCCGGCGGCATCCTGCGGCAGACGGCGCCGCAGCGCATCCAGCTGTGCGCGATCGCCGAGATCGGCCGGCGCGTCGGAGGCATGGATCGTCCCTTTGACGCCATCGACCGGCGCGTGCCGGATCAACCAGAGGAAGGTCTCGCCTTCCATGCTCATCTCTCCAAAGGAAGTTGCTCGCTGTGGCAATAACGCCGCATGGGATACATTGACTCTGTCGTGATGGTAATCCTAGATGCTCGCGACGGTTTCCCCGAGAGGGGATGAAAAGGGAATGCGGTGCGGGGAATTTGTCCCCCAATGCCGTGGCTGCCCCCGCAACTGTGAGCGGATAATCCTTCGTCAGAAGCCACTGGGTCCTCGGTCCCGGGAAGGCGACGAAGCGGTGATCGACCCGCGAGCCAGGAGACCTGCCGTCAGCCGTGGTCACACGCGAAGATGTCGGTCGGGGAGTACAGACATTCGGCTTCATCGGACGGCCGCAAGGCCAAAGGAGAGACCTCGTTCGCTGTGACGTGCCACTGACGTCATACCGAGGTCCGAAAATCGTGTCTTCCATTCCTATCGTACGACCGCGCGGCTTCCTGCTCGCCTCTGCAGCCCTTACGCTGGCTGCGGCTGATATGCCGGCCGCGCTGGCGCAGCAATCCCGCGAACCGCTGCCGCCGATCGAAGTATCGCCCGCCCAGTCCCGCAAGCAGGCGAAGCCTGCCGGGCGGGAAGGGCAGAGCGCACGTCGCGCGTCATCGCGCAGATCCCCCGTTACTGCCGCGCCAAAGCCTGCGGTGCCGGGCGCCGGTGCACAGACGCAGGCCGCGACGCCTCTCAACAGCAATGCCGTGGCCGAAAGCGCTTCGCGCCTCGGCCTGACGGTGCGGCAGACGCCTGCGACCGTCGAGGTGATCTCCGCCGAGACCATGCGCGAGCAGGGCTATCGCACCGTGTCCGAAGTGGCGCAGGGCGCCGTCGGCGTCACCTCCGGCGATGCCCCCGGAGAGCCGGCGGGCTTCTCGATGCGTGGCTTCACCAACAGCCAGATCAACACGCTCTACAACGGCATCAAGATCGGCCCGCAGAACATGACCTCGCGGATCATGGACACGGCCAATCTGGAGGCCGTGGAATTCCTCAAAGGGCCGGCCTCGCTGATCTCGGGCGAGGGCGCCGCCGGCGGCGCGATCAATTTCGTCACCAAGCAGCCGCACACGGGGCCGATCCGCAACGAGGCGGACTTCTCGTATGACTCCCTGAACTCGTTCCGCGCCCATTACGGCTCGGGCGGCAGCACCAACGTTCAAGGCCTTGACTACCGCTTCGACATCAGCCGTTCAGCGCTCAACGGCTTTGTCGACGACACCAACACCAAGATGCTGGATGTGTCGGGCCAGCTCAACTACCGCATCTCCGACAGTCTCAAGGTCTGGGGCGCGATCGAGTACCGCGAGGATCGCGGTAAGGCCTATTGGGGCGCGCCGCTGGTGCCGGTCGCCTTCAGCGGTTCGCACGCGACGAGCGGCATCGTCTCGGGCAATTACGTCTCGAACTACAATGGAACCAATCTCGGCGCTGTCACCATCGACGACCGCACCTTCAAGACCAATTACAACGTGCTCGATAATCGCAACGTCGCACAGGAAGTCTGGCTGCGCGGCGGCTTCGAGCTGAAGCTCGCGCCCGACCTGACCCTGAAGAGCCAGGCCTACGGCTACGGCGCCGAGCGCAGCTGGTTCAACAACGAGATCGAGGCGTTCAACGCCGGCACGAACCTGGTGGATCGCGAGCGCTTCTATGTCGCGCACAGCCAGCGGTTGGTCGGCAATGTCACCGACCTGATCTGGGATGCGAACATTGCAGGCTTCGACAACCGGATGGTCACGACGCTGTCGTCGAGCTATCTCGATTTTGTCAGGCCGGGTGCTGCGAACTTTCCCGGGGATTCCGTTTCTCTGGTCGATCCCAACCGCGGATTCTACGGCCTGCTCACCACACAGCAGCAGACTGCACGTATCGACAACGAAGCGCTGTCGTTCGAGGACCGGCTGAAGCTGACCCGGACGTTTGCGCTGATCGGCGGCCTCCGCGTCGAGCATATCGGGCTTGATCGCAACTCGACCGACAAGACCGGGCTGGAGAAGGCGGGTTTTCCGTACTCCAAGGACTGGGCGCCCGTGACGGGGCGCATCGGCTACACTTGGGAGGCCGTGCCGGGCCTGACCTTCTTCAGCCAGTATGCGACCGGCGCCGACGTGTCCGCCAACAACATCTTCCTGCTGTTGCCGACCCAGCCGCTGGACCTGACGACGTCGCGCACCTACGAGACCGGCGTCAAGCACCTGTTCTGGGACAATAGGGCGGAGTGGTCGTTCTCGGCCTATGACATCCAGCGCAAGAACGTCTATGCCGCCGCCGGCGGGCAGGCGCTCAATATTGCCGGACGGCAGGAATCGAAGGGCGTCGAGCTCGCCGCTTCGGTACGGCCGATCGATCCGCTGCGGCTGTGGGGCAACATCGCCTATGTCGATGCACGCTATGCCGACTACAATTTCGTCGGCGGCTCGTTCGCCGGCAACACGCCGCCGAACGTGCCGCGGATCGTCGCCAATGCCGGTGCGTCGTATCGCTTCTTCACGCCGTGGCCGGTCGAGGTCGGCATCACCGGCCGCCATGTCGGCGACCGCTACAATACCGACGCCAACACCGTGACGATGAAGGCGTATACCGTCGCCGACGTCTATGCCTTCGTCGATATCCCCAGGACGGTGTTTGGCGCGGTCGACCAGGCCCGCCTGACTTTCCGCGTCCGCAACATCACCGACAAGCGCTACGCGATCTGGGGTGATCCGTTCTATCCCGATCAGATCCTGCTCGGCGCGCCGCGCACCTACGAGATCTCGGCGGCGTTCAAATGGTAGGGAACTGAGCGGATGATGGCCGCGATCGTCCTGCTGCATCGCTGGCTCGGGGTCGCGTTCTGCCTGCTGTTCGCGATGTGGTTCGCGACCGGCATCGTCATGCACTTCGTTCCGTTTCCGTCGCTGACGGAAGCGGAGCGGGTTGCGGGTCTCACGCCGGTGGATCGGGGCGGGGCGCGGATCGCGGTTGCCGATGCCGTGGCCGCGAGCGGCATCCCCGATGCCACGCGCGTGCGCTTGATCCAGCGGGGCGATGGGCCGGTCTACGTCGTGTCGAGAGCCTCGCACCTGCGCGCAGTTCGCGCGACCGATGGGCAGGATGCATCGGTACGGTCGGTCGATCTCGCGCTCGCCATCGCAGGCGCGCATGCGCGTCAACGCGGACTCGATGCCGCGCATGCGGCTCTCGTTGCGCACGCGGCCTACGACCAGTGGAGTGTCCCGAACGGCTTCGACCGTCACCGGCCCTTGTGGCGGGTTGCGCTCGGCGACGCGGCCGGAACGGAAGTCTACGTCTCGTCGCGCACCGGCGAGGTCGTGCTGGACACGACGCGAAGCGAGCGCGGCTGGAATCTCGTCGGCAGCGTCCTGCACTGGATCTATCCGACGGTCCTGCGCAGCGATTGGGCGCTGTGGGACGGCGTAGTCTGGACGCTGTCGCTGCTGGCCTTGATCGCGGCCTTGCTGGGCGCGGTGCTCGGCATCGTGCGGATCAGGAAGCGAAGCGGCCGCCTTGCGACGCCCTATCGCGGCTGGCACGCGCTGCATCACATCCTCGGCCTCGCGGCGACGCTGTTCGTGCTCAGCTGGATCTTCAGCGGCTGGCTCTCGATGGATCACGGCCGGCTGTTCTCGCGCGGACAGCTGACGGACCGCGAGGCCGACGCGGCGAATGCCGTGCCTGCCTGGGCGTCGGCATCATCGCCCGACCGGACGAAGCCGCCGCCATCGGTCCGGGAGATTGAATGGTTCGCCTTCGGCGGCAAACTCTATCGCCGCGATCGGCTCGCGCTGGACGCGCAGGCGCTGGTCAGGACAGAAGGTTCACCGGATGCAGGACAAGCCGGATTTCTCAGCGCGCAAGAGGTTCGCGGCTTGACGGCCCGCCTTGCCGCGGATTGTGGCATTCCCGGCATTCTCGCGGGCAATGACGACTATCCCACGCGATCCGCCGTCCCGGGTGCGCCGGTCTACCGCTCGCATTGCGGCGAGGTCTGGTTCGATATCGACGGCGCTGACGGCAATGTGCTGCAAAGGCTGGACGCTTCGCGACGTGCCTATCGCTGGGCCTATGGCGCGCTGCATACGCTGGATTTCCCGAGCCTGCTCGCGCGTCCTCTCTTGCGCGAGATCCTGATCGTCGCGCTTTGCGGGTTTGGGCTGGCATTCTCCGTCACGGGAGTAGTCATCGGCTGGCGACGCCTGCTGCTGTCGCGCTGATCGCTCGAAACGCGAGCGGTCAACCCGCATCACGGCGGCCTGACCAATGACCGCGAGATCCCGCTGGCGAAGGTCCGGTTAGTGGCATACCATTTGCAAGCCAATGGGCTCTGGTTTCACCTGCCCTTGGCCAACGATGGCCGGCATCACGGCAATAACGGGAGGACTTCATGGATCGCAGGACCGTATTGAAGGGACTGGCGGGCGCAGGCGGTTTGGCGTTGACCGGCCTCTCGGCCCCGGCCATCGCGCAGGGCGCGTCAGCCCGCACCCTGCGTTTCGTGCCGCAGGCCAACCTCGCCAATTTCGATCCGATCTGGGGCACGCAATATGTCGTCCGCAATGCGGCGGCGCTGGTCTGGGACACGCTTTACGGCATCGACGCGCAGCTTCAGCCGCAGCGCCAGATGGTGGAGTCCGAGGAGACCTCCGACGACGGCAAGACCTGGACGTTCAAGCTGCGCCCGGGCCTCAAGTTCCATGACGGCGAGCCGGTGCTGGCGAAGGACGTCGTTGCGAGCCTGTCGCGCTGGGCGGCGCGCGATCCCATGGGCCTGATGATCATTCCGATCCAGCAGGAGCTGACCGCGGTCGACGACCGCACCTTCAAATGGGTCCTGAAGCAGCCCTTCCCGAAAATGCTCTACGCATTGGCCAAGAACAACGCGCCGTGCTCCTTCATCATGCCTGAGCGCATCGCCAAGACCGATCCGTTCAAGCAGATCACCGAATATGTCGGCTCGGGGCCGATGAAGTTCGCCAAGGGCGAGTGGGTCCCCGGCGCCAAGGCCGTGTTCGAGAAATTCGCCGACTACGTGCCGCGGCAGGAGAAGCCATCCTGGCTCGCCGGCGGCAAGCAGATGATGGTCGATCGCGTGGAATGGATCGTGATGCCGGATCCGGCCACTGCGGCCGCCGCCCTGCAGAATGGCGAGGTCGACTGGTGGGAGAACCCGATCGCCGACCTCGTGCCCGTGCTGAAGAAGAACAAGAACATCAGCGTCGACATCGGCGATCCCCTCGGCAATATCGGCTCGTTCCGCATGAACCATCTGTTCGCGCCGTTCAACGACGTGCGGGCGCGGCGCGCGGTGCTGATGGCGCTGAGCCAGGAAGACTACATGCGCGCGATCGTCGGCGACGACACCGCGCTGTGGAAGCCGCTGCCCGGCTTCTTCACGCCGGATACGCCTGTTTACAACGACCTGGGCGGCGACATCCTCAAAGGCAAGCGCGATTTCGACGCCGCCAAGAAGCTGCTCGCCGAGAGCGGCTATTCCGGCCAGCCCGTGACCTGCCTGGTCGCGCAGGATCAGCCGATCACGAAGGCGCAGGGCGACGTCACCGCGGATCTCCTGAAGCGGCTCGGCATGAATGTCGACTTCGTCGCCACCGATTGGGGCACGGTCGGCTCGCGCCGCGCGCAGAAGACACCGCCCGGGCAGGGCGGCTGGAACATGTTCCACAGCTGGCATGCCGGCGCCGACTGCATTACGCCTGCCGCCTACACCGCCATCCGCGCCAACGGCGACAAGGCCTGGTTCGGCTGGCCCAACAGCCCGAACACCGAGAAGGAGATCGCGGGCTGGTTCGACGCCAAGAGTATCGACGAGGAGAAGGCTGCGATCGGGCGGGTCAACAAGGCGGCGATCGAGGACGTCGTCTACGCGCCGACCGGCTTCTTCCTGACCTACACGGCCTGGCGCAAGAACGTCTCCGGCATCGCCAAGGGGCCGCTGCCGTTCTTCTGGGGCGTGTCGAAGTCCGCTTGATCGTGCGCTGAGGCCAGATGCTCTCCTACATCCTCCGTCGCATCGTCGCGACCCTGCCGGTCATGGCGATCGTTGCGCTGTTCGTGTTCAGCCTGCTTTACATCGCGCCGGGTGACCCGGCCGTGGTGATCGCCGGCGACCAGGCCAGCCCGGAGGATGTGGAGCGCATCCGTCAGAGTCTCGGCCTCGACCGTCCCTTCCTGGTCCAGTTCGGAAGCTGGGTCTGGCGCATCCTGCATGGTGATCTCGGCACCTCGATCTTCACCAACCTGCCGGTGTCGGCGATGATCGGACAGCGTCTCGGACCGACGCTGTCGCTGATGATGGTCACGCTGCTGCTCACCATCGTGGTGGCGGTGCCGCTCGGCGTGGTGGCGGCGTGGAAGGCCGGCAGCCTGATCGACCGCGTCATCATGGGCTTTGCGGTGTTCGGCTTCTCGCTGCCCGTCTTCGTGGTCGGCTACATGCTCGCCTACATCTTCGCGCTGGAGCTGGAATGGCTTCCGGTGCAGGGCTACACACCGCTCAACCAGGGCGTCCTGCCGTGGCTGGAGAACCTGATCCTGCCCGCGATCGCGCTCGGCTGCGTCTATATCGCGCTGGTCGCACGCATCACCCGCGCTGCCATGCTCGAGGTGTTGCAACAGGACTATATCCGCACCGCCAAGGCGAAGGGCCTCGGGCAGGGCGGCATCCTGTTCATTCACGCGCTGAAGAACGCGGCGGTGCCGATCGTGACCGTGATCGGGATCGGCATTGCGCTGCTGATCGGCGGCGCCGTCGTCACCGAGAGCGTGTTCGCAATTCCCGGCCTCGGCCGGCTCACGATCGACGCGATCCTGCGGCGCGACTATCCCGTCATCCAGGGCATCGTGCTGCTGTTCAGCTTCGTCTACGTGCTCGTCAATCTGATGATCGACCTCATTTACACGCTCGTTGACCCGAGGATCCGCTATTGACCGACACCACCGTCAATCCGCAATCGCTCCCCGCAGGGCTCGTGCTTGCGCCGCAACTGCCGGAGATCCTCCGGCCGGTCAAGATCCGGCGCGGCTTCGTCGGCCTGTTGCGCGGCCATCCCACCGTCGCGATCGGCGGGGCGCTGCTGCTCACCCTGGTCCTGATCGCGATCTTCGCGCCTTATCTCGGAACGGTCGACCCGACCGCGCTCGCGCCCGCCAAGCGCACGCGGGCGCCGTCGGCCGATTTCTGGTTCGGCACCGATGTGCTCGGCCGCGACATCTATTCGCGCGTGCTGTATGGCGCGCGGGTCTCGCTCACCGTCGGCCTGTCGGTCGCGATCTTCGCATCCGCGGCGGGGCTCGCCATCGGCATGGTCTCCGGCTTCATCCGCTGGGCCGACGGCATTTTGATGCGCTTCATGGACGGGCTGATGTCGATCCCGCCGATCCTGCTGGCGATCGCGCTGATGGCCCTGACGCGCGGCAGCGTCGGCAACGTCATCCTCGCCATCACCGTCGCCGAAATTCCGCGTGTCTCGCGCCTCGTCCGCAGCGTGGTGCTGTCGCTGCGCGAGCAGCCCTATGTGGACGCGGCCGTGGCCTGCGGCACGCGCACGCCCATGATCATCCTGCGCCACATCCTGCCGAACACGGTCGCGCCGATGCTGGTGCAGGCGACCTATATCTGCGCCAGTGCCATGATCACGGAGGCGATCCTGTCCTTCATCGGTGCCGGCACGCCGCCGACCATCCCGTCCTGGGGCAACATCATGGCCGAGGGCCGCGCGCTGTGGCAGGTCAAACCCTACATCGTGTTCTTCCCGGCGGCGTTTCTGTCCGTCACCGTGCTCGCCGTGAACCTCCTCGGCGACGGCCTTCGCGATGCGCTCGACCCGCGCATGGCCAAGAGCCTGTGATGTTGCCTGTGATGTTGCCTGTGATGGATCGGGGCTGACCGCGATGGCGCTGCTCGAAGTCGAGAACCTCCAGACCCATTTCCGCACCCCCAGCGGCGTCAATCGCGCGGTGGACGGCGTGTCCTTCCATGTCAACGAAGGCGAGACACTCGCCATCGTCGGCGAATCCGGCTGCGGCAAGTCGGTGACCTCGATGTCCCTGATGCGGCTGATCCCGGAGCCGCCGGGCAGGATCGCGGGCAGCATTCGCTTTGCGGGCAAGGACCTTCTCAAGCTGTCGGACCGCGAGATGCGCGCGATCCGCGGCAACGACATCTCGATGATCTTCCAGGAGCCGATGACGAGCCTCAACCCGGTCCTCACCGTCGGCCGCCAGATCCGCGAAACCCTGATGATCCATCAGGGCCTCGACAAGGCAGCCGCCGAGGCTCACGCGGTCGAGATGCTGACGCTGGTCGGCATTCCCGAGCCGAAACGCCGCGTGCGCGAATATCCGCACCAGCTCTCCGGCGGCATGCGCCAGCGCGTGATGATCGCCATCGCGCTCGCCTGCAATCCGAAGCTGCTCATTGCGGACGAGCCGACCACCGCGCTCGACGTGACCATTCAGGCGCAGATTCTCAAGCTGATGCTGGATCTGAAGCGCCGGGTCGGCGCGGCCATCATCCTGATCACGCACGATCTCGGCGTCGTCGCCGAGATCGCCGAGCGCGTCATGGTGATGTATGCGGGACGCAAGGTCGAGGAGGCGCCGGTGGCCGAGTTGTTCCGTTCGCCGCGCCATCCCTATACGCAAGGACTGCTGGGTGCCGTGCCGAAGCTAGGCTCCTCGCTCGCGGGGACCGCGACGCGACTTGCGGAGATTCCGGGGCAGGTGCCGGATCTCAGGAAGCCCATCACCGGCTGTGTCTTCGCCGGCCGCTGCGCGCTGGCGACCGATCTCTGCCGGCAATATGCGCCGGGGCTGGAGGAGAAGGGCCCGCACCACGTCGCCGCCTGCCACTACGCCGCCAAGGGGGCGGTCGCGGCATGAGTCCTCCGCTGCTCCAGGTCAACGACCTCAAGAAGCATTTTCCGGTCAAAAAGGGCCTGTTCAACCGCAAGTCCGAATTCGTCTATGCGGTCGACGGCGTGTCGTTCGAGATCGCGCGCGGCGAGACGCTGTCGCTGGTCGGCGAGTCCGGCTGCGGCAAGTCGACCGTCGGCCGCGCCATTCTACGGTTGTTCGACATTACGTCGGGCCAGGTGATCCTCGACGGCCAGCGTATCGACGATGCCGCGCCGAGCACGATGCGCCAGATGCGGCGCCGCGTGCAGGTGGTGTTTCAGGACCCGTTCTCCAGCCTCAATCCGCGCATGCGCGTGCGCGACATCCTGGCCGAGCCGATCCGCAATTTCGGCATCGCCAAATCCGCCGAGGATCTCGAGGTCCGCGTCACCGCGCTGATGGACACCGTGCGCCTGCCGCGCGAGGCGCTCAATCGCAGGCCGCATGAATTCTCCGGCGGCCAGCGGCAGCGCATCGGCATCGCGCGCGCGCTCGCGGCCGAGCCCGAGCTGATCGTCTGCGATGAAGCGGTCTCCGCGCTCGACGTCTCCGTGAAGGCGCAGATCGTCAATCTCCTGCAGGATCTCCAGCGCGAGTTTGGCCTGGCGCTGCTGTTCATCAGCCATGACCTTGCCATCGTCGAGCACATGACCCACCGCGTCGCCGTGATGTATCTCGGCAAGATCGTGGAGGTGGCGCCGCGCCGCGACATCTTTGCGGCTCCCAGGCATCCCTATACCAAGGCGCTGTTGTCTGCCGTGCCGCTGCCCGAACCCGGCGCCCATCGCAATCCGGTCATCCTCAAGGGCGACGTGCCGAGCCCGATCAACCCGCCGAAGGGATGCCGCTTCCATACCCGCTGCCCGCTGGTGTTCGACCGCTGCCGGGTCGAAGAGCCGGTGCTGCGTGCGGCCGGAGCCGAGCAGTGGGTGGCCTGTCATCTCGAAGACGGCGCCACGGTGCCGAGCGGCTAAAACGCGGAATTTGGCGCCGGAAATTCGTCAGCAAAATCAACACCCGTTCTACTGTGCATGGGGTTGTTTTCGCACTTTTGACCAGGCCGCCTCAGCCTTGCCGGCGCAGGAAGCCGGTGATCGTCACCTTTTCCCAGATTCCCGCCTTGGCAAAGGGGTCGGCGCGGTTGAAGGCCTCGACTTCGGAGCGGCCCGGCGCTTCGATCAGGAACAGGCTGCCGATCATGGTCTGGCCGTCGTCGGAGACCAGCGGCCCCGACATCACGATCTTGACGCCGAAGCCCGAGGTGTCGCCGAGGTAAGCCTTGTGGGCATCGTAATTGGCGAGCCGCGTCGGCAGCGCGCCGCTGCGGTCGACGGCGTGAATGGCGAACAGCATGGCAGTCTCCGCTTCTTGACTTTGGTTCTTGGGACGGCCGCCGAGGCGACCGTCCGGATGCGACAGATGGATTACTTGGCGCCGAGCTTGCTGGCGTCCTCGAAGGTCGGGCAGGTCCGTTGCTCCAGCGGCACGTCAAACGGCCGGTAATTGTCCTTGGTGATGACGGTGGGCTTCAGCACGATCTCGGCGATGACGGGCTGATTGCGAAGGCTGCGGATCGCCATCATGGTGCCGAGGCAGCCTTGCGCAAATCCGTTATAGTCGCCGCTGGCGAGCAGCTTGCCGGACTTGATCGCGTCGATCGCCTCCTTGGTGCCGTTGATGCCGATCACCTGGGCCTTCCGGTTCGCACCATCCAGCGCCTCGATCGCGCCGACCGCCATGGCGTCATTGGCGGCAAGCACGCCGTCGATCTGCGAATTCGACTGCATCAAATTCTCCATGACCTGAAGCGCCTGCAGCCGCTGGTAATTGCCGGGCTGCGAGGCCAGCAGCTTGGCGCCGGGGGCCTCCTTCAGCGCGTCGTTGAAGCCGCGGACGCGGTCGACATTGGTCAGCGAACCCTTGACGCCCTCGATGATGACGATGTTGCCCTTGCCGCCCAGCGTCTTCAACAGGAAGCGCGCGGTCTCGAGCCCCAGGCTGTAATCGTCGGCACCGATGAAGGAGAGGAATTTGCCGCCCGCGGAGCGGTCGGTGATGTTGACGACCGGGATCTTGGCCTCGTTGATCTTCTCGACACCCGGCACCATCGCCTTGTAGTCGACCGGCGTGAAGACGATGGCGCTCGGCTTCTTCACCACGACGTCCTCGATCTGGCTGAGCTGCTCGGGGATCGAGTCCGGCTTGGTCGGGATGTATTGCAGCGTCTTGGCGTTTAGCACTTTCGCCATGTTGTCGGCGCCGACCCGCACCGTCTGGAAGAACGGGTTGGTCTGGTTCTTGGTGAAGACGGCGATGGTCTCGCCGTCAGCGCGCGCCTGCGTCGTGAACGCCGTTGCCATCAGCAGCGGTAGCGCCAGATATTTCAGTTTCCGTGTCATGTTGCCTCCATCCCTCATTTTGCTTGTTGGTCGTCTTGAGAACTCATTGCGCGCGGCGGCGCGTCTTCATGTCGAGCCAGACCGCGAGAATGACGATGATGCCGGTGACGAGCGGCTGCCAGTTGGCGCTGACCGACAGCAAATTCATGCCGTTCAGCACCAGCGTCAGGATCAGCGCGCCGATGAAGGTGCCGAACACGGTGCCGACGCCGCCGAACAGCGAGGTGCCGCCGATCAGAACGGCCGCGATCGCGGGCAGCGTCAGGCTCTCGCCGATGTCGGCCTCCGCCGAATTGAGCCGCGACAGGAAGATGATCGAGGCAAGCCCCGCCATGGTGCCTGACACCGCGTAGACCAGCAGCAGGCGCCGTGCGACCGGAATGCCGGAGAGGCGGGCCGCGACCGGGTTGGCGCCGATCGCATAGATCTCCTGGCCCCAGACCGTACGCTGCGCGAAGAACGTCCCGATGCCGAGGAACACCAGCAGCAGATAGACCGGGATCGGCAGGCCGAACAGATAGCCGCTGCCGATCTGGCGGAAGCCGGCCGGGAAGCCGTGCAGCGTCTCGCCCGCCATGTACCAATAGGTGAGACCGTTCAGCACCCAGAGCATGCCGTAGGTGGCGATGAAGGAGGGGATGCGCAGCGCCGTGACCATGACGCCGTTGAGCAGGCCGACGAGGCCGCCGCAGGCAAGCCCGGTGAGGATGCCGAGCGCCGGCGAGCCGGTCTTGTGGATCACGGTGCCGGCGATGCAGGCCGACAGCGCGACATTGGCGCCGACGGAAAGGTCGAGGCCCGCGGTCAGCACCACCAGCGTCAGGCCGGAGGCGATGAAGAAGGTCAGGCTCGCCTGGCGCAGCACGTTGAGGATGTTGCCGAGGCTCAGGAAGGAATCGCTGAGCACGGCGAGCACCGCGCAGATCAAGAGCGCCGCGAGCAGGCGGTAGAATACCTGGATCGCGTCCTGCGACAGGAAGGAGCGGGGCGGCATCAGTGCCTCTTTGGTGATGTCGGTCATGCCCGGCTCCTGAGACCATCGAGGAACAGCGCGACGATGACGAGGACGCCGACGCTTGCGACCTGCACCGAGGACGGCAGCGAGATCAGGTTCAGCCCGTTGCGCAGCACGCCGACGGAGAGCACTCCGAGCAGGGTGCCGAGCAGCCAGCCATTGCCGCGCTCGAACGAGGTGCCGCCGACGGCAACGGCGGCGATGGCGTCGAACTCGAGGCCGAGGCCGGCGGTGGGATGACCGGAATTCATGCGCGCCGTCATCAGCAGGCCCGCGATCCCGGCCATGGCGCCGCCGAGCGCGTAGACCGCGATTAGCAGCTTGTTCGGCGACAGGCCGGCATAGCGCAGCGCCTCGCGATTGCCGCCGAGTGCAAAGATATAGGTGCCGAAACGGGTGTGATAGAGCAGGCCGTGGAAGGCTGCATAGGTGACGAACGCCATCACGATCGGCACGGGGATGCCCAGAAGCGTCGCCGAATAGATGTCGCGGACACTGTGGGGGATGCCGACCACGCTCTGGCCGTCGCTAACGATCAGCGACAGGCCCTGCGCCATGCCAAGCGTGCCCAGCGTCGCGACGAAGGGCGGGATGCCGAGGATGGCGACGAGCCAGCCGTTGGCGACGCCGAAGGCCGTGCCCACGAGCAGGCCGGCGCCCAGGCCCAGCAGCATCGATTTGGTCGCGAGCGACACGATGGCGACGCAGAGCGAGGTCAGCGTCAGCACCGCGCCCATCGACAGGTCGAGCCCCTCGGTCATGATGATCAAGGTCATCGGCAGCGCGAGCATGGTCAGGATGGTCGACTGCACCAGCACGTTGGAGAGATTGGCGACCGACAGGAAGCCGGGCGCGATCACGCTGAACAGCGCGATCAGCAGCACCAGCACGATGGCGACGCCAGGAATCCGTTGCAGCGGATTGGGCACCGAGACGACCGCGGCTTCACGCATGATGCATCCCCAGTCGCACGATGTTCTCCTCGGTGAGCTCGTTGCGGGTCAGATGCCCGGCGATGCGCCCCTCGCGCATCACATAGGCGCGGTCGCAGACATGGCAGATCTCGATCTGCTCGGACGAGATCATCAGCGCTGCCGCGCCCTCGGCGACGAGGCGGTCGATCAGCGCAAAGATCTCGGACTTGGCGCCGATGTCGATGCCCCGCGTCGGCTCGTCGAAGATGAAGAGCTTCGAGCCGGCCGCCAGCCACTTTCCGATCACGACCTTCTGCTGGTTACCGCCGGAGAGCAGGCCGACGGTCTGCCGCGCGCTCGGCGTTGCGATGCGCAGCTGCCGGATCAGGCCGTCGGCGGTGCGCTGGGCCGAGCGCTGGTCGAACAGGCCGCTCGGGAAGAGCTTCTTCAGCGCGGAGACCACGAGGTTGTCGCTCACCGAGCGTAGCAGCGCGAGGCCCTCGCTCTTGCGGCTCTCCGGGATCAGCGCGATGCCGCGGCGGGCGGCGAGATCCGGCTCGCCGGAGATGGCCTTGCCGTCGAAGATGATCTCGCCCGACGTCACGGGATCGGCGCCGAAGATGGCGCGGGCGACCTCGCTGCGGCCGGACCCGACCAGGCCGCACAGGCCGACGATCTCGCCCCGGCGAACCTCGATGTTGATGTCGGAGATGCCGGTCGAGGCGGTTAGTCCCTTGACCTCGAGTAGGAGTTCGCCAGGTTTCTCGGCAAAGTGCCGGGGATAGGTCATGTCGACATTGCGGCCGACCATCATGCGGACGAGCTGGTCCGGCGAGACATCGGCCGGCTTGACGCCGTCGATGCGGCGGCCGTCGCGCAGCACCGTGATGCGGTCGCCGAGCGCGAACACTTCTGCCATGCGATGAGAAATGTAGACGATGGAGACGCCGTCGGCCTTCAGCCGCGCGATCAGCGCGAACAGCAACTCGGTCTCACGGTCGGACAGCGCCGCGGTCGGCTCGTCCATGACGAGGATGCGCGCGTTCTGGCTGATCGCTTTCGCGATCTCGACCATCTGCTGCTGGGCGACGCCGAGCTTGTCGACGGTGGTGGAGGGATCGATATCGAAGCCGATCGTGTCGAGCACGCGCCTGGCGTCGGCCAAAATCCTGCGGCGGTCGATGGTGCCGGGAATGCGGCCCTTCGGCTCGCGTCCCAGGAAGATGTTCTGGGCGATGTCGAGATAGGGGACCAGCGAGAATTCCTGGAAAATCACGGCGATGCCGAGCTTCTGCGCATCGGCGGTCGAGGAGATCGCGACCTTCTCGCCGTTGTAATAGAACTCGCCGGCATCGGCGCGATAGGCGCCGCACAGCACCTTCATCAGGCTCGACTTGCCGGCGCCGTTCTCGCCCAGCAGCATGTGGACTTCGCCGGGGTAGACGGCAAAGGACACGTCATCCAGCGCCTTGACGCCGGGAAATTCCTTGCTGATGCCGCGCAGCTCCAAGAGCGGCGTGGGCGAGGTGACCTCGATCGGCAGCGCGTCGCTCATGGTTTGGCTCCGCCTGCAAAGATCTTTCCGGGGTTCATGAGACCGTTCGGATCGAGCGCGGTCTTGATCGATCGCATCACGTCCACGGCTTCGCCGAGCTCATCAGTGAGATAATCGATCTTGCCGAGTCCAATGCCGTGTTCGCCGGTGCAGGTGCCGTCCATGGCGATGGCGCGGGCGACCATGCGGGCCTGCAGCGCCTTGGCGCCTTCGGTCTCCTCGGGCTTTGTCGGGTCGATCAGGATCAGCATGTGGAAATTGCCGTCGCCGACGTGGCCGACGATCGGCGCCGTAAATCCATGTTCGTCCGCATCGCAGCGGGTCTCGGTCAGGCATTCCGCCAGCCGCGAGATCGGCACGCAGACGTCGGTGATCACGGCGCGCGCGCCGGGCCGCAGGCCGAGGCCGGCATAGAGGGTGTTGTCGCGGGCGTGCCAGAGCCGGCTGCGGTCTTCCTGTGCCTTCGCCCAGGCGAAGCCATGGCCGCCATGGTCGGCGGCAATGGCTTGCGCGGCCTCGGCCTGTTCGGCGACGGACGCTTCGGAGCCATGGAATTCAAAGAACAGGGTCGGCGCCTCGCGGTAGCCGAGCTTGGCGTAGGCGTTGATGCCGCGCATCATGACGTCGTCGAGCAGCTCGACGCGGGCGACGGGAATTGCCGATTGGATGACGGAGATCGCGGTGTCGACGGCATCGTGCAACGTGTCGAAGCTGCACACAGCGGCCGAGATCGCCTGCGGCACCGGGTGCACCTTCAGCGTGATCTCCGTAATGACGCCGAGCGTGCCTTCCGCGCCGACGAACATGCGCGTCAAATCGTAGCCGGCTGCCGATTTGCGGGCGCGCTTCGCGGTGCGGATCACGCGGCCGTCGGCCAGCACCACCTCGAGCGCCATGACATTGTCCTTCATGGTCCCGTAGCGCACCGCCATGGTGCCGGACGCCCGGGTGGACGTCATGCCACCGATCGAGGCGTCGGCGCCGGGATCGATCGGGAAGAACAGGCCGGTGTTGCGCAACGCGGCGTTGAGCTGCTTGCGGGTGATGCCGGGCTGCACCACGACATCCATGTCGCTGTCGTGCACGCTCAGCACCTTGTTCATGCGCGCGAAGTCGAAGCAGACGCCGCCGGCGACGGCCGCCGCATTGCCCTCGAGCGAGGTGCCGGCGCCGAACGGCACGATCGGCATGCCCGCGCTTGCACAGAGCTTGACGATCTCGGCGACCTCCTGCGTGGTTTCCGGGAAGACGACGATGTCGGGCGGCAAATTGCGATAATGCGACTCGCTCTGCCCATGCTGATCGAGCACACCGCGCGCAACGCTCGCGCGCGGGCCGATCATGCCGGTGAGGCATTCGGCCAAGGCGGCACTGTTGACCCGCGGTCCCATCGTCTCTCCCTGTCGTCGTCCTTGTCGCGAACTGTTATCAGTCCGTCGATTCTACGTTCGGCTTACGCCGCTCTTGCGTTGCTCGCGAGCTGCTTCAGGCCGAAGTCGTAATTGAGATGAAAATACTCGTTCTCGACCATGCGACCATCCGGCGCACGGCCGGCGGGCTGACGCACGAATTCGCGGATCAGGCTGTCTTTGACGCCGAACACGACGTCGCTGTCGAGATACTGATCTCCGGCGACGAACACATGCGTCACGAGCTGCTCGAAGCCGGGCGCCGAGATCATGAAGTGCACATGCGCGGGGCGCCAGGGATGGCGGCCCTGGGCCTCCAGCATGTCCCCGACCGGGCCGTCATGCGGAATGGGGTAGGCGGCGGGCTTGATCGACCAGAAATGGAAGCGGCCGTTGGCATCGGTGTGAAAGCGGGCGCGCATCGCGAGATCGCCGATCTGGTCGAGCTGCTGCACGTCGTAATAGCCATCGTCGTCGGAATGCCAGACGTCCACGACGGCGCCGGGGAGCGGCTTGCCGTCGACGGTCGAGACCGAGCCGGTGACCAGCATCGGATCGCCTTCCATCGGGCCGGAGATGTCGGCGCCGCTGTCCTTCTCGGGCGCGGCCTGGACGAAGAACGGCCCGAGCACCGTGGTCTCGGTGGCGCCTTCCGGCACGGGGTGGTTGATCGCATCGACCAGCATGGAGACGCCGAGCGTATCCGACAGCAGGATGAATTCCTGGCGCTTGTCGTCGCACATGTGGCCGGTGCGGGTGAGGAACTCGATGCCGAACTCCCATTCCTTCTGGGTCGGCCGCACCTCGCGGACGAAGGCATGCAGGTGCCGCACCAGCGCCTCGCTGACCTCCTTGATGCGCGGATCGGTTGCGCCTGCGATCCGCTCCAGCACCGCATCCGTGATCGTGGTCTCGTTGAAGTTACGCATGGGGGCTCCGTGGATCAGAGTTTGGGCTCGCCGAGACCGGACAGCCGTTCGAGATGCTTGACGGTCGCGATGAAGTCGGTGTCGCCATCGCCCTGTGCGACCAGCGAGCCGTAGGTCTCGCGTACCTGGGCGGCGAGCTGCAGCGGCACGCCGACGGCATGGCCGGCGCCCAGGATCAGGTCGAGGTCCTTGGCCATCTGCTTGCAGGAGAAGGTGGAATCGAAATCCCGCGTGCGCAGCGGCGCGGTCTTGTACTTCACCATCGGCGAGGCCACCGCGCTGTCGTCGAGCACCTTCAGGATGTCCTGCCAGGCGATGCCGCCCTTGCGCGCCAGCGCCAGGCTCTCCGCCATCATCGCGGCCGACACCGCGATCATCAGGTTCACGGAGAGCTTTGCGTAGCGCGCTTCCTCGGCCGGACCGAGATAGGTCTGCGCGCGGGTGAAGGTTGCGAACAGCGGCTTTGCGTTCTCGAATGCGTCCTTCGGTCCCGAGACGAAGCAGGTCAGGGCGCCGGTGTGAACGATACTGGCGTTGCCGGAGACCGGCGAACGCAGATAGGCGATGCCGCGGGCCTTGGTGGCGGCGGCGATTTCAGTGGAAGCCTCGACGCTCACGGTGCTGGTCTCGATCAAGATGGCTCCGGGCGCCATCGCGCCGATCAAGCCGGCGGGGCCGAGCAGCGCGCCACGCAAGGCCGTGTCATCGGGCAGGGAGGTGATGATCGCGGCCTTGCCGCTGACGGCCTCGGCCGGTGAGGCGGCGATCGCAATGCCTTGCGCGCGTGCCTCGCTGATCCGCGCCGCGCTCTGATCGAAGGCGGTTACGGCATAACCGGCCTTGGCAACGAGCACGGACATCGGCAGCCCCATCTTGCCGATCCCGATGAACGCAATGTTTTTCGAAGCGTCTGTCATTATTCTTGTCCATTGGCGCCTTCAGGCGGCGCGTCCTTGTCGTTCGATGTCCTGCACCAGCCGGCGCCCCGATCGGGCCAGCAGTTCTTTCTTCGTCTCCAGGTCGTCGGCCAGCAGCCGTCCGCTCCGCTTCTTCCAGACGCCGCCGATCATGACGGCCTCTATATTGGCGAGGCTCGTCTGCATCACCACGGTCGCGACGGGATCGTGCACCGGATGCAGATTGAGATCGGAAGCGTTGATGATGACGAGGTCGGCCAGCTTCCCGGGCGTCAGTGATCCGATCTGATGCTCGCGGCCAAGCATGCGGGCGCCTTCCGTCGTCAGCCAGCGCAGCGCCTCCCGGACGGGAATCGTGGTCGTCGCCGGGATGGTGCCGCTCGATTTGCGCGACTCGGCATTGTCGAGCGCCCGCTGCATCGAGAGCGCGACGCGCGCAACGGAGAGGAGATCGCCGGCCAATACGGATTCGAGATCGACGCCGATCGTCGGCCGCACGCCGCGCTCGAGCAGCCGTCCGGTGATCGGAAAGCCGTGGCCCTGGATCATCTCGTTCTCGGGCGTGACCGAGAAGGACACACCGAGATCGACCATCCGGTCGATCAGATCGTCAGGCAGGTCGTTGCCATGGACGATGTTGATGCCGGGACCGACGAGGCCGGCCTCGATCAGCTTCTCCCAGCCGCCGGGCGTTTTCGCCGGACCGCCGCCCTGATGCATGGAGGCGATCAGGTTCAGCTCACGCGCCAGGCGAAAATCCTGCATGGCGACGTCGAGCGTCGAATAATGCGGGCCGAGGATGGCGAGGCCCAGCGTGACCAGGCCGTCGCGGTCGGCGAGGGGGCCGGCGAGCAGCCGCTCGACCTCGCGGCGCGGATGCGGCACTTCCGAGAAATGCGGCTCGCCCGGCTTCGGCTCTGGTTTGGGCGAGCCGTGGAAGAACGCTGCGCGAATGCCGCTCTCGATCAGGCCGCGCACGGCAGCGTCGGTATGATCGGGCGTCGGATTGTTGTGGCACCAGTCGACCAGCGTGGTGACGCCGTGGTTGATCTGGTTCAGCGCGCCGACGAGCGTTGCGATGTAGATGTCATCGGGCCGGAACACGGTCGCAAGGCCGGCATGCATGCGGCGGAAATATTCCAGAAGCGTCCAGTTCGCGGCAAAGCCGCGCAGGCCCGTCTGCCAGGTGTGCATGTGCGCGTTGATCAGACCGGGGATGACGATGCGGCCGTTTCCGTCGACGATCTCGGTGTCGGCCGCGACGTCGATCGACGGGCGCAGATCGGCGATACGGTTGCCCTCGACCAGCACGTCGCAGGTCGCGAGATCGCCGATCGTGTCATCCATACTGATGACGGTCGCGGATCTGATCAGCGTGCGCCGCATCGCTTCACGCCGCCGCTTTGATGGTGCCCGGCGGCTCGCCGGCCCAGGCGCGTGCGATCAGGTCGCGGATGGCGTTGCGGTCGAGCGGCCGCGGATTCCAGTACGCATTGGTCACCGCGAGATCGGCGGCCTTGTCGATACCGCTCTCGGGCATGCCGACCTCGCGCAGCGCCAGCTTTGCGCCCAGCCGCTTTGCAAGGTCATAAAGTCCTTGCGATGCATCGGCAGCGCCGATCGCGCGCGAAATGCGCGTCATCGCGTCGGGCACATCAGGCGCGTTGTAGGCGAGCGCATGGGGCAGCACGATGGTGTGTGTTTCGGCGTGAGGCAGATCAAAAGTGCCGCCGAGCGTGTGGCAAAGCTTGTGATGCAGCGCCATGCCGACGGTGCCGAGGCAGACGCCGCACAGCCAGGCGCCATAGAGCGCTTCGGTGCGGGCCTCGCGGTCGTCGCTTTTCGCGGCAATCGCGGGCAGGGCGCGGGCGAGCGCGCGGATGCCCTCTTCGGCCATCAGCGATGTGACGGGATTTGTGTCGCGCGCATAGAGTGCCTCGACCGCATGGGCGATCGCATTGATGCCGGAGGTCGCGGCCATGCTCGCCGGCAGTGTCAGCGTGAGATCGACGTCGTAGATCACGGTCTCCGGTAATATCGCCGCGTCGCGCACCGTGGTCTTCAGGCCGTTGTCGGTCTGGCCGACGATCGGCGTCATCTCCGAGCCGGCATAGGTGGTGGGAATGCAGAGCTGGTTGATTCCGGTGCGCAAGGCCAGCGCCTTGCCGAGGCCGGTGGTCGAGCCGCCGCCGAGCGCCACGACGCAGTCGGCCTCGCAGGCCTTCATCGCCGCGAGCGCACGCTCGGTGACCTCGATGGGCGTGTGCATGGTGGCACCGGGAAAGATGCCGGCATAGAGCGGGCCCAGCGCAGTTCCGAGACTTTTGCCTTGCGCCTCCTGCTGCGGCGTCGTCAGCACCAGCGCGCGCGTGCCGCCGAGCCGCTCGACCTCGACCCTTGCCGCAGCCAAGGTTCCGCTGCCGAACACGACCCGGCAGGGCAGGTTTTCAAAGGTGAACGAACCGATCATGCGCCGGTCTCTTTGATGGGATAATCGACCTGGAAGCGTCCGATCCGCAAGTCGCCAAGCGCCTCACGGACGCGCAGATGTTCCGGATGGTTGGCATAGGCGCTGAGCGCGGCCTGGTCGGTGAATTCGGAGAACAGGACCACGTCGCAGGCATAGTCGACGGCACTGACGTCCATGCCGACCTCGATATGGGTGAGGCCGTCGATCCGGCCCTTGAGGCCCTCGAACAGGGTTTTGACCTTCAGCCGGGCGGCGGAACGCTCGTCGGGAGTCTCCCCGCGCAGCCGCCACATCACGATGTGCCTGATCGGGCCCGACATTTCCTGATTTCCTCGCCTGCCATTGTGCTTTGTTGGCGCTATTTTGCCTTGCAGAAATCGGAAATAAAGGCCAAATTTTGTAAGTCTCTTTTCCTCATATCGGAACAATGGACCGGCTGCTCCAACTCGAAGTCTTCTCCAAAACCGCCGAGCTCGGCAGCCTGTCCAAGGCCGCCGAAACCCTGCGGATGTCGAACGCGGCGGCCAGCCGTCATCTCAGCGCGCTCGAGGAGCGGCTCGCGGTCCGGCTGATCGAGCGCAACACGCGCCGGCAATGGCTGACCGAAGCAGGGCAGGAGCTCCTGCAACGCTGCAGCACGCTCTTGAATGAACTCGCCGAGGCCGAGGACGCGGTCTCCGATCGCGCGCTGTCGCCGAAGGGCATGTTGCGCGTGACGTCATCGCTGTCCTTCGCGATGATCTACCTCGCGCCGATGCTGCCCGCCTTCCGCGCGCTCTATCCCGATCTCAGTGTGCAGATCATCAGCGCAAATCGCTATCTGGACTTCATCGAGGCCGGTATCGATGTTGCGATCCGCACGCGCGAGCACGAGCCGGATTCCAACATCATCGTCCGTCGCATCGGCCAGATGCACCGCGTGCTCGCAGCAGCTCCGTCCTATCTGGAGAAGCACGGCCGGCCGGAGCATCCCGCCGATCTCGCCCGCCACGACATGCTGATCTACAATCTCGCCAACGATCCCTATTCGCTGCGGCTGAGCCAGGGCAGCACGACGCAGACGGTCCGGATCGCACCGACGCTCGACAGCAATGACGGCCAGATCATCTGTGGTGCAGCGCGCGCAGGCCTCGGCATCCTGATCCAGCCGCTCTACATCGTGCAGGGCGATATCGCGGCCGGCCGGCTGGTGCCCGTCCTGACCGGCTGGGAGCTGCCGCTGCTCACCATGAACATCGCCTATCAAAACCGCGTCAGGCTGCCCGCCAAGATCAGGGTCTTCTCCGACTTCCTGGTCAGCTATATTCGCGAGCGTTCGGAGCCGGGGATCTGGATCGATACGGCGAAATGAGCGGGAACGATCATGTATCTCGGCCGCTGCTACGGCCGCGCCGATCGGCTGTCCGAGCGCGCGAGATCGCCTCTTGTGCTAGCTTCGCGCAACCTCGATCGATCGAATCGGAAGCAGACCTCGTGAAAGCCAAAACACCGGGCACCGCATCCGGCACCGCGTGGCGGCATGCCAATATCGGTCGCCTGCTCAACAACGCCGTGCGGCGCTTCGAACGCCGTGTGCTCGAATTGATGAGCGAGAAGGGGCACGACGAGACTCGCATCGCCCATGTCAGCCTGACCCGCAATCTCGACGTGGAGGGGACGCGGCTCACCGAGCTCGCCCGTCGCGCCTGCATGAGCAAGCAGGCGATGGGCGAGCTGGTCGATCAATGCGCCGAACTCGGTCTCGTCGATCGCATCGCCGATCCGACCGACCGGCGCGCGCGCATCGTCATGTTCACACCGGCCGGGCGCAAATGGCTGGATGCGTTCCGCGATGCCGTCGACATCGCCGAGCAGGAGATGCGCGCTGAGCTCGGCAAGCCCACCATGGACGCGATTCTGAAGGGGCTCGCAGTTTATGGCGAGAGGTTCGACGCGCTCGAGGAGGTCAATTAGTCAGGCGACTTGACGGTATCGTCAGGCTTCCTTACCATGTAGGATAATGCTGGTAGGGAGAAGCGTCTTGGAAACACGTCTGACGGCCGCGGTGCTCATCGCGGGCGGGGGGCCCTGCGGGCTGATGCTGGCCAACGAGCTCGGCCGCCGCGGCGTGTCCGCGATCCTGGTCGACGAAAAGCCGGGGACCGCGTTCAATCCGCAAGCCAATGCGACGCAGGCGCGCTCGATGGAGCACTATCGGCGGCTGGGTTTTGCCGACGAGATCAGGCGCGAAGGTCTGCCCGCCGACTATCCGACCGACGTTGCGTATTTCACGCGCTACACTGCTTACGAGCTGGCGCGCTTCGCCTTGCCGTCATCGTCACGCGCAGGCGAGCTCATCAAGGGCATGTCGGGCTCCTGGAGCGCGGCGGAGCTGCCGCATCGGGTGTCGCAGAAATATGTCGAGGCGGTGCTTCGCCGTCATGCCGAACGGCTCCCCGGCATCAAGCTGCACTATGGCCACCGGCTGGTCGGCTACGTCGAAAGCGATGACGACATCGTCGGCGAGATCGAAGGTCTCGATGACGGCAGCCGCCTTCGGGTCCATGTCGACTTCCTCGTCGGAGCGGACGGACCGCGCTCGCAAGTCCGCCAGTCGCTCGGCATCGTCTATGGCGGCGAGACCGGGACGCAGCGTGATTTCATGGGCGGCCGCATGCTGGCCGTCTATCTCCGCTCGCCGGAGTTCTACGCGAGCATCCCGCACGCCAAGGCGTGGATGTACAATTGCTTCAACGGCGACCGTCGCGCCTTCATGGCGTCCGTGAACGGGCGCGACGAATTTGCATTTCATACCCAGCTTCGGCAAGGCGAGGACGAGAGCGCGATCACGGTCAACGAAGCCAGGGCCGCGTTCCAGCGAGCCTGCGGCGCGCCGATCGACTGCGAGGTGCTGTCCTTCCTGACCTGGACCGCGGGTCACGCGCTGGTTGCGAACGGCATGCAACGGGGCAGGGTGTTCCTCGGCGGTGACGCGGCGCATCTGTTCACGCCGACCGGCGGGCTCGGCTACAACACCGCGATCGAGGATGCCGTTAATCTCGGCTGGAAGCTCGCAAGCGTCGTCAAGGGCGTCAGCCCGGCGTCGCTGCTCGACACTTACGAGGTCGAGCGGCGTCCGGTGGCACTGCGCAACACCGACTATGCCCGGCGCTTTGCGGACTCCCTCGGTCTCTTCGCACCGGCGCCTGACATCGAGGACGCCACGGACGAGGGCGAGGTGGCGCGGCGGAGCGCGGGCGCCTATCTCGAGCAACACGCCCGTGCCGAGTTCAACATCCCCGGCGTCACCTTTGGCGGGCGCTACGACGGCTCGCCGATCATCGTCTCTGATGGCAGCGAGCCGCCGCCCGATGCCGCGAATGTTTACGTTCCCAGCGCCTGTCCCGGCGGCCGGGCGCCGCATGCGTGGCTGGATGACGGCGCGTCCTTGTACGACATGTTCGGATTCGAATGGACGCTGCTGCAGTTTGGCGAGATCGCTTCTGCTGTCGTCGCTGACGCCGTCCGTGCGCTCGGGGTCGAGGTAAGGCTCGTCACGCTGCCGGCATCCCTGCGCGACCTCTACGAGGCGGACCTTGCCTTGATACGTCCCGACCAGATCGTGGCGTGGCGCGGCAGCACCTCACAGGCGGGTGCGATCGGACGCGTGCTTGCCCGCGCACTCGGATGGCGCGACGGCGCGCGGTTGACGGAGAGTCTGAGCTAGCCGCGCTAGCGGGCGGTACTCGGGCTGGTTCGTGGCGATGCCACGGTCGACGGAAATCTGCTCGTGAGTGCGCGGGTCTTGGGTTGCACATGCGATCCGTCGATCACCTCGAGCCGGCCGCAACGGTTCAGGGTGTGGAGCTTCCTGCCGGGCCATGCCGGTCCGGGCTTCAGGGAATGGCGGACGATCTGCTTGAATGCCGTCGGCGACAGTTCGACCACCTCCGCCAGTGCGAGCGCCGCGCCGTATCCGTCGGTGCAGTTCTGAACCGGGCGCCACAGCGTGTCGTTGATCGTGACGAAATTCCCTGCTGGCCGCGTGCTCGCACGGTCGATCAGCACAGGATTGCTGGCGTGCGGCAGCCAGGGGCCCAGGAGGTGATCGCCGTAATAGATCGCCAGCGAATCCGAATAGCCGCCGGTTCCGTCGCGCCAGGCTCCGAACAGATAGTGCAGGCCGTTGTGCCGCGTGATCGTGACGTCGGCCAGCTCGAGGCCTGACAGCAGCGTCGCGTGCCGTTCCCATTTGTCCGGGAACCGGACGCATTTGTACAGCGCGACGTCCCCGTGGAGCGAGCTCTCCGGGATCATCCAGAGCTCGCCGCCGTCTTCGATCAGAAACGGATAGGAGAGGTGCCAGGGCTCCTCCAACACCGGCAAGACCTCGCCGACCGGTCCACTGTCAGCGAACTCGATCGCGGAAATGATGCCTTTTCCGACGCGGTGGTCGAGATCCTCGAAGAAGACGAAAGTTCGTCCCTGCCAAGTGATGGGAAAGGGATCGGCGTAGAAGTGGTTTCCAGGATCTCCCAGAACGTTCCAGCCTGGACCTGATAGATCTCCGGTCTGCCAGACGCCCGCGCCGTCATTGAAGCGCCATCCGACATGCCAATGCGGAGCATGGCAGCAGAGGCGATAGATCTCCTTGGCAATCGAGACGGCAAGGCCGCGCACGACGTAGCCAGCAGGGCCTCGGCGCGGGATGGTCGCGGCCGGACGCGCCAGTTGCGGCAGCAACCGCGGCCTTCCCGAGGCGATCGCCGCGACCATGGTCAGGGTTCGCGCCATGACGGTTTCCAGCGCGCCGCTCAGGCCGGCGGCGATCTCGCCGGAGGGATGACCGCGATCGAGGACGGAACCGTCGACCTCGTTGACGATGTCGATCACGGGCAAGTCGCCGGCCAGGATGGCGGCGAGCGCGGCGTTTTCGCCGGCGACGCCATTGAACAGCGGACGGAGATACAGCCGGGCGGAGCTGTTCGGATCGCGCGCGCCGCCGGTGAAATCGACGATCACATCGGCTGTCTCGGTGCGAGCCTGCGTCGGCGCCGAATGGATGGTCAGCCTGTTGGCGCCGCTGTACTGGCCCTTGTGCAGCACCATACGCTCGAGCTCGAACAGGGCGTCGAGACCTGCGGGCCGCGGCTCGGTCGTCGCCGCCCACGCGACTTGAACCGGAACTTCCCGGCCGTCGATCGATAGCGTCTCGCGGCTCATCCAGCGCCGCGCGTACTCACGTTCACAGCGAAACTCGATGATCATGTCGAGCCCATCTATTCCAATCGTGCGGTCAGGTGACTTGGCCGAGAATTCGAACGTATTCCTCCACCATGGCATCTACCGAATAGCGCAACCGCAGGCCTTTGGCGTTTTGTCGCAGCTCGTCGCTCAGATGTTGGTCCGTCAGCAGCCTGGAGACCGCTGCCGTCAGCTTCGCATGATCGGCGGCGTCGACGAAGAGGGCCGTCGGCTTGCCTTCGTAAGACAACACTTCGCGCAAAACAGGAAGATCGGTGACAACCGAGGGAACACCGGCGTTCGCAGCTTCGACCGCGGCCAGGCCGAAAGTCTCGGCCTGGGTCGGGAACACGAACACGTCCAGGCAGGCGAGAAAGTCCGCCATCCGGCTCGGGGGTATTTCTCCGAGCAGATGCAGCCTGTCCGACACCTTCAACTCGTCCGCCAGCTGCCTCAGCCGGGTTTCGTCGGCGCCCTGGCCGGCGAGCGCGAGATGCCAGGACGGTTCATCCGGCAGCAGACGAATTGCTGCATCGAGCCGCTTGTGCGGATGCAGCCTTGCCGCGCAACCAAGCAGGACGCGATCGGGCGGCAGGTCGAATTTTTCTCGCGCAGTCCGCTTCGACAGGATGAGGGCCTTGTCGTCGAAGCCGTGCGGCACATGCACCATGCGCGACCGGTAGGCTGCGGGATAGCCCGAATACTCGCGCTCCATATCGTGCGAATTGAGCGTGATGCGGTCGAAGAAACCGACGCTGCCCATGACGATATCGGCGGTGCGGACCGGCCAGCTCATCGCCAGCGCGGATGACACCTGATTGGCGATGACGGGTGCGCGGCTGACGAGGCGCGTCACGCCGGCGCCGATGACGTTGCCGAAATGCTGGAATGTCAGCACGGCATCGGGCCTGATCGTCCTGACATGATGCCCGAGCGTCCACAGCATCCGCAGCAGCGCCAGCGGATTACCCGGTCGGCTTGGTGCGCAGTAGAGCGTATCGGGCGGCTCGTCGAAGGAGTCCGATTTGCGGAAGAAGAAGAGGTTGGTGACGCGGTAGCCGCGCGCGGTCAGCCCGGCGCCGAGCAGCCTGGAGATCTCCTGCGCGCCGGCGTTCTCGGCCTGGGTTTGCGCGAGAAGAACGTGCAGCCTTCGTCCGCTGCCGTCCGGCCGCGCGGGCGCAGTCGCGGTCGTCTCGCCCAATTCCTTGTTCGGCTGATAGTGGAGCACGGATCCCGACCCGCTAGAGAAACGAAATCTTCACCTTCTTAACACCGTACCTATCATGCAGGCATCATGTGGACACCGGCTAGAAACAAACGGAGTTAATGCAAGGCTCGGCTGTCGACGCTGCTCGCACAGTCATTTCGCTGGTTCCCGCATGATGCGCAAGGCGTGCGTTAACCAATCGGCCTTGCGCGGCTTAGACGCATGGCGATGGGCTGCAGAGCGATGCCGCGATTGCGGTCTATTCACCGGGCTCGGCGCTACGGACTGCATAATTGCCGCGTTTCAAGGCCGTGAAGCGCAGCAGCACGAGGATCGAAGGATCCACCCCTGTCCGCCGGCGGCAGAGGACGTTCAGCGCAATGGTTGCGAGCGCCAGCGACACCGTGGCGGAAATCGCCGCGCCGAGCACGCCGAGCCAGGGAATGAGGACGAGAAATCCAGCGAGCCGCAGCGCGACGTTGGCGGCGACGACGGGAACATAGATCCGTTCGTGGCCGGTCAGTTGCAGGATCGCGGCGGACGGGCCGCCAGCGGCCTGGATGGCCGTTCCGATGGCGAGCACGATCAAGACCGAATGCTGCTCGGTGAAATGAGGTCCGAACAGGTTGAGGAGATAGGGGCCGCCGACCCAGACGGTGGCGAGCCCGGCGGCCACGCAAAGCGCGGTCACTTCCGCCATCAACCGCAACGTTCGCTCGAACTCCAGATGGTTCTTGCTGAAATACAGCGAGGGAAGCCGGCGCGCGCCGAATGTGTACAATGCCGCCGATACCATGGCGAAGATGTTGGCGAGGCGCGAGGCGGCAAAGTAGATGCCGGCCGTCGCTGGATCGAGCATCCAGTAGACGAGGATCACGTCGAAATACTGGTTTGCGACCTCGAGGATGGATGCGAGCCAGAAGTGAAGGGCGCTCGACCGCCAGCGCGACGTTTCGGAATGCGCTGCCGTGCCGCGCAGATCGGGTAGCACGCGTGCGATCGAGATGATCTGCGCCGCGAGGCTGACGGACAGGGCAATCGTCATCACCGCGAACAACTCGGCGGGATCGAGCTGGCGGTGCGTCAGCAGCATGGCGAGCAGGAAAAGGACGACGATGACCCGCCAGAAGAACTCGCGATTTCCCTCGCCCATGAGGATGCTGACCAACGAGCGTGCGACCTGACTGCCGAGCATCACGCCGGCGTTCACCGCCGTGTAGGCCGACACCGCGAGGATCAGCACCCACCAGTCGCCCCTCATGTGCGCCGCGATGGCAATGCCGACGATCACGATCAGCATGGCGACCGAAGTGATCTTGAAGCTCGACAGCAGGACGCCTTTGGTGAGGTCCGGCCGCTCGCCGACCTGATATTCGTTCAGGAAGCGCACCAGCAAGGATTCCTGCCCGACCAGTCCGATGACGGCGGCGATCTGCGCAACCGAAAGCCAGGTCGCAAAGATGCCGAAGCCGTCGGGCGACATCGTTCGCGCCGCCAGCGAGAACAGCGCAAACGCGAGCGCGCCGCTGCCAACCTTGAGGAGGATGGTCCCGACAACACCGCGCGTGACGTCACGCCGCAACAGCTGGAGGATGGATTCGATCATGGAAATCTAAGGAGCTGCTCTCTCCCGAAGAGACATGTTCCGGTACGGACGACAACCTAGCATGCCGAAAAACCCCGAGTGTTAATGGGCGTCGTCCGGGATCCCGCCGGCGGCGACGGCATCGCGGTAATGCCGGTTGCTTCACTGTGGAACATCGTCGTCCCCATTGTCCCAAATAGAGCAAGGCGCGGTTCGGACCGACCGGTCGCGCAGCGCGGCGACGACGGCCGGGAAAGGAGAGATCAGCGGTTCGACTGCGGGACGGCTCGCCGGAATCGGCCGCCACGCCGTCAAAAGCCGCTATTGACGGAGATTCCCCAGCAAGAGACGTGCCGGCCGTCGCTGGGAGGGCCGGCTCTCCCGCTCGTTAACCTCGATATCGAGAAATCATCGCGCTCGACCCCGCGATGCGGGATCAGGCGGGAGAATTGCACGTGCGACTTTAGTTGACCGTGGGAGCCCAGATCATGACGGTGGATAGAACCGTGACCGAACCGAACGCCGCAGCTGAACCTTCGCGTATTGTTGCGGACATCGCGATCGTCGGCGGCGGCCTTGCAGGATCGCTTGCGGCTGCGGTGCTGGCGCGGGCAGGGCATAGCGTCGCCCTGATCGAGAAGCGCGCGGTTCAGCCCGACGAATTCCGGGTCGAAAAGATCGGCGGCCATCAACTGGATTTGTTGCGCAAGTTGGGCTTCTTCAACGCGCTCGAGAATGCCGCTTGTCGGTATGATCAGGTGCTCAACATCCGGGAAGGCAAGGTGGTCGATGTCAGCGTCGGTCAGGCCTATGGGTTTTCCTATGCCGATCTCGTCGCGATGGCGCGCAGCCAGATACCTGCTTCCTCTAGCCCGATCGTCGACGAGGTCACCGCGATCAGCAGCAGCGACGACGTCCAGCATCTCGCGCTGGCCTCGGGGCGGCGCGTGAGCGCGCGCCTCGTCGTGCTCGCGACCGGCATGGCGACGGCTCTCGGCTATAAACTCGGTATCAAGCGGCGGATCTTGGCCGAGCGCCATTCGGTGTCGTTCGGTTTCACGATTGGCCGCCAAGACGGTCGCCCGTTCGATTTCGAGGCGTTGACCTGCTATGGCGAGCGCACGGCCGATGGCATCGACTATCTCAGCCTGTTCCCCGTCCGCGCCGGCATGCGCGCCAATCTCTTCATGTTCCGCGACCCGACCGATCCGATCATGCGCGAGCTGCGTCGCGAGCCGGAAGCGACGCTCTTGCGTCTGCTGCCGGGACTGCGGACCTATCTCGGCGATTTCCGCGTCATCGAAAAGGTCCAGAACTGGGTGATGGATCTGACCGTCGTCGAGGGACATCTCCAGCCGGGCATCGTGCTCATCGGTGATGCCTTCCAGACCAATTGTCCCGCCGCCGGAACGGGCGTCGCGCGCCTGCTGGTGGACGTCGATCGTCTGTGCACCGAATATGCGCCGAAATGGCTCGCGTCGCCCGGGATGGGCCTGGACAAGATCTCGCAGTTCTATTCCGATCGCGACAAGATCGCGGCGGACCAGCAGTCTCTGAAGATGGCGCGATTCCGCCAGGCCCTGACCTCTCGCAACGATATCGGCTGGGATGTCCGGCGTCGGCTGCACTTTCTGCGGCGCAGCCTGGCGCACCGTGTCGATCAGATGCATCCGGGCTGGCTTGGACGCGTCCGCGGCGCGCTGCGCGCCTGAGATGTGCGCGTCTCCGCCGGCCGGCGGATCAGCGCGTGGGCGTGGGGGTGCGGGCGGGCAGGAGCCGCAAATCCGATAGCCGTTTGGCCGCCAGCTTCAGCCACGGCGCCTGCTTCAGCGCAAACAGCGCGATGGTGCCGGCGGTGCTGCCGACCTGCGTGACCGCCCACATCGGCGAAGGCTGCCCGCCGAACAGTTTCTTGTAGGGCTCGTCACCGATGGTGAAGTCGAGCATCTGGTCTCCGCGCTCGATGCAATCGCGCGCCACCTGCTCGAACATCAGCGCGCCCAGGGACTGGCTCTTGTAGCCGGTAATGTCGAAGGCGCTCATGATGATGAGGAAGCTGCCCCGATGGCACAGTCCGAGCACGGCGGCGATCACTTCGCCGTCCA
Source organism: uncultured Bradyrhizobium sp. (assembly GCF_936943645.1). Taxonomy (GTDB): domain Bacteria; phylum Pseudomonadota; class Alphaproteobacteria; order Rhizobiales; family Xanthobacteraceae; genus Bradyrhizobium. The sequence goes on along the minus strand of NZ_CAKZJO010000053.1, from coordinate 117,924 downwards.
TCTTCATGGCGTAGAGGCGCACGAAGCTGCCGAGACCACGGAGCGCCACGTCGGAATAGAAGCCGAAATATTCCGGACGCTGAAGCAGGTCGCCGTCGCCCTGCGCCTGAAAGCGCGGACCGCGAAACTTCTTCATCACTTCCAGCGCTTCGAGCACAGAGGTGCTGTCGCTGCAGCATGAAAAGCTCAACTCGCCCTTCTTCTGGAGCTGGCGATATTTCTTTGCGAGCTCCTTCTGATAGGAGCGGTCGATCGCGCTGGCCCGCCATTGCTCGAATGGCGCCACGAGCACCGTCGCGTAGGCATTGGTGTCCATCGAGACGCGACGGGATGCCGCCAGGAGGTTTTCGATCGGCAGCCGCGCATCGGGCAGCTTGGTCATGCGCAACAGATCGAAAGGGCGAACAAGGCGCTGAATCTGCGCACATGCCGCCGCGTCGTCGAGCAGTTGCGAAAACACCTCCGGGCTGCAAACCGGTGCCAGATAATCGGAGACGCGCAGGTCGGCGAACTCGACCGTTCGGATCGGGCCGCGTCGGATCCGGAGCAGGGGCAGCACCATCGCGAGGACCCCGGTCGCGTGGTGTCGGACCACGACGACGAGAGGCGTTGCGCCGGCATTCGCGGCGAGCCGGGCATAGAGGCTGTGCAGCCAGATCGGATGCTGAAACGCGGTGGCTGCCGAGCGGTCAAACAGCTCGGCATATTCCGGAGACAGAAAGTCGAACGATGGCTCGATGCCGATGTCGAACGTGTTGCTGGGCTTGTTCATGCGCAATCAGGGAAACCGGACAATTCGCGAAGATCGATTGAGCCGTAGCTGCGCTTTATAGCAGGGTGGTTTCGGGCTAGACACCGGCGGCGTGCGATTTGCATTAATGTGATCAATCGCGTTGGTATCGTTACCAAATCTTTAAGTCCCGGAGCCGCCTGGCCTCCTCATTCGTGTAGCACGCTCACCACGGTCCCGAATTCGCAGCCAATGACGCTCATCTCGCGACGAGAACTGCTTGATAAGGCGGCCCGGATAGCGGCGCTCGCCGCCTGGCCCGGTGGCGCAGTCGCCGACGATTACCCTGTCCGGGCCATCCGGCTGGTTATTCCCTATACGGCCGGCGCCGCAGGCGATCAGATTGGCCGTCCCTGGGCCGACAGGGTCGCCCCGCTGCTGGGGCCGATCTACGTCGAGAACATCGGCGGCGCGGGAGGCGCGATCGGCTCCGCCGCGGTGGCGCAGAGTGCGCCCGACGGCTATTCGCTTCTGCTCGGGAATGGCAGCACGCAGGTGATGATCCCGTTGTCCTCGGCGCAGCCGGCCTATGACGGGGTTCGTGACTTCCGCGCCATCTACCGGCTGATCACCAGCACGCTGGCATTCGCGGTTCATCCGTCCTTGCCGGTCAAGGACCTGAAGCAGCTGATAGCTTTCGCCAGGGCCAATCCGGGCAAGTTGTCCTACGGCACTCCGGGCGTCGGCACCGGCAATCATCTCATCGGAGAGATGTTCAGGCAGCAATCCGGCCTTGCGGCGGATTTCGTCCACGTTCCCTATCGAGGCATGGGGCCCGCGACCAACGACCTGGTGAGTGGACAGATTTCTTCGGTGATCGCCGTGGTGTCGAGCCAGCTCCTGCAACTGCATTCTGCGGGCAAGCTGCGGCTGATCGCGGTGACGAGCGACAGGCGGTTGAGCGGCGCGCCGGAGATTCCGACGGTGATCGAGGAAGGGATGCCGGGCCTCAGATATGCCGGCTGGTTTGGCTTGTTCGCTCCGAGAGCGACCCCGGATACGATCGTGGAGCGGGTCGCCGCGGCGACGCGCACGGCGATGGACGATCCTCATTTGCAGGAAGGCTATCGTTCGCAAGGTCTGGAGCCGGATCTCGATTCGGGCCCCGACAAATTTCAGCGCCTGGTCGAGGACGAACTGGCCCGCCTTACCCCCATCGTCAAGTCGATCGGGCTCAAGCGCGACTGAGGTCGCGCCGGTCACGTGCGAGTTGCGAGCGGCTCCTTGGCGAGACATCGCGCTCGTTGAGCTCCATTGATCTGGATCAATCGTTGCAGTGGTCGCTTGGCCCCGGGTGTGGCGTGCGGAGCAAGGCAGCCGGGGGCAACATGACGTCTGGGTGGTTAGCATGATGCTGCAGTTTCTCGTCGGCACGCTGGTGAGCGTGATCAATATCGGGCTGCACGCGCTCGTGACGGTCGTTGCCGTCGGGATCGCGCGCAGCGCGGGCCTGCGTCATACCAGGCGACCGAGGCTGCACTTGATGGGCGTCATGATCGCAACTGCCGTGGTGTTGAAGCTTGCGCACATGCTGGAAATCCTGACCTGGGCCGCGACCTACGAAATCGTCCAGGCGGCGGCTGCCGGCAGTGACTTGCTTTACTTCGCTTTCGTCAACTACACCACGCTCGGCTACGGCGACATCACGCCGGTCGGCGAATGGCGGCTGATCGGCCCATTGACCGCCATGAATGGCGTCCTGCTGTTCGGCTGGTCCGCCGCCATTCTTTTCGAGGTGCTGCGCAAGACGCTCGAGCATCTCGGACTGACCGAAGCTCCCGGTCCAGGTTCGCGCCAGATATGAAGAGGCTGCGGGGGCAGAGCCCCCGATCGGTGGTCAATCGCGATCGGCGTTCCGTCTAGGATTGAAGATCGAGGCTGGCGAGTTGGCTCCGGTCGAGCAACACGATCTGGCGCTGGGTGTTGCCAATGAAGCCGAGGACGCCGAGCTCGTGCAGGCGCGACAGGGCGCGCGAGACGGTCTCCAGTGTCAGGCCAAGATAGTCGGCGATATCGCGCCGCGACATCGGGAGCGCCATGACGCCCGCCGCCGTCAGCCGCTTGTCCATTTCGAGCAGGAACGCCGCGACCCGCTCCAGGGAGGTCTTGCGGCCGAGCAGCAGCATGTGGTCTTCAGCATGCTGGAGATTGGTCGTGGTCATGCTGAGCAGGTTTTTGGCGACCGTCGCATCGCTTTCGGCTACCGTTTCGAGGCTTTGCCGCTTGATCAGGCGCACCGTGGTATCGACGACCGCTTCCGTCGTAAATCGGTGCTCGTTGCCGTTCTCGAGGCCGAAAATGTCCCCGCTGAGGTGGAATGCGCCGATCTGCCTGCGGCCGTCCGACAGCAGCTTGTAACTTCGGACGGCGCCCGCCTTGACCTGATAGACGTATTCGGCAGGCTCCTTCTCGCCATATATCTCCGTTCCTTTTCTGTAAGAAAATTCGCTTAAACTGACGAGCGCTTTTGAATCGCTGGTCATGCCGAGGTCACGGAGGGAATTGGGGCGCAGCGCGGAATCGGTGGTGATGCGAACAAACATGGCAAAACCCTCAGCTCATCGCCGAATTGGTTCGTCGGACGAAATATCTCCAGCCGGGAATGCGCCGCGCTGTCCCGCTCCCGCCGAGGTTGATCTTCGACCAAGGCGGTATTTCAATCCATTGTCCCGAGGTTCATTGTACCAAGGGACAGTTCGGAGGCTTGAGTGCGTGGAATGAGAAGTCGCCGCCACTGCGGGGATTTTGGCTCATTGCGAGCCGATATTTCGGTCCACAGACTGTTGAAGACGGACTTTTGGAGAGCGGGGGTGTCGATGGCCCTCGCCGGAACCGGGCGAGAGGTTGAAGGTGCCGGGTCTCGTTCACGTGGTCGACGACGACGAGTCCTTTCGGACGGCGATCGAGCGGCGGTTGAAGCTCGCGGGCTATGAGGTCGCGACCTATGCGTCCGCCCTGGAGTTGCTGGAATCCGCGCTGGATGACGAGCAGGCGGGATGCATTCTGCTCGACGTGCGGATCCCGGGATTGAGCGGTCCGGATTTGCAAGCTCGATTGATCGCGTCCGGATCGACCCTGCCGATCATCTTCCTGACCGGGCACGCAGACACGCCGACCACCGTGCGGGCGATCAAGGCGGGAGCGGAAGACTTCCTGACCAAGCCGATATCCTCCGAGCAGTTGATCGATGCCATCGAGCGGGCTCTGGCAGGTCAGCGGGCTGCGCGCGCCCAGCGCAGCAGGCTGGAGACGTTTCGCGCTCATCTGGCTACCCTCACGCAACGCGAGCGGCAGGTGTTCAACCTCATCGTGCGCGGCCGGATCAACAAGCAGATTGCGCATGAGCTCGGGACCACCGAGCGTACCGTGAAGGCACATCGCCACCAGGTCATGGAGAAGATGCAGGTTCATTCACTTGCAGAGCTCGTTTCGATCGCGGAGCGGCTCGGAATGATCGGTGCGAACGAGCATTAGCAATCTTGTCATCGCAAGCCGGTTCTCACGATGTGACTGCCCCAAAGGACAGTATGGAGGCGTGTTGACAGTGCACGCCGCGCCGTGCGCAATGATGCACAGGCCTCGGGTCGACAACGCAGAGCAAGCGTATCCAGTATCCCAATCGTGATCGCAGCTCCCGCGGCTCGCTCATCTTCCGAAAAGGCAGATCGCCTTGCCACTACGCCGGTCCGTTTTTGTCGTCGATGACGATTTGTCCATGCGGACCAGCATGAACAGACTGCTGCGCGGATATGGCTTCGACGTCACACTGTTCGAATCTGCGGGCGCCTTGCTCCGGTACGGCAAGTTCGACACCGCGATCTGCATTGTTCTCGACATCGATCTCGGAGAAAGATCCGGCATCGACGCACGGCGCAGCCTGGCTGAGCAGGGCGTCACCGCACCGGTGATCTACATCACCGGCAACGATAGTCCGGCGAACCGTGCTGCGGCGCTCGGCTCCGGCTGCATCGCTTATCTGACCAAGCCATTTACGGCGCAGTCACTGATCGGGTCCGTCGAACGCGCCCGTATCTCCTGAGGTCATTCAGGTCCTCATTCGTCGATATCTTGCTCCAGCGTCCTGGCCGGCGTTCCCTTATGGACGGAAGCAAATTGCGTCAGGGGAATCGAAGTCGTCATGGCGAGGAGATTCGAATCGACGAGTTCCAGCGTCAGGGTCGTGCCGGACTCCATCTCCTTGATCATCTTCGGCGCGGCCACATCGGCGGCGACGCATAGATTGGTGAGACACCAGGTATAGGGCACGCGGACGGGTGCTCCCTGGTCGACACGCAGCCTGGGTGGCTGCTGCAGGTACATGCCGACGGGCACGAACAGTTGCAGCCGGGTCGTGGCGGCGTCTTCGCGCTCGATCAGATCGACCCGGATGGCCGTCTGTCCGGTCGCGAACTGGCCCGTGATCGAGGTCCGGCAAAGCGTGGGCGCGCCGCCGGCCTTGTAGCAGAGCTTCTGCCAGTTTCCGTAGCTGATGTCCTTGGCTTCACGCTGGCCGCGCGGCACGACTTCAGCCGGCTTTTCGGCCCGGGCGGCTTTCGGGGTGGCGTGTCCCGATGGCGTCACGGTGCCGGCGAGGGCGATGACCAGAAGAGCTGCAAAGCAGTTGCGGGCATTGGGCATGATCGGATCTTTCGGTCGGACAATCACTTCTGCGCGTCGAGGAATTTCGCGACCAGCGGCGACCAGAGCGGGATCGCATCTTTCGACCCGATGAAGAAATGCCCTTCATCGCCAAAGGGCGGCATCAGATGATATTCGGCGCGGCCGCCGGCCGTCGTGAAGGCCGCGTGCATGCGCTTCGACAGATCAGGGCCAAAGAACGTGTCGTTCTCGATGTAGATCCACAGCATCGGCACACGCGAGGTGCGGCCGAAACCCGCGGTGGCCTCCACCAGTCTGTCAGGCGCGCAGTTGTTGTTCGGTTTGCCGCCGACGCGGCCACCGCGGCCCGCAGCAAAGGCGATGATCGCTCTGACTTGCGGCGGGTTCAGGCTCGACAGGGCGATCGAGGCCCAGCCGCCGGCGGACTGCCCGACCACGATCACGTCCTTGGGGACGATGCGCTTCTCGGCGGCCAGATAGTCGATGATCGCAAGGTCGGTCTTGGCGACCGCAAGGCCGGCGTCGCGGAAGTTGGGATTGCCGCACCTGCCGATCTTGGAGAAGAACGGCCCGTAGACCGCGCGCTCGGGAATGTCGATGGCGGCTGCGCCATAGCCGGTGCCGACCGGCGCTACCACGAGGTAGCCGCGCCTTGCGAACCATTGGGCGGCGTCGCGGAATTCGACCAGCGGAAAGAAGCTGCGGTCTGTCGGATTGAGCGAGACGCCGTGGTTCATGATCACGAGCGGGAAGGGGCCGTCGCCGACCGGGCGCACCAGATAGGCGAACATCGGCAGCGCGAGCGGCAGCGCCCAGACTTCCTCCCGGATGCGGACGTCGTCTCCGGCGCGCGCGGCCGGAGTGAAAATGGCCCAGGCGAACAGCAGGGCAGCGACGTAACTCAGCGGCGATCTGGCCGGCTGCGCCATCACTGAACTCCATCATCCGCTATAGGTCGCAGCGACGATGATCGGCCCGAGCACGGTCAGCAGCACATTCCCGACCGCGTAGGGGACGGCGACGCCGAGGACGGGCGTCTGGCTCTCGGCGACCTCGCACGCACCGGTCACCGCGGCATCGACCGTCATGGCACCGGCCAATGCGCCGCAGGCAATGACCGGATTCATGCGCAGCACGTGGTGGGCAAACAGCGTTGCGACGACCAGCGGCACGATGGTGATGACGAGGCCCATGCCGACCAGAAGCAACCCGTGCGCCTGGATCGCAGCCCAGGCGGCGGCGCCATTGCCGAGGCCGATCGCCGCGATGAAGCCGCCGAGCCCGAGATCACTCAGGGTCTGCTGAGCCGCCGGCGGCATTGCCCCCATGATCGGCTTGCGCGACCGCAGCCAGCCGCAGACGAGGCCGGCGATCAGGGCGCCGCCGCCACCGCCGAGCGTCAGGGCAACGCCGCCGACCCTGAAGCTGACCAGCCCCGCGAGCAGGCCGGCCGCGATGCCGGCGGCCAGAAACGCGATGTCGGTGCGATCACCCGAGCGCAGGATCTGACCGATCGACTTTGCCGCACGCTCGATATTGCGCGTGCTGCCGACCAGCGTCATGACGTCCCCGACATAGACCCGCGTGTCCGCGCTCAAGGGCACCTCGCGGCTCATGCGGGTGAGGCCGCGGAGGAAGACGCCGCGGGCGTCGGTGCCGACACGTGCTGCGATGTCCTGGATCGAACGGCCATGGAGATGGCGATTGTCCACGAGCACCTCGATCACGTTGCCCGGGACGGCTTTCAGGATCTCATCCGCGTCGATCTCGGTGCCGATGATCGGCCTGGCGGCGACGATGACGGCGGTTCGGCCGGCGATGACGATGTCGTCGCCGGCTTCCAGCACGGTCTCCAGATGCGGCTCGACGTCGGCGCCCTGGCGGACGATGCGCTCGACGACGGTGCGGCTTCCGATTTCCTCCTCGATCGACTTGACGGTGCGGCCGGCGCCTGCGGTCACCCGATAGGCGCGGGCCTGGAACTTGCGATAGGACAGGTTTTCAGTCTTCGGCGGGTCACCGCCGGCAAGTTCGGTCTCGAGCTTCTTGGCCTCCGCCTTCAGGTCGATCCGCATCAATTTCGGCGCGACGAAGGGCACGAACAACAGCGTCAGGATATAGCCGAGCACGTAAGTTACCGCGTAGCCCGCCGCGATGTTCGCCTCTTGCTGGCTCAGCATATCCTTGGGCAGGCCGAGCTGGGCCAATGCGCCCGACGCCGTTCCGATCACCGAGGATTGCGTCAGCGCGCCGGCCGCAATTCCGGAGGCGGTGCCGGGATCGAGGCTGAAGGCACGGGCGAACAACAGGACGATGACGAGACCCGTGCCGCCCAGCACCAGCGCCACGGCGACCTGGGCCAGCGTGCGGACGCTCAAGGAGGCGAAGAATTCGGGGCCCGACCGATAGCCGATCGTGAAGACGAACAGGCTGAACAGGATCACGCGCAGCAACGCGGGAAATGCGAAATGGCCGAGCTGTCCGAGCAGCACGGACACGATCAGGATGCAGGCGGTGGTCCCGACGGCAAAACCGCGGATCCGGACCCGGCCCAGGATCGTGCCGATGGCGACCGCGATCAGCAGAAAGATTTCCGGAGCAGTGGCGATGATCCACCTGACGGTATCCATGTCGCATCTCCCCCGGCGCGTCGTCACGATCTCATTCGCGAAATCGCGGGGATGCTTGATCCAGATCAAGACTTGCGAGCGACAAGGCACGGCCAATCGGGCGATGCACAGCTCGCGTCAACCGGCATCGTCGACATGAGCGTTCTTGATCTCGCAGCAGGCGCGACCCGTCGTGACGAGACGGTCGAGATCGTCCTGTTGCTCGCTTTCGCCGGCGGCTATATCGACGCCTATACATGGATCATCCACGGCGTGATGGCGAATGCCCAGACCGCCAACCTGATCTTCCTCTGGGTCTATGCGACGGCCGGCAACTGGACCAGGGCTCTTCACTTCGTGCCGCCGCTTCTCGCCTTTACGAGCGGTATCGTGATCGCCGCATGGCTGCGCCGCATTGCGGGCGAGCGGGCCAGCGCAATCAGCACGTTGCTCGAAATTCTGCTGCTGATCGCAATCGGTATCCTGCATAACAGGCTGCCGGATCTGGCCGGAACGCTCGGCATCTCGCTCGTCGCCGCGATGCAGACCGCGATCTTCACCAGGGTCGAAGGCGTTACGTGCAGCACGGTGATGATCACGGGCAACCTGCGCCAGGGGATCGAGACAGTCTTTGTGGCCGCGGCCGGAGCCGCGCCACCCGGGACGCTGCGCCGTTCGAGCATCCTCTTTGCCCTGTGCGCCATGTTCGGCTTCGGCGCGGCGGCGGGTGCCTTCGCCACGCAAGCCATTCCAAGGCTCGCGCTCGGTATTCCAGTGGTGGCGCTGCTGGTCGTCTTGCTGCGCTGCGAAGCCTCGCATCAGAGCGCCGTCCAATGAGCGCGCCGTCGGAACCGGGATGGATGCGTTTCTTGCCGCCGGCCAGCTGGCTTGCCGCCTATCGGCGGGAGTGGCTCTTTTCAGATGCGGTCGCCGGCATCACGCTCGCCGCTTACGCCATCCCGGTCTCGCTCGCTTATGCCGCGATGGCCGGACTGCCGCCTCAGGTTGGCGTTTACGGCTATCTGCTCGGCGGCCTCGGCTACGCGTTGCTGGGAGCCTCGCGGCAACTTGCGATCGGGCCGACCTCGGCGATCTCCCTGATGATTGCGAGCACCGTCGGAGCGCTGGCCGGAGGGGATGCCGTGCGTTATGCGCAGATCGCAAGCCTTGCGGCCTTTGCGGTGGCGGTGCTGTGCCTCATCGCCTGGCTGTTCAAGCTGAGCGTGCTGGTCCGCCTCGTCAGCGACAGCATCCTGGTCGGTTTCAAGGCCGGGGCCGGGCTCACGATCATCATGAGCCAGTTGCCGAGCCTGCTCGGCGTTGCCGGCGGCGGCCACAATTTCTTCGACCGGGCGATCAAGCTGTCCGGCCAGATCGGCGCGACGGACCCGCTCGTGCTCGCCATCGGCGCCGTCGCGCTGTCAATGCTTCTGTTTGGCGAGCGGCTCCTGCCGGGCCGGCCGGTCGGAATCGCGATCGTTGCCCTGGCCATCGCGACAGCGACGCTGCTCGGCCTTCCCGCTCTCGGCGTGCCCGTCACCGGCACGATCCCGCAGGGACTGCCGGCGTTGGCGCTACCGGCCTTCGGCTTGCTGGAGTTCGACGATCTTTTCCCGCTCGCCGCCGGATGTGTGCTGCTGGCCTATATCGAGGGTGTTTCGGCCGCGCGCAGCTTCGCCGCCAAGCACGGCTATTCCCTTGATGTTCGCCAGGAGTTTTTGGGACTGGGAGCCGCGAACCTCGCGGCCGCGCTCGGGCATGGCTATCCCGTCGCCGGCGGCTTGTCGCAATCCGCGGTCAATGACAATGCTGGCGCCCGGACCCCGCTGGCACTGGTGATCTGCTCGGCGGCGCTCGGACTGTGCCTTCTGTTCTTCACGGGGCTGCTCACCAATCTGCCCAAGGCGGTGCTTGCGGCCATCGTCTTTGCCGCCGTCTACAAGCTCGTCGATATCCGTGCGCTCCTGCGGATGTGGCGGGTCAGCCGGATCGATTTCTATGCCGCAGGAATTGCCCTGATTGCCGTGCTGCTGCTCGGAATCCTGCAAGGCGTCCTGCTCGCCTCGATCGCATCGATCCTGTTGCTGCTGGCGCGGGCCTCGCAGCCGCACGTTGCCTTCATCGGCCGTTTGCCCGGCAGCGGCCGTTATTCGGACAGCGCGAGGCACGAAGGGGTCGAACCCCTGACCGGAATCATTGCGTTCCGGCCCGAAGCCTCGCTGCTCTATATCAACGCCGAGACCGTTCTGGACCGGATCCTGGATGCGCTCGCGGCGTCATCGGAGCTTCGGCTGGTGATCTGCGATCTCTCGGCATCGCCCTATATCGACCTCGCCGGAGCGCACATGCTGCACGACCTTCATGACGAGCTTGCCTCGCGGAAGGTCGCGCTCTGCATCGTCGGAGCGCATGCGCAGCTCCGCGATCTCCTGCATGCCGAGGGGCTCGCGGAGAAGACCGATAGCATCCAATGGCTGCGCTCGCTCGACAGCGTGCTCGGCGACGAGCAGGCCGTCACTGGGCACCGAACAGCCTGACGGCTGTGTGCTGCAATGCGAACTGTCGTCTCGGACGATGCTCCCCTGAGAATGAGTCCGACCGTTGACTTGGATCAATGGAGTCGCCGGCCCCGAACCCACGATGACGCATCATTTTTGTCCCAGCGAAGATCAAGAGACCGGCAGGGACAGTCGAGGATCGGGAGAGACACATGGCCAAGGACACGAAGCCCGCGCAAAAGCGCATCGACCAGTTCTTTTCCGGCCCGGGCGCCCGGGCGGACGATTGGCGCGATCTGGTCGAGGCAGCCAAGACCTGGGCCCGGGTCGGCAATCGCGCGGCCTACGATGCGGTGCTGGCCGATCTTTCGATCACGGAAGAATTTCACGGTTATCCCGGGATGCAGCTGATGGCGGCGCTGCGGGAAGCGGCGGCCGCCGGCGACGGCGCGACCTCGTTCGCTCTTGCCACGAGGATTGCCCAGGCGCTGGCCACGCGGTCCTTCCGCCAACATGCCGGCGACTGGAGCGCCAAGGATGACGGTAATGGCGATGCACCCGAGCTGGTGCCGCCGAGTTTCGGCGCGCATACGGCGCGCAGGCCGTACTTCGAGACGCTTGTCGTCACCGGCGTGTCGCCCGGCCAATGGCCCGCCCTTGCGGCCGAATGGCGCAAGCTGCGTCGTCCGGTCGATGCCTTCATCTATGAACCCGTCATCGTCGGTAGCCTGGAGGATGCGTTCTGCGCGACGATGCTCAATCCAAACATCGGGGCCGTCATCATCAACGAGGGCTTCGGCCTGCGTTCGCGGCACAATGCGCCGGTGCTGCGCTCGATCATGGCTACCGCCGGACTCAACGACGAAACCGACGCGTCGGCGCTGCGGCTCGCACAGATCATCAAGCGCATCAGGCCCGAGCTCGATCTCTACATGATCTCGAACCGCGACGTGGAGGAATTGGCCGGCAATCCCGAGGCGGATGTGGTTCGCCGCATCTTCTATTCCGTCGAAGAGCTTCTGGAGCTGCATCTGTCGATCCTCGAAGGCATCCAGGATCGTTACGACACGCCGTTCTTCGACAATCTGAAGAAATACGCCCAGCGGCCGATCGGGACCTTCCACGCGCTGCCGATCGCGCGCGGCAAGTCGATCTTCAAGTCCGACTGGATCCGCGACATGGGCGAGTTCTACGGTCCGAACCTGTTCCTGGCCGAGAGCAGCGCCACCACCGGCGGCCTCGACAGCATGCTCGAGCCGACCGGCAACATCAAGAAGGCGCAGGAGAAGGCGGCGAGGGCGCTCGGCGCCGACCGCGTCTTCTTCGTCACCAACGGCACCTCGACTTCGAACAAGATGGCGGTGCAGGCGCTGCTCGCGCCCGGCGACATCGCGATCGTCGACCGCAACTGCCACAAGTCGCATCATTACGGAATGGTGCTGGCCGGCGCGCAGCCGCTCTATGTCGAGGCGTTCCCGATGACGGAATATTCGATGTACGGCGCGGTGCCGCTCAAGACGATCAAGCAGGCGCTGCTGAACGCAAAGGCGGACGGCCGGCTCGACCGCGTCAAGATGGTCGATCTCACCAATTGCACCTTCGACGGCCACATCTACAACACCCGCCGGGTGATGGAGGAATGTCTCGCCATCAAGCCCGATCTGATCTTCCTGTGGGACGAGGCCTGGTTTGGCTTCGCGCGCTTCTCGCCGTTCCTGCGCCGCCGCACCGGACTTGGCGCCGCCAACGAGATCGAGGCGTGGATGCGTGATCCGAAGTCGGTTGCGGCCTATGAGAAGCAGCAGGCCGAGCTCGGCAAGAATCCGTCCGACGAGGTGCTGCTCAAGACCAGGCTGATCCCGGATCCGCGCCTGATCCGGCTGCGCGTCTACCAGACCAACTCGACCCACAAGTCGATGTCGGCGATCCGCCAGGGCTCGATGCTCTCGGTGAAGGACGTCGAATTCCATACGGTCGAGCAGCAATTCAAGGAGGCCGTGTTCACCCATGCCTCGACCAGCCCGAACCAGCAACTGATCGCCAGCCTCGACATCTCGCGGCGGCAGATGGAGCTGGAGGGCTATGGCCTCGTCGCCAATGCGATCGAGATCGCGTTCGCGATCCGCCAGGCGGTCAACAACAATCCGCTGATCTCGAAATACTTCCGCATCCTCGGTGCCGACGCCATGGTGCCCGCGCAATACCGCCAGAGCGGCTTCACGGACTTTCTCGCTCCCGGCGTCAACTGGGCGAATACGCTCAAGAGCCTGGATGAGGATGAGTTCTGCCTCGACCCGACCCGCATGACGCTGGTGTGCGGCATGGCCGGTTATGACGGCACGCAGTTCAAGGGCATTCTCGCCAACGAGTACAATATTCAGGTCAACAAGACCTCGCGCAACTCCGTCCTGGTCCAGTCCAACATCAACAACACCCGCAGTGACGTCGCGCATCTCGTCCGCGTGCTCGCCGAAATCGCGGGCGAGATCGATCGCGGCCTTGCCCATGGCGGCGCCAATGCCCGCAAGACGTTCGAGGCGCGGGTGACGAGCCTGATGAAGGACGTGCCGGATCTGCCGAACTTCTCGCATTTCCACCCGAGCTTCCGCGGCGATGCCGGCACCAGGACCAACGAAGGCGACATCCGCACCGGCTTCTACGCCGCCTATGACGTCGCCGGCTGCGAGCACATCCGCCTCAACGATCCCGAGATCGATCGGCGATTGAAGGCGGGACCTGAGCTCGTCTCGGCCAACTTCGTGATCCCGTATCCGCCGGGCTTCCCGATCATGGTGCCGGGACAGGTCATCACGCAGGAGACCATCGACTTCATGCGCAAGCTCGATGTGAAGGAGATCCACGGCTACGACGCCAAGGAAGGGTTGAAGCTCGTTCGCACCGAAGCCTTGGCGAAACTCGGCCGGCCGAAACCCGGCGCGCAGCCGAAGCTCAAGGCCGCGTCATAGGCTTGGAGGGGACCAACATGCAGGCGTTTTTCACGTTCCTGCAGCAGAACCCGTATCTGCTGCTGTTCTTCGTCGTCGGTCTCGCCGTCTATATCGGCCGGGCCAGCATCAAGGGTTATGGCCTCGGCATGGTCGCCGGCGCCATCGTGGTCGGCGCGGGCGTTTCCGTCTGGGCATCCAGCTACGGCGTGAAGCTGGAGCTGAACAATTTTGCGAAGAGCCTGTTCTACTATCTCTTCATGTACGGCGTCGGCTTGCGCGTCGGCCCGTCCTTTATCAACAGTTTGAAGGGCGACGGACTGAAGTTCTGCATCCTGGCCTTGGTGTCGAGCGTCCTCGGGCTCGCGCTGGTCGTCATCGGCGCCAAGATGTTCTCGCTTCCGCCCGGTGCGGCCGGCGGCATGCTGGCGGGGTCCCAGACCATGTCGGCGGCGATCGGTTCGGCCGAGCAGGCCGTCACTTCGGGCGTCGTCAAGCTGCCCGAGGGCATGAAGGCTGAGGATGCCTCCGGCATGATCGCGCTGTCCTACGGTATCACCTACATCTGGGGTACCGTCGGCATCATCCTGATCTGCAAATATCTGCCGCGCTGGTGGGGTGTCGATGCGAAGGCGGCGGCCCGGCAGTACGAGCAGGAATTTGGCGTCAGGGATCTCGAGGGTGGCGGTCTCACGGGCTTCCGCCAGTTCGGCCTGCGTGCCTATAGGCTGGAGAATCCGGCAACGGCGGGGATGAGCATCGCCAAGTTCCGGACAATCAACCCGGAATACCGCATCGTCAACGTTTCGCGCGGTGGCGAGGCGCAAGGTGCCGACCCCGAGCTCGTGCTGCAGAGGGGCGACGTCGTCGCACTCGGTGGCTCGACCGAGCATCTCACCGACAAGATGGGTCTGATCGGGCCGGAGGTCGCCGATGCCAAGACGCTCGGCATCCCGATGGACCAGGCGGAGATTCTCGTCACCAACAAGGAGATGGTGGGACGTACGTTCGAGTCCTTCCGCGACACCGCGCTCGCGGGCCAGTTGCAGGTCACCAAGGTCGAACGAGGCGGCGTGCAGATTCCGGCCGGTCTCAAGACCAAGCTGGAGCGGATGGACATCGTCTCCGTGGTCGGCCTGAAGTCTGCGGTCAGCGAGCTCGGCGAGATGTGGGGCCGGATCGCGCGGTCCAACACCTCGACCGATCTGCTGACGCTGGCGGTCGGCATGATCCTCGGCTTCCTGATCGGGAAGATCGAGTTCCCGGCGTTCGGCGCCAAGATCGGCCTCGGCAATGCCGGCGGCCTGCTGCTCTCGGGCGTGATCGTATCCTCGATCGTGTCGCGCCTTCGCTTCTTCGGCAACACGCCGAATGCGGCGCGCAACGTGCTGGAGGATCTCGGCCTCATCGTCTTCGTGGCCATCGTCGGCGTCAATGCCGGCGCCGGACTGCTGGCTCAACTCACCGGCGCGGTCGCTCTGAAGATCTTCCTTGTCGGCTTCATTGCCTGCACGATCCCGCCGTTCATCGTCTGGGCGATCGGCTTCCACGTCTTCAAGATCAATCCGGCGGTGCTGATGGGCGGCGTCGCGGGCGCACGCTCGCATTCCGGTCCGTGCCGCGAAGCTGCGGTCGAAATCCAGAGCTCCGTGCCCTGGATCGGATTCCCGGTCGGCTACGCCGTGTCGGGCATCCTGCTTACCGTGTTCGGCTATTTCGCGATGATTCTTGCGCAATGATCACAAGGGGAAAGTACGTCATGAAGAAACTTGCCACGGGCATTGCGCTGGTTGCCTCGATTGCAGTCCTGACCGGTCTCAGCACGCCGTCGCGCGCCGAGACCGGCCAGGTCGCCGTCGTGTTCACCAAGGGCGGCTTCATTGTCGGCGTCGGTGGTGGAGAGGGCGTTCTGCTCTATCGGGGCAAGAAATATCCCTTCACCGTCTCCGGCATGAGCGTCGGCCTCACGGTCGGGGCGTCGACCACGAAGTTCGTCGGCCGGGCGCTCAATCTGAAGGGGCCTGCATCCATCGAAGGCTCCTACGCCGTGGGCGGAGCGGGCGGGGCGGTCGCCGCGGGCGCCGGTGCCGTCCAGCTGCAGAACGGCAACGGCGTGATCCTCCAGCTCAGCGGTCCGAAGGTCGGTGCGGAAGTGTCGGCGGCCGTCGGTGGCGTCACGATCCGCTTGAAGTGACCCGAGGCGGCGACGGGCTGCGGCAGCGCAGCCCGTTCGCGTTCAATACCGCTCGGCGACGAAGTTCATGCCCTTCAGGCTGGCCTGGTCGTTGTAGCGGCCCTTGTCGGAACGCTTCGGCAGCTTGATCTTGTCCTTCTTGACACGCTTGTAGGGAATGGCGCCAAGAAGGTGGGCGATACAGTTCAACCGGGCCCTCCGCTTGTCGTCGGAGCGGATGATGTACCAGGGCGCCTCCTTCGTGCTCGTTTTCTTCAGCATGAGGTCGCGCGCCCTTGAATAGTCGTACCATCGCCGAAAGGATTCCAGGTCCATCGGACTGAGCTTCCATTGCCGGACGGGATCGTCGATGCGCGCCTTGAAGCGGCGCTCCTGCTCGTCCATCCCGACCTCGAGCCAGATCTTGATCAGGATGATGCCGCCCTCGATAACGTATCTCTCCATCTGCGGACAGAGCTTGAGAAAGCGCTCGTGATCGGCGGGTGTGCAGAAGCCCATGACATATTCGACGCCGGCGCGGTTGTACCAGCTGCGGTCGTAGATCACGATCTCACCGCCGGCCGGAAACTTCTCCATGTAGCGCTGGAAGAAGAGCTGGGTCTTCTCGCGGTCCGACGGGGCGGGAAGGGCGACGACGCGAAACACGCGCGGGCTGACCTTCTCGGTGATGGCCTTGATAGTCCCGCCCTTGCCGGCGGCGTCGCGGCCCTCGAACAGCACGATGACGCGGAGTTTGTTCTCCCGCACGTAGTCCTGGAGATGACAGAGCTCGACCTGAAGCTTCTCCAGCTGCTTCTCGTAATCCTTCCGCTTCATTCGCTCCGCGGGCGCATCCTTGGCCATGCCGTTTCCCCCTGCTGCGCTCAATCGTCCCAGGAAATGGTCACGCCGATATCGCCGGGTACGCCGCCGGGAAAATCGATGACCTGGTAGGCGATGCGATAGCCCCGCGGCTTCAAATAGTCGGTCCAGAGCTGGAAAATCTCCTTGGGAATGCCGGTCAGCGTGGTTTCCCATCCTTTTTCCATCTGATTGATGGCGCGCCCCTTGTCGGTGCAGAGCGAGTTGGGAAAGCGATAGACCAGCACCTCCGTCAAGCCGTTTCGCACCGCACGCTGGATGATGGTCGAGGCGAGCTTGATCTTCTCCTCCTCGCTCTTGCCGGAAGGCTTGCTGAGCCGCTCGATCAGCGCGCGCTTCTCGGCATCGGCCGCGGCGGCGAGGCGGACATACTCTTCGGCCTTCTCGGCCTCCTTGAGGGCGGCTTCCTTCCGAATCTGGGCGGCGTTGGGGATGAGATCGTCGAGGCCGGCCATGGCTGCGGCTCCTGATAGTTATCCAATCAGCATCGAGGAAACGCTAGGTCCGGCCGGGTACATTCTCTTGATTCAAGTCAAGCAATCCGGGAAGCTGCCTGAACAGAGTGACGCAAGTGGACCTGCGCCGACCGGGAGAGACGCTTGAGTGACCAATTGCATCCGATGGCACCGCACCATCTGCCGTTCTATCTGGCGCCGGGGAGCGGGACCGATACGCTGATGGTGGTGATGGGCCTGTTCCTGATCGGCACCGTGCTCTGGGTCGGCACGCTCTACTGGAAACTGCACAGCCTGCCCGAGCGGATGGCACACAAATCGCAAAAGCTGCAATTCGAATTCGTCGCGGTGCTCGGCCTGATTTCGTTGTTTACGCACATGCATATCTTCTGGATTGCAGGTCTGCTGCTCGCGATGATCGACCTTCCGGATTTTGGCACGCCGCTCCGCAGCATTGCCGGGTCCGTCGAGAAGATTGCGGAGGCGACGCCGGCCGCCGATGGAGAGAGTGTCCCGCCCGAAGCCGCGACGCCCGCGGCAGACAAGCCGGCGCCGGCAAAGGAGCACAGCCATGTTTGAGCTGATGTTCTGCTCGCTGCTGACGATCCTGCCCGACTATCTCTATCGCCGATACGCCCAGGGCAAGCGCTTCGGCAAGGAGATCACGTTCTTCTCGATCTGGTACGAGCTGCGCTGGGGCATCACGGGCTGCCTGATGCTGACGGTGTCGCTGATCACCATGATCTTCTACTTCCATCCGGCGACGTCATCGGCGACGCTTTATTTTCGCACGGTGCCGATTCTGCCCGAAGGCTCGGGCCGCGTCGCCGATGTCAAGGTCGGCTTCAGCGCTTCCGTGAAGAAGGGCGATGTCCTGTTCACGCTCGACGCTTCGAAGCAGCAGGCGGCGCTGGAGACCGCCAGGCGGAAGGTCGCTGAGGTCGATGCCGCCATACAGACGGCGCAGGCTGACGTCGTCAAGGCAGAAGCGCAGGTCGGCGAGGCGAAGGCCAATTACCAGCAGGCCAAGGACGAGCTCGAGGTCAAGAGCGAGCTGCAGCGGCGCAATCCCGGCATCGTTCCGCAACGTGATATCGACAAGCTCCAGGTTTTGGTCGAGCAACGTCAGTCGGGGATCGACGCGGCGAATGCCGCCAAGCAATCCGTGTCCATGCAGATCGCCGTCCTGCTGCCGGCGCAGAAGGCGAGCGCCGAGGCCGCGCTCGATCAGGCCCAGGTGGATCTCGACAAGACCGTCGTCCGCGCCGGCGTCGATGGGCGTGTCGAGCAGTTCCTGGTGCGCCCGGGGGACGTCGTCAATCAGCTGATGCGGCCTGCGGGCGTGCTCATTCCGGAGGGAGCCGGTCGCAAGGTGCTCCAGGCCGGGTTCGGCCAGATCGAGGCGCAGGTGATGAAAGAGGGCATGGTCGCGGAAGCGACCTGCATCTCCAAGCCATGGGTCATCATCCCGATGGTGATCACGACCGTGCAGGATTACATCGCAGCCGGGCAATTCCGGTCCGGAGAGCTGCTGGTCGATCCACAGAACGCGGTCCGTCCCGGCGCCATCCTGGTGTTTATGGAGCCGCTTTACAAAGGGGGCCTGGATGGCGTGACCCCCGGCAGCAGCTGCGTCGTCAACGCCTATACGAGCAACCACGAGGAGATCTCGGCCAAGGATACGCCGACCAGCCGGAAGATCGCGCTGCACGTCGTCGACGGTGTCGGCCTCGTTCACGCGCTGCTGCTGCGCATTCAGGCGTTGCTGCTGCCGATCCAGACCCTGGTGCTGAGCGGACATTGAGCGGGTTCGATCGCGTCGTCGGCACTGTCCCGGCAACGCTATTCCCGCTAGATTTGTCCGGAACGCAGCCGTCGGAAGCTGCGGGAGTGGAGCAGAGCGGACGCATGTGCGGTGTTTCGGTCAGGCCCAGGTCAGCTGCGGCCGCACTGGCGTGCATCTGCCTGGTCGTCGCCGCGTGCCTCGCGCCCGGGCGCGCGGAGGCCGTCGGGCGTAGCCTGCGCGGCGAGCTCAAGCGCGTGCTGGTGCTGCACTCCTTCGGCCGCGAGTTTCGCCCCTGGAGCGAGTATGCGCGCGACATCAAGGCCGAGCTTGAGCGGCAATCGCCGTGGCCGCTGGATATCCAGGAGCATGCGCTGCTCACGGCGCGCTTCAACAATCCCGGTCCCGAGGCGCCGTTCGTCGAGTATCTGCAGTCGCTCTACCAAGGGGCGATGCCTGATATCGTCTTGAGCATCGGCGCGCCTGCCGCCCGGTTTGCACAGAGATATCGCGCAAGACTGTTTCCCGATACGCCGCTCGTTCTGGCCGCGGTGGAGCGCCGGCTGATTGATCGCGCCGATCTCGGCGAAAACGACGTCGTCGTGGCGATCCGCAACGATTTCGTCGCCGCATTCGACAACATTCTCCAGGTTCTTCCGGACACCAAATCGGTCGCGATCATCATTGGCGCCTCGCCGCTCGAGAAGTTCTGGGTGGAGGAGGTGAAGCGGGAGCTCAAACCTTTCGCCGGGCGTCTGGAGTTCGTCTGGTATTCGGATTTGTCGTTCGATGACATCCTCAAGCGCGCATCGACGCTTCCGCCACACACCGTGCTGTTCTGGGGCCTGATGTCGGTTGATGCGGCCGGCGTCGTGCATGAGAGCGACATCGCGCTGCGCAGCCTGCATGCGGTCGCGAATGCCCCGATCTTCTCCTATCAGGAGCCGTTTTTCGGGAACGGTACGGTCGGCGGGCCGATGCAGTTGATCAAGGACACGAGTTCGCGGACGGTCAGTGCCGCGATCGGTATTCTCGGCGGCGCGAAACCGGGGAGCATCAAATACGAGCCGATCGGCTTCGCGGCGTCGCGATATGACTGGCGGGAATTGCGGCGCTGGGGCATCAGCGAAAGTCGGCTGCCTCCCGACGCCGAGATCATGTTCCGTGAACCGAATATCTGGGAGCGCTATCGCTGGCAGATGTTGTTGATCACGTCGGTCTTCCTGGTTCAGGCGGGCCTCATCAGCGGGCTGTTGCACGAGCGCAGGGGCCGCCGTTTCGCCGAGATCGAGTCGCGCCAGCGCCTTGCCGAGCTTGCCCACGCCAACCGCTATTCGGCCGTCGGCGAACTGACCACCTCGATCGCCCATGAATTGAACCAGCCGCTCGGCTCGATCCTGACCAACGCCGAAACCGCGGAGCTCATGCTGAGGGCAGCTTCACCCGATATCAAGGAGATCCGGCAGATCCTTGCCGACATCAGGCGCGACGATCAGCGGGCGAGCGAGGTGATCCGCAGGCTGCGCAGCGTTCTGAGGAAGACACCGTTCGAGCTCAAGGACATCGAGCTCAACGACATGGTGCGCGAAGCCATCGGTCTTGTGCAGGCTGTCGCCGATGGGCGCCGGATCACGTTGATCTACGTGGCCGCCGTGACCGACCTGCCGGTCAGAGGCGATCCGATCCAGCTTCAGCAGGTCGTTCTCAACCTGATCATCAACGCGATGGATGCGATCTCCGACGCGGACGCTGCCAAGCGCGAGGTCAGCGTCTCGACCTTGCGCGCCGGCAAGGAGGCCGAGATCAAGGTCGGCGACACGGGACCCGGGATCGATGTCTCCGATCTCGCGAACGTCTTCAATCCGTTCTTCACGACCAAGCCGCAAGGCATGGGCATGGGGCTCGCGATCGTCAAGACCATCATCGAGGCCCATCACGGTTCGATTTCGGCCGCGAACCAGCCCGCGGGCGGGGCGTTGTTCACGATCAGGCTCCCGATCGTCCGCTGACCAGGCCTCGCAGGCCGTGGATGCCGAGCTGGTCGAATGGGGCCTTGCTCCCGCACCGCAGCAGTTGCGATCACCTCGTTTCGTTGATCTCGATCAACAAACCTCCGCGTCCCGGCCCGATCGTCCCACGCTGGAAGTCCGAGGGAGGATGTGATGTTCCGCTGCGGCAAGACCCTGATGGCACTTGCGCTCGTGATGGCGACGTCGGTCGTTGCCACGGCGCAGCCCGCAACCCCGCCCGCGCCAACCGCCGAACTCCTGAAGCCGGAGCAACTGGAGGCCCTGGTCGCGCCGATCGCGCTCTATCCCGACGAACTCCTGGCCAACGTGCTCGCGGCCTCAACCTATCCGCTGGAGGTCGTGCAGGCCGACCGCTGGCTGAAGGAGCGCAAGACTTTAAAGGGTGATGCGCTGAAGACGGAAGTCGAGAAGCAGGCCTGGGACGACAGCGTCAAGGCCCTGGCCAGCACCGCCGATGTGTTGACCATGATGAGCGACCAGCTCGAATGGACCAAGAAGCTCGGCGATGCCTTTCTCGCCCAGCAGCCCGACGTGATGGACGCGATCCAGCGCCTGCGCACCAAGGCCTATGACAACAAGAAGCTGGTCACCACCAAGCAGCAGAAGGTCAGCATGCAGGCGCAGGAGGGCAAGCAGGTCGTCGTGATCCAGCAAGCCAATCCTGCCGAGATGTACGTGCCCTATTACGATCCGGCAACGGTTTACGGCGGCTGGCCTTACGCGGAGTATCCGCCCTATTATTGGGGCTACCCATCCTACATCGGTGCAGGCGTGGTTGCGGCGGGCCTCGCTTTCGGCACCGCCTGGGCCATCGGGCGCTGGGGCAATTACTGGGGCGGCGGCTGCAACTGGGGCAACCGCAACGTCTACGTCAATCATCGCACCACCAACATCGGCAATGGCTGGCAGCACAATCCGGCGCATCGTCAGGGCGTGCGCTACAACAACAGCAACGTTCAACAGCGCTTCGGCAACAACAATCTGAAGGCCGGCGTGTCGGACCGGATGGATTTCCGCGGCCGTGACGGCAACCAGGTGCTGCGTCCCAATCAAGGTGCAGGAGACCGAGCAGGAGATCGGGCAGGCGATCGCGCGGGTGACCGTGCTGGTGATCGTGCGGGTGATCGCGCCGGCAATCGCGGCGATCGTCCGGGTGCAGGAGATCGTCCAAGCGCAGGGACGCGGGACCGGCCGGGCGGCGGTGATCGCGCTGGTGCCGGGGATCGCGCCAAGGGCGGCGGCGATCGCGCCAAGGCGGCGAACCGCGCGGGCGGTGGTGCTGCAGCCAACCGCGGCGGCGGCGGCAATCGCGGCGGCGCGATGAACGTCTCCTCCGGCCGGTCGGCGGCCGCGGCATCTGCACGCGGACGCTCCAGCATGGCGAACATGCCGCGCGGCGGTGGCGGTGGACCAAGCATGGTCGGGCGCGGCGGCGGTGGCGGGATGGCAGCGCGTGGCGGCGGCGGCTTCGGGGGAGGCGGCCGTGGCGGCGGTGGCGGTGGCCGACGTTCCGACATCGCGCTGAAGCATGATGTCGTCCTGCTCGGCCATCTCGCAAGCGGCCTCGGCTATTATCGCTTCAGCTATATCGGCAGCGACAAGGCCTATGTCGGCGTCATGGCGCAGGAGGTCGAGCGGGTGATGCCAGGTGCCGTGACGCGCGGCAGCGATGGCTATCTGCGTGTTGACTACGAGAAACTCGGGCTGACATTCCGCACCTACCGCGACTGGCTCGCCAGCGGCGCGAAGATCCCTGCAGAGGTGACGCCATGACCGGCCTGACATCCATCCGCCGCGCAATGTTGCGGGGTCTCATGGCGCTGGCGCTGCTGGGGTCTGCAGCGCAGGCACAGCAATCCTTCAAGACACCCGAGGACGCGGCCGCGGCACTCGCGGCCGCGGTGAAGAGCGGACCCCGCGATATCCTCAAAGTGCTCGGCGGCGCTGCCGACGACATCGTCTCCTCCGGCGACGAGGTCGCGGACAACGACATCCGCCGCCGCTTCACGTCGATGTACGACGCCAGGCACGGCATCAAGACGGAAGGCAACAAGACCGCAACCCTGATGCTCGGGCCTGACGATTTCCCGTTCCCGATCCCGTTGCTCAACACCAAGGCCGGCTGGGAGTTCGACACCGACGAGGGACGGATCGAGGTGCTGCGCCGTCGCATCGGGCGCAACGAGCTCGATGCGATCCAGACCGCGCTCGCCTATGTCGATGCGCAGAACGAATATGCCGACAAGGATCGCGGCGAGGGCGCGGGCGTCTACGCCCAGCGCATCGTCTCGACGCCCGGCAAGAAGGACGGCCTGTTCTGGCGCGACGACAGCGATCCGAGCCCGCTCGGCGCGCTGGCGGCGGAGGCTTCAAAGGAGGGCTACCGTGCAGGCGATGTCGGACCTTCGCCCTATCACGGCTACTATTTCCACATCCTCAGAGGGCAGGGCTCCGATGCGCCCGGCGGCGCGCTCAACTACGTCGTCAAGGGCAAGATGATCGGCGGGTTCGCGCTGATCGCCTGGCCTGCGGAGTATGGCAATTCCGGGGTGATGACGTTCCTCGTCAACCATGCCGGCACCGTCTATCAAAAGGATCTCGGCAAGCGCACGACCTTCATCGCCGAGCGCACCACGCTGTTCGATCCCGACCAGACCTGGAAGAAGGTCGATGCCGCAAAGCCGTGATCGATGCATGCCGAGCTTTCGCCTGATCGCAATGTTGCTGTTGGCGCTTGGACTGGCTGCGCCGGCGACACCGTCCTTTGCGCAGGCGGCCGGTCACGTCCGCGCCAAGATCGTCAAGGGCGGCCTTCTGGTCGGCGGCGGCGCCGGCAGCGGCGTGCTGACCTATCGCGGTCGGTCCTATCCCTTCAGGATTACGGGCATGAGCTTCGGCATCACGGCCGGTGCAACGGTCGGCCGGCTTGACGGCTGGGCCTCGGGCATCCGGGAGGTCAGCGACTTCGCCGGCACCTACAGCTCCGTCGGCGGCGGCTTCGCTTTGATCGGCGGCGTCAACGGCGTCCATCTGCGCAACGAAAAGGGCGTGACGATCGTGATGCAGGGACCGAAAGCAGGGTTGGAGCTTGCGGCCAATGTCAGTCAGATCACGATCTCGCTGAGGTAGCGCGTCAGCGGCAGTTGTCGCCGCAATATGAGCGACAGCAATGAGATGTCGCGCGGAACGTTCCCGACGCGCGCGGTCTTCCGAATATTCCCGCGACATTTTGACCGCATCGATTTGGAATCATCAAACGCGCATTTGAATCGTTCCGGGCATTCGCCCGTCGATCGCTAATGATCGAGGCATTCTAAGTCTCGGCGCGCGCATTTGCGTTGCCGCCACGATGGCGTCTTCCTAAAGAAGCGATGCAGATCGCTTGTATCCGAATGTTGCTGCCAAGACGAAGGCGGCGAATGCGCGTGCACGTCTGCAGAACAATTGATTGACGGGGCATGTGCCGGCCGGACTCGGATGCGAAGAGCTGCTCTTCGGTCCATGACCGTTGCTGGCCAAGTGCGGAGCTGCGTCACGGCGGCTGCGCGCGATTGGTGAAGGATTTGCTGGGAATGCGACGTACGGGTGGGGTTGGGACGGTGGCGCGCGTAGCAGCGGCGCTGCTGGGTGGAGTGGCGTTGCTCACGTGGTTCGAACTGCCTGCGCGATCCCAGACATCGCAAGGCGGAAGCTCTCTTCCACCGGTGACCGTCGAAGCGCCGGCGAAACAATCGGCCCGCCCTGCGCCGGCCAGGCGAAACGACCCCCGGGTCCGATCGACCGCGCGGCGCGCACCGCAAGCTCCAGCGGTCGCGCTGCAATCGCAGGCCGCTGTCGCTGCGCCATTTGCCGGCGGCCAGGTTGCCCAAGGGGCGCGGCTCGGGCTGCTCGGCAACACCAGCACCATGAAATCGCCGTTCAGCGCGACCAGCTACACCGACAAGTTCGTTCGGGATCAGCAAGCGGCAACGGGCGCTGATGCCTTGATCCTCGATCCCTCCGTGCGAAGCTCCCACCCGACGGGCGGTGTGGTGGATTCCTTCAATATTCGCGGATTTCCCATCAATGAAGGCAACAATGGCGAATTCGCCTTCGAGGGGCTTTACGGAATCGCGCCGACCTATCGCATCTTCACCGATTACGTAGAGCGCATCGAAGTGCTCAAGGGGCCCTCGGCTGCGTTGTCGGGCATGGCACCCAACGGTGGCGTCGGCGGTGTCATCAACGTCGTGCCCAAGCGCGCGGAAGAGGATCTGACCCGTCTGACCGCAAGCTACGGCTCGACGGCGCGCTTCGGCGGTCACTGGGATGTTGCGCGGCGTTACGGCGACGGCAAGGAATGGGGCGTCCGCGCCAGCGGGAGCGTCCGCGATGGCAACACACCCATCGATCGCCAGTCCGAAACGACCGGTGTCGGATCGCTCGCTCTCGATTATCGGGGGGAGCGCTTCAGGTCGTGGCTCTATCTCATCGCGCAGACCGATCGGTTCGACGCGCCGCAACGTCCCTTTCTAATGGCCTCCGGTCTGCAGGTGCCGAAGGCGCCGGACGGCAAGCTGAACGTGACCCAATCCTGGGAATGGTCGCGCATCACCGACCAATCCGCCTTGCTGCGGACCGAGTACGATGTCAGCGACCAGGTGACGCTGTTCGCGGATGTCGGCGGCTCCAAGACCAATGTCGAGCGGTTCTTCGGTCTTCCGACGATCGTCAACACGAGCGGCGACACGACCTCGACGCCCCAGTTCTTCGGCCTCAGCGTCGATCGCACCACCTATGATGGCGGTGTCCGCGCCCGTTTCGACACCGGCTTCGTGCATCACGCTCTCGCCGTCCAGGCCTCGGTCTATCGTGACGCCCTGTACCGGCGGCTGACCAACGGCACCTTGGTCACGTCGAACATCTACAATCCCGCTGTTGCGCCGACTCAGTTCGCCAACGAGATCAGCGGCCGTCCGCGGCTCTCTGACAGCGAGCTCACGGGCCTCTCGATCGCCGACACCTTGTCCGTGCTCGACGAGCGCGTGCTGCTGACCCTCGGTGTCCGGCGCCAGGGCATCGAGGCAAACAACTATCTCTCCAATGTCGGAACGCTGACGTCGTCCTATGACAAGAGTGCGGTGACCCCGGTGGTCGGCCTCGTCGTCCGGCCCCTGGAGAATGTCTCCCTGTACGCGAACTATATCGAAGGCCTTGCCCGGGGCGACGTCGCTCCCCAGGCCGCGTCCAATTTCGGCGAAGTGCTGCAGCCCTACGTGGCCAAACAGTACGAGGCTGGCGTCAAGGTGGATTTCGGCCGGATCGCAACCACTTTCAGCGCCTTCGAGATCTCGAAGGCGAGCGGCGAACTCTCCGCCGGACGCTTCGCTGCGACCGGCGAACAACGCGTCCGCGGGCTGGAGTTCAACGTCTACGGCGAGCTCATGCCGGATGTTCGCATCCTCGGAGGCGTGTCTCTGCTCGACGGCACACTGACGAAGACCGCCGTCGCGGCGAATGTGGGCAACACGCCGATCGGCGTGCCGAACGTACAGGCCAATATTGGCGCGGAGTGGGACCTGCCGTGGATGAGGGACCTCACTTTGAACGGAGCCGTGATCTACACGGGCAGGCAGTTCATCGACGCCGCGAACAAGCAGTCGATACCGGAGTGGACGCGGCTCGACCTCGGCGCGCGCTACACCACGGCGATCAACGGCAAGAAGACGGTTTTCCGCGCCAACATCCAGAATGTGACCGGCGAGAGTTACTGGTCCAGCGTGGCTTCGTTCGGAACGTTCTTCCTGGGGGCGCCGCGCACATATCTCCTGTCGATGACCGTGGACATGTGAACCGCCTCCGTCCGGTCGTGAAGGCGTGATCGTGAGAGCGCCGTTGGCGGCAGCGCGCCCGCCGGCTTCTATCCATGTCGAACCGCAGCAGACGATCTTTTGCAGGGATCCCCGCGGGAGGCGTGTGCGGACCGGTCAACTTGGTCGGCTATGTGGGTCGTTGCCTGCCAATAGAGGCGCAGCATCCCGATTTGGCATTGCTCTCCGCTGAACCAAAAATCTTCCATCAAATCAATTATTTGGCGCCTCTTTCGATTAGCCTGCCGGCCGTAGGGTTGAAATTGGCGCGGCTCTTGCCCTTGTCAGTATGAGGGTTCTTGATAAACATCATACTGTGGGATCGGGTGAATGGAGCAGGCGGTGAGGCGCACTTTGCGGGCGGTCGGATCCGGAACAGTCGTGCTGTTCGGAGGGCTGATCGCCGCCAACATCGCCGCCTGGGCGTGGGCCTTCGCGCTGTTCGGCGACCGGCCGACGGTGCTGGCGACCGCGCTGCTCGCCTGGGTGTTCGGCCTCCGCCACGCCGTCGATGCTGACCACATCGCCGCCATCGACAACGTGGTGCGCAAGTTGATGCAGACGGATGGCGCGCCGCACAGCGTCGGCCTCTATTTCGCGCTCGGCCATTCCACCGTCGTCGTGGTCGCGACCCTGTTGCTTGCGCTCGGCGTGGTCGGCCTTGGCGGCGACAGCCTGCTCAAGGAGATCGGCGGTCTCATCGGCACGTCGGTGTCGGCGCTGTTCCTGCTCGCGATCGCGGCCATCAATCTCGTCATCTTCGCCGGGCTGTGGCGGACGTTTCGCGCGGCGCGGGAGCAGGGCGTTCACGACGCCGAAGGGTTGGAACGGCTGCTTGCCAATCGCGGTTTCCTGGCGCGGCTGCTCGGACCGCTGTTCCGCCTGGTCACCAAACCCTGGCATATGTATCCGCTCGGCCTCCTGTTCGGGCTCGGCTTCGACACGGCGACCGAGATCGGCCTGCTCAGCATCTCCGCTACCGAAGCCGCGCGCGGTGCGTCCGTTGCCGATATCCTGGTTTTCCCCGCGCTGTTCGCCGCCGGCATGGCGCTGATCGACACCGCCGATTCCGCGCTGATGGTGAGCGCGTATCGATGGGCCTTCGTCGATCCCCTGCGCAAGCTCTGGTACAATCTCACGATCACCGGCGCCTCGGTGGCGGTTGCGCTGTTCATCGGCGGTATCGAAGCGCTTGGGCTCGCGGCCGATCGGCTCGGCCTGTCCGGCGGCGTGTGGACGCTGGTCGACGGCCTCAACGAGTCGCTCGCCAATGTTGGCTTTGCCGTGATCGCGCTGTTTGCCATCGCCTGGCTCGTCTCGGTGGTGCTCTATCGCCGCATCTTCGAGGGCAGCCGGCATCGGGCCGCAACGAAAGCTCTGGAATGCGCCGATGCAACCGAAGCGGCGTGAGCCCCGTCGTGGCGGCGGCGCGCTGACGTTGCTCTCGGCCACGGTGTTGCTTGCGGATGACGGCAGCGCTTTCGCGCAAAGCAGCAACACCTCGCGTGATTTGCCGCCGATCGAGATCGGTAGCGGCGAAACCTCAGTGCGCAGGAAGCCGGTCGCATCGCGTCATCAAGGCAAGCCGTCTCCGGTCGGCCGTCGGATCTTCGTGTCGCCAGCGACGGCGCAAGGGGAGGATGTGCGCAGCGTCGCATCGGGTGCGAAGAGCCCGCCCAGCATGGCCAGCGAGATCACGGTCTCGGGCGAACAGCTCAACGCACGCCCGTTCACGCGGCCGGGCGAGGCGCTCGAAGCCGTGCCGGGTCTCATCGTGACGCAGCATTCCGGCGAGGGCAAAGCCAACCAGTATTTTCTGCGCGGCTATAATCTCGACCACGGGACCGACCTTGCGATCACCGTCGACGGCGTTCCCGTCAACATGCGCACGCACGCGCACGGCCAGGGCTATGCCGATCTCAATTGGCTGATCCCGGAAACCATCGCCGCGGTGGATGTGCGCAAGGGTCCGTACTTCGCCGACGAAGGCGATTTCGCCTCGGTCGGGAGCGTCCATATCGGTTTGATCGACCGCACCGGAGGGCTGGCGCAGGTGAGCGTCGGCAGCTTCGGCTACCGCCGCCTGCTCGGCATGGATTCGGCGAAGGTCGGTGACGGTTCGCTGCTCGTTGCCGGCGAGATCGGCACCTACAACGGCCCGTGGGACAATCCGGACAATGTGCGCAAGCTCAACGGTCTCTTGCGCTACAGCCAGGGCACCGCGACCGACGGCGTCTCCATCACCGGCATGGCGTATGCCAACTCTTGGAATTCGACCGACCAGGTGCCGCAGCGCGCGATCGCATCCGGCTTTCTCAGCCGCTTCGGCTCGGAAGATCCAAGCGACGGCGGCAACACCAACCGGTTCGCGCTCTCGGGCCGCGTCGCGCAAAGCGACGATCTCGGTGCGTGGAAAGCCAACGCCTATGTCGTGAAGAGCCAGCTCGACCTCTTCAACAATTTTACCTACTACCTCAGCGATCCCGTGCTCGGCGACCAGTTCCACCAGCACGACGACCGCCTGATGGCGGGCGCCAACATCTCGCGCACGCTGAACGGCTCGTTCGCAGGGTTGCCGATGCAGACGACCTTCGGCCTGCAGTCGCGTTATGACGCGATCGATCTCGCGCTCACCAACACCTTCCGTCGTGGCTTTCTTTCTGGCATCCGCAGCGACAAGGCCGGCGAGGGCAGCGTCGGCCTTTACGCCGAGAATACCGTGCGCTGGACCGATTGGCTCAGGACGACGGTGGGGTGGCGTGGCGACTATTATGCCGCCGACGTCACGTCGCAGTTCAACGCCAACAATTCCGGCCGCGCGGACGCCGCGCTCGGCAGCCCAAAATTCAGGATGGTGCTCGGACCATTCCATCAGACCGAGTTCTTCTTCGGCGCCGGCTACGGCATGCATTCGAACGACGCCCGCGGCGCGACCACGACGGAGGACCCCGGCGATCCCGCAACGCGGCTGACGCCGTCGCCGCTGCTGGTTCGGACCAAGGGGGCGGAGGTCGGCGTGCGCAGCAGGATCGTTCCCGGCCTTGACACCTCGCTCAGCTTCTTCATCCTCGACCAGGACTCCGAGATCCTGTTTGCGGGCGATGCCGGTGACACCTCGGCGACCCGCGCCAGCCGCCGTTACGGCTTCGAATGGACCAACCACTACCGTCCCCGGTCATGGATCGACATCGACGCCGATCTTGCCATGACCCATGCGCGCTTCCGCGGCCATGACAGCGCGCAGGCGGACGTCTATGCTTCGCTCGCTGGCTATCCCGAGGCGCAGCTGGGTAGCGCCCCCGGCAACTACATTCCGAACGCGCCGGCGATGGTGGCATCGGCCGGCGTCACGCTGGGCGAGAAGACAGGCTGGTTCGGAGCTTTGCGCTGGCGCTATCTGGCGTCGAGCCCGCTGACGGAAGACAACGCGTTCCGCTCCGCCGCGACCAGCATCTTCAACGGCCGCCTCGGCTACCGCATCGACAATGGCTGGCGCCTTCAGCTCGACGTGTTGAACCTCCTCAACACCAGGGCGAGCCAGATCACCTATGCCTACGGGTCGATGCTCAGGACCGACACGCTCTATAACCTCTGCACGACAGGCACTGCGCCGACCGCAGTCTGCCAGAATGGCGTGATGGACACCGTGTTGCATCCTGTGGAGCCGCTGACGTTCCGGATCACCATCGCCGGGGCGTTCTAGGTTTACCCGAGCCGCGGGTCGCTGCGGGAATCGCGCGTGGTCGCCTCCTAGGTTTGCAGGAGGCCTGTCCGACAACGGACCGACGATGAGCTGTCCTGCGATCGCGCGGATCCACACGCACGCGCTCGCGGATCGCGTTGGACATGATTCGCCGGTGGCGTCCGCGGCTCGCAGCGTCACGATCCCATCTCGCGTCACCTTGCGCGAAAACGAATCCCGTTAGCGGTGGCGGGCAATTCGTCGCGACCGCGCAAGAGTTTGCGCTTCCACAAAGAGTTTTGGATCGAAATAGGTCGATTGTTGCATCGCGGGTGCTCCGACGTGCAATCGCATCCTGTTGATGGAGAGCCGGCCGAGGCGGACGCTTCGGCGGAATTGATCCAGCTCAAAATATGTCGCGATGAATGATCAATAGTCAGGCAGCAAGATCAAACATCAGGGATGAGACGATGATGGCGCCCACTCCGGTTGATCTTGAGATCGCCGCTGAAATACCGGTTTTCAGCGGGCTTGATCCGCAAGCACTTGCGGTCTTGCTGGGGCCTGCCAGCATCTTCAATCTCCGTCCCGGCCATACGCTGTTTCGCCAGGGCGAGCCGGCCCAGGCTTTCTTTGTCGTCCTGGACGGCTGGATCAAGCTGTACCGCGTCACCCCTGCCGGGGACGAGGCCGTGCTCAACGTCGTCACCAGGGGCGAGAGCCTCGCTGAGGCGGTGACATTTACCTCCGGCCGCTATCCCGCTACCGCCAGTGCCGTCACCTCGGCCCGGGTGATGGTCATTCCGGCTGACCACGTCATCGCCTGCATTCGCCAGATGCCGGATGTTGCGATCGCGATGATCGCTTCGACCTCGCAGCATCTGCACCGCATGGTTCAGCAGATCGAACAATTGATGGCGCAGAGCGCGACGCAGCGTGTGGCCGAGTTTCTCGCCTCGCTGGCGCCGCGGACCAAGGGGCCATGCACGATCACGCTACCTTACGACAAATCGTTGATCGCAGGCAGGCTGGGGCTGAAGCCGGAGTCGCTCTCGCGTGTGTTCGCCAAGTTGCGCACGGTGGGTGTCGACGTGCGCGCCTCCAACGTGGTGGTGCGCGACATGGCCCAGCTCTGCAAGCTCGTGGCCTGCGATCGCATCAGTGCCCGCTGCCCCGTGAAACCCCGGATGATGTGCGCGCAGCCGCCGGCGCCGCGCGCGATCCGACCCGAGGCGAAATCGGTGCCGGCTTGATCCTTCTCCAAAGCCCGGCAAACGCCGGCCTTTCTTTTTTACCCTCCGCGCCGGCCTATCCGCGGCGTAGCCCGACCAGTTTCATTCAAACAGGAGACGATGAAATGAAGCGTGTTTTGATCGCATTTGCAGTCGCCGCGGTCTCGAGCAGCGCAGCTTACGCGCAGGACGTGACGGCGGGCGCCACTGCTTTCAAGAAATGCGCCAGCTGCCACGACGTCGGCGCGACCGCCAAGAACAAGGTTGGGCCGGTGCTCAACGGTCTCGACGGCCGCAAATCGGGATCGGTTGCCGGCTACAATTATTCGGATGCCAACAAGAATTCCGGCATCACCTGGGATGAAGCGAGCTTCCTCGACTACATCAAGGATCCGAAGGCCAAGGTGCCCAACACCAAGATGGCCTTCGCCGGCATCAAGAACGAAGCCGAGGCCAAGAATCTCTGGGCCTTCCTCAAGCAGTACGACGGCGAGGGCAAGACCAAGTAAGCTGACTTGTCCAAACTGAGCGCGCGCCTCGTCCTTCGAGACGGCGCTCACGCGCTTTCTCGGCGTGCATCGTCGCTCAGCCGACGATGCCGTCGCGCGGGCCGGCGGCCCAGGTTGAACGATGCCCTGCCGGATCGGTGGCCCAGATCGCCGTGCCGCGCAGCCGGGGCAGCAATGCCTGAATCTCATCCGCCGATGCGATGGAGAGTGCCGTCGACAAGGCGTCGGCCATTGCGGCCGAGCGATGGTGCACGGTGATGGTGCGCCAATGACCCGCGCTGCGGCCGCTGCGCGGATCGAACAGATGGTGTGCCGCGCCATCAGCACCGAGCACGCAGCCCGAGCCTTCTGACGTGGCAAGAGCACCGTCCGCCAGCTGCAGCGGGGCGGCGCCGCTGCGCGCGATCAGCCATGGCGATCCGTCGCGGCGCGGGGCAATCGCCCGCATCTCTCCGAGATCGACCAGGATGTTGGTGAAGCCCATCGCCGCCAGCATGTCCGCCACGCGGTCGGTGACGTAACCCTGGCCAAGACCATTGAGCGTCAGACGCTGGTTGTCGCCGAGGCGAATTGAATCAGGCTCGATCCTGACAGTCCGCCAGTCGACGGCCTGCCGTGCGCGGACGATGAGTGCTTGCGGCGGCAGGCCGGTGTGGCTCCTGTCCGCGAACCAGTCGACATGGGCTTCCCACAGCGCCTGCACGGTCGGGTCGAACAGGCCGTTCGTGACGGCTGCGATCTCGAGCGCCAGCGTCAATGCGCGACGCAGATCGCCGCCCGGCGCGGTGAGCGCGCCGTCGCGATTGAGCCTGCACAGCCCCGATCCGGATCGAAACAGGCTCAGTTCGTTTTCCAGGCGGTCGATCTCCGTCTCGACCAGCGAGGCAATTCCCTTGGCTTTTGCCGGTTCGATATCGTTGAACAGGATGCACGCATCGGCGCACATCGCCGTGCCGCGCCATTCGAAATCGGTCCGGGCCGGACTGGCGGGACCCGCGATGGCGACCGCAGCGGCCGATGCGAAGATCGTGATGGCGCGACGGCGTGTCGGACGATCAGGAAGCATCGCATTTCCTCACGACGGCTTGGAAGGCGCTGGCGGCAACGGCTGACGCCGCTGTGCGCGCTTCTTCAGGTGCAGGCAGACGTCCTGGTCGAAATAATTGGCCTGGCACTTCAGGCAATAGATGCATTCATTGGGGTTGATCTGGCCGAGCGGGTGGATCGCCTGCACGGTGCAGCGCCGTGCGCAGACATGGCATTCCGCGCCGCATTCGCGGTAACGCTTGAGCCATTCGAACATCCGCATCCGGGCGGGGATCGCCAGCGCCGCGCCGAGCGGGCAGAGGTAGCGGCAGTAGAAGCGCTCGACGAACAGGCCCGCGAGCAGCAGCAATCCGGCGTAGACGCCGAATGGCCATTCCCGCAGGAACTTCATGGTGATCGCGGTCTTGAACGGCTCGACCTCCGCGAGCTGGAAGGCGGTCAGGATCGAGCGCAGCGAGATCGCCAGGATGGCGACGAAGACGACATATTTGATCATCCACAGGCGCTCGTGCAGCCCGAACGGGATTTCGATCTGCTTGATGCCGAGCCGGCGCGCAAGCTGATTGGTCAGCTCCTGCAACGTGCCGAACGGGCAGAGCCAGCCGCAGAACACGCCGCGGCCCCAGAACAGCATGCTGAAGGCGACGAAGCTCCAGAGCAGGAACACCAGGGGATCGAGCAGGAAAAGCTCCCAGCGGAAGCCGGAGAGCAGGGCGTGGATGAAGGTCAGGACGTTGACGACCGAGAGCTGCGCGTTGGCGATGAAGCCGAGGAACACCAGCGTCGTGAGCAGATAGGCTGTTCGTAGCCGATAGTAGAACACGCCATGGGCCGTCACGGTGTCCTGGAAGATCAGGATGGCCGCCAGCACCGTCAGCATCGCGCCGAGCACGCCGATCTCGTATCGTCGCGCCCACCAGATCTCTTGCCACACCGTCTGCACCGGAGTGGGGGCGGCCGTCGTCGATGCCGCGGGCGGCTCGGCGGGCGCGGCGATCAGGTAACGCTCGGGAATGCGATAGTCGAGCGAGACCAATGCGGGACCGCTCGGCGCGGCGCCGGCGCCGAGATCGACGTCGAGCCGGAACGGCTTGGTCGAGTCGAAGCCGCTCGCTTGCGGGATGCGAAACACCGCGATCTCGCGCAGCTCCGGCGCGCCGGCTGCGTGCAGCGACTCCACCGCCGTATGATCGGCGGGCTTGAGACGCAGCGTTCGCGAGCCCTGGACGATCTCGATCCGGGTAAAGGTCCCGGCCTGGCGCCACTCCGTGCCCTTGAACGAATAGAGTCCGGATGCGCCGATCAGGAGCAGATCGTCCTCGGGGCCGATCTTCGCCGTCTCGCTCTCGTAAATGCGCTGGCCGAGCAGGCTCTCGCCGATCGGCGGCGGGGTGGCGAGCGCCATCCAGAGATCGATGAAGGCCTTGTCGGGTTCGTTGTCGCGCGTGCCGAGCAGCTTTGCCGCTTCGCCGCGACTCACGAGCCGCCTCTGCACGGCGCCCTCCGCGAGCAGCGAAGACCAGGACAGACGGCGCAGCGTTTCACGGTCGAGCCGTGCCGCCCGCTCCGGCCTGCTTGTCCGGCTGCGCAGCACGGCGCGCGCCGAGCGCACGATCGCATCGCGAATCACGGTGCTCGTGATGGTCGCGCCGGCGACGGCGTGCGGGCCGCGCGCGGACTCACCGGCGGATGTGAGCGTGGTGCCGCCGCGCACGTCGAAGCCGCGGAAACTGGCGACATAGGCGGCGAGCGCGTCGCGGGGAATTCCGATCACGAGGATCGGTTCTTCATGCGCGACGATCTCGGCGCCGGCGACAATGCCGTCGGGCGTCACCGCCGCGACGATATCGAGCGGCCGGCCCGCATAGCCGACGGAGCCCGAGACATCGAGGCTTGAAAAGGCGTAGCCGAGCACGCGTCCGTCCGCAGCCCGCACCAAAGCTGCCGGAGGCTTGCCATCGGCACGGTCGATCGTGACGGGCTCGGAGAAGAACTTGGCGGCGATGCCGAGGTCGGCTGCGTGTGCGCTGCAAAACATCACGGAGAGCGCCGCCAGTGCGGACAGGACATGCCGTACAGCGGCGGAGATGATTCCAGACGATCGCATGCGACGGATCAGGCAGCGTTACGGGGCTAGCGCATTGAGGTGGATCAATGTTGCGATTAACCGCGGTCAAGGAGAATTCCTCGAAATCCCTGCATAAGGCCTCATCGGATTCTCATGCTGGAGGAATGTAATGCGAGGCCGAGCTTCTCTATTTCCAAGACTTGCGGGCGGCGTTGCCGCAGCGAGTCTTTTGCTTCTGAGTGCGACGACCGCCGGCTACGCGCAGCAGCAGGCGCCGAAACCTGCCGATGTCGAGCAGCACAAGACGACGCCGGGCGGCCAATACCAGCCGAGCATGGACGTTCTCGGCAAGGGCGCGACCGAGCAGCCCGGCACCAAGCCGGGCGATCCCAACCTCACCAAGGCCGAGTTCGACAAGGCCAACCAGATCTATTTCGAGCGTTGCGCGGGTTGCCACGGCGTGCTGCGCAAGGGCGCGACCGGCAAGCCGCTGACACCCGATCTCACCAAGAAGCTCGGCTTCGACTATCTGCGTGACTTCATCACCTATGGCTCGCCCGGCGGCATGCCGAACTGGGGCACCTCGGGCCAGCTCGAGGCGGCTGACATCGACCTGATGGCCCGCTACCTCCTGAACACCCCGGCGCAGCCGCCGGAGTTCGGCATGAAGGAGATCAAGGAGAGCTGGAAGGTCCTGGTTCCGGTCGCGCAGCGGCCGACCAAGAAGATGAACAAGCTCGACATCGACAATCTGTTCTCGGTGACGCTGCGTGACGCCGGCGAAATCGCGCTGATCGACGGCAACACCAAGAAGATCGAGCACGTCCTGAAGTCCGGCTATGCCGTGCACATCTCGCGCATGTCGGCATCGGGGCGCTACCTCTACATCATCGGGCGCGACTCCAAGCTCAACCTGATCGATCTCTGGATGGACCCGCCGCAGACGGTCGCCGAGCTCAAGATCGGCACCGAGGCGCGCTCGGTCGAAACCTCGAAGTTCAAGGGCTATGAGGACAAGTTTGCGATCGCCGGAGCCTACTGGCCGCCGCAATACGTGCTGATGGACGGCGCCACGCTCGAGCCGTTCAAGGTGGTCTCGACCCGCGGCATGACCGAGGATACGCAGGAGTATCACCCGGAGCCGCGCGTGGCCTCCATCGTGGCCTCGCACTTCAAGCCGGAGTTCGTCGTCAACGTGAAGGAGACCGGCCAGGTCCTGCTCGTCAACTATCAGGATCTCAAGAACCTGAAGGTGACGTCGATCGAGGCCGAGCGCTTCCTGCATGACGGCGGCTTCGACAAGACCGGGCGCTACTTCCTGGTCGCGGCGAACGCCCGCCACAAGGTCGCGATCGTCGATACCAAGGAGGACAAGCTGGTCGGCGTCGTCGAAACCGGCGGCCAGACCCCGCATCCCGGACGCGGTGCCAATCTCGAGCATCCGAAGTTCGGGCCGGTGTGGGCGACGAGCCATCTCGGCAGCGAGCAGATCTCCTTCATCGGCACCGATCCCGAGAAGCACAAGCAGTTCGCCTGGAAGGTCGTGCAGACGGTCGACGGGCAGGGCGGCGGATCGCTCTTCATCAAGACGCATCCGAAGTCGGAGAACCTCTACGTCGACACGCCCCTGAACACGGACGCCGAGATCTCCTCGTCGGTCGCGGTGTTCAAGATCAAGGACCTCGCCAAGGAGAAGCCGACCTACAAGGTGCTGCCGATCGGTCAATGGTCCGGCATCTCGGAAGGCGCCCGTCGCGTGGTGCAAGGCGAGTACAACAAGGACGGCACGGAGATCTGGTTCTCCGTCTGGAACAACAAGGCGCAGGACTCGGCGATCGTGGTCGTCGACGACAAGACCTTGACCTTGAAGACGGTCATTCGTGACCGGCGACTGGTCACCCCGACCGGCAAGTTCAATGTCTTCAACACGCGTAACGACGTCTACTGACAAGCATGGACTGGTGCGGCGAGCGATCGCCGCACCAGCCAGCCTTTTCGCGATGGTTTTCGGCGGAGCGCATCATGGCTGTTGGAAAGGTCTATCTCGTCGGCGCCGGTCCCGGTGATCCCGAGCTGCTCACGCTGAAGGCGGTCCGCGCTCTTCGCGAGGCCGACGTCGTCGTCTATGATCGCCTGGTGCCGCCGAGCATCCTGGCGACGATTGCGGACGGGGTGCTGCAGATCAATGTCGGCAAGCAGGCGGCGTATCACCCCGTGCCGCAGGACGAAATCAACGAGATGCTGGTCCGCCTGGCGCGCGCCGGCCGCACGGTGGTCCGGCTCAAGGGCGGCGACCCCTTCATTTTCGGGCGCGGCTCGGAGGAGGCGGCCGAGCTCGATCAGGCAGGCATTCCCTATGAAGTGGTGCCGGGAATCACCGCGGCGCAAGGCTGCGCCGCAGCGGCGCGGATGCCGCTGACGCATCGCGGCCTCGCCTCCGGCGTGCGCTATGTGACCGGGCATCGCAAGGCCAACGAGCCGCTCGATCTCGACTGGAAGAGCCTCGCCGATCCCGACACGACGCTGGTCGTCTATATGGGCCTTGCCAATATCGACGAGATCGTCCGCAACCTGATCGCGCAGGGTCTGCCGGGAACCACGCCGGTGCTTGCGGTGTGTCAAGGTACGACGTCGCAGGAAAGCCGAGTATGTACGCCTCTGGAGGCGCTTCCGGTCGCTCTGAAAGACGCCTCCTTCAGCGGTCCCGTCCTTTTCATCATCGGAAAGGTCGCAGGAATCGCTCAGGAACGGAGCGCGCGGAACGATGCGGCCATTTGCGAGGCGATTTCAGTTGTGGCCTAGCGTCGCCTTGGCATCGGCCGTCGCGATCGGGCCCGCCGCCGCGGGCGACGCAGATATCGATGCCACGAAGCTTGCCAATCTGGTGCGGCAGGACTGCGGCTCCTGTCATGGGCTGACGCTGAAGGGCGGGCTCGGCAAACCGCTGACGCCGGATCATCTGAGCGCCTGGAGCCGCGAGCAACTCGTCAGCATCGTCCTCGACGGCGTGCCGGGCACGCCGATGCCGCCCTGGCGTCCGTTGCTGAGCGAAGCCGACGTGCGCTGGATCGTGGAGCATCTGCAGCAGGGAGATCTGCCATGAGGTTCGTGGCGCGGTGGTGTCTGGCCCTGCTGCTGCTGATGCCGGGACTCTTG
Source organism: uncultured Bradyrhizobium sp. (assembly GCF_936943645.1). Lineage (GTDB taxonomy): Bacteria > Pseudomonadota > Alphaproteobacteria > Rhizobiales > Xanthobacteraceae > Bradyrhizobium. Next base: position 79,596 of record NZ_CAKZJO010000053.1, on the reverse strand, counting down.
CGCGCCGACGAGCTGCGCGGCACCGGCAATCTCGGCCTCGTGGTGGAGCGCGCGACCGGCTCGGTGCTGATCGTCGATGCCACCGAACGCAAATCGATCGGTCGTGTCGAGGGACTCGGCGATCTCTCGCATGCGTCCGCAGTGTTCTCGCCGGACCAGCGCTACGCCTATGTCTTCGGACGTGACGGCGGCCTCACCAAGATCGACATGCTCACGAGCACGATCGCGAGGCGCATCGTGCAGGCCGGCAATTCGATCGGCGGCGCCATCTCCGACGACGGCGCGCTGATCGCGGTCTCCAACTACGAGCCGGGCGGGGTGAAAGTCTTCGACGCCAGGACGCTCGATTTCGTCGCCAACATTCCGGCGATCGGTGCGGGCGGCAAGGCCTCGAAGACGGTCGGGCTGGTCGACCTGCCCGGACGGCGTTTTGCCTGGGCGCTCTATGACGCCGGCGAGATCTGGATCGCCGATCTCACCCATGTCGAGACCCCCGCCATCACCCGCCTGACCGATGTCGGCAAGCTGCCCTATGACGGCAACGTCACGCCCGACGGCCGTCATTATCTTGCGGGCCTGTTCGGCGAGGACGGCGTCGTGCATGTCGACACCTGGCGCGCGCCGCTGAAGGCCGAGCGCATCCTGGGCGGCTATGGCCGCGGCCAGGAGGCGCTGCCGGTCTACAAGATGCCGCATCTGGAAGGCTGGGGCGCGACCGGCGACAAGCTGCTGCTTCCCGCCGTCGGCCATCACGAATTGATCGCGGTCGATCTCCGCAGCTTCGCCGAGGTCGGACGCACTGCGACCCATGGTCAGCCGGTGTTTGCCGTGGCGCGGCCCGACGGGCGCCATGTCTGGGTGAATTTCGCGCACCCCTTCAACGACACGGTCGAGATCGTCGACACCGAGACGCTGAAGGTCATTCACCGCCTGACGCCCGGCCCGGCTGTGCTGCACATGGAGTTTACCCCGCGTGGCAACGAGGTCTGGGTCTCGGTGCGCGATGCCGACCGCATCGACGTCTATGACGCCGCCACTTTTGCGAAGAAGACGGAGATCCCGGCGCAGAAGCCGTCCGGAATCTTCTTCACCGCGCGCGCCACGAGGATCGGACAATGACGCCAAGCTCGGTCGAGCTCGCTTTGATTGATCGCTGGCAGCACGATTTTCCGCTTGTCGCGAAGCCGTTCGAGATCGTCGGCCGCTCCGCAGCGCTCGACGAGCAGGCGACGATCGGCGTGTTTCGGCGCATGCGGGAGCACGATCTGATCTCCCGGGTCGGCGCCGTGGTGCGCCCCAACACGGTGGGCGCGAGCACGCTGGCCGCGATACAGGTTCCGCCTGATCGGCTCGAGCGGGTCGCCGGCATTGTCAGCCGCGAGCCACTGGTCACGCATAATTACGAGCGCGAGCATGATCTCAATCTGTGGTTCGTCATCGCCGGCGGAGACGCCGCTGCGATCACCGACACCATCGACAGGATCGAGGCGCAGGCGAGCCTGCCCGTCGTGGACCTGCCGATGGTGCAGGCCTATCATCTCGGCCTCGGCTTTTCGTTGCGTGAGCCGCGTACGCAGAAGCGCCAGGCGCCGGCCGCGGGGGATTACCGTCCCGATCCGCGCGACCAGCGCATTCTCGCGGCGATCGAGAACGGGCTGCCGCTGGTCGAGCTTCCTTATCTTGCGGTCGCCGATCAGCTCGCACTCGGCCAGGACGAGGTCATCGCACGGCTGGAGCACCTGGTCGCGGCCGGCGTGGTGACGCGTTTCGGCTGCGTGGTCCGCCATGACAAGCTCGGCTTCCGGTCGAACGCGATGGCGGTCTGGAACGTCCCGGACGGGATGATCGACGATGTCGCCGCGATCTTCGCCCGTCATCCCAGCGTGACGCTGTGCTACCAGCGTCCGCGCCGTCAGCCGGTCTGGCCCTACAACCTGTTCTGCATGGTGCATGCGCGCGCGCGCGAGGAGGCCTATGCCGCGATCGACGAGCTGAACCTGCTCGCCGAGACCGGCCTGATGCAGCAGGCCGTGCTGTTCTCGAAACGCTGCTTCAAGCAGCGCGGCGCTGTGTTCTCGCGGCGCAAGGAGACGAATTGATGCGCTCGCTCGACCCGACCGAGAAGGCGATCATCAACGGCCTGCAGGGTGGCTTTCCCCTGACGCAGCGGCCTTACCGCGATGCCGGCGCGAAGCTCGGCCTCAGCGAGGGCGAGATGATCGAGGAGATCGGCAATCTGATCGCGGGCGGTCAGCTCAGCCGGTTCGGCCCGCTCTGGAATGCGGAAGCCCTGGGCGGCGCCGTCTGCCTCGCCGCCATCGCCGTGCCGCCCGAGCGGTTCGAGGAGGTCGCCGGGCTCGTCAACGCCCATCCCGAGATCGCGCACAACTATGAGCGCGATCACGAGCTCAACATGTGGTTCGTCGTGTCGGCCGAGGATCCGGCCCGCATCGCGCAGGTGATTGCGGAGATCGAGCGCGAGACGGGCCTTCGCGTGCGCGCAATGCCCAAGACGCGCGAGTTCTTCGTCGGGTTCCGCGTGGAGGTCTAGACATGCTCGATGCCATCGACCGCAAGCTGATCGCCGCCACGCAAGCAGGACTTCCGCTGGTCGCGGAGCCCTATCGCGCGCTCGCCGATCAGCTCAACCTCGACGAAGCCGGGGTGATCAACCGCCTCACGCGGCTGCTCGAGGAGGGGGCGATCCGCCGGATCGGCGCGATCCCCAATCACTACGCGCTCGGCACCACTGCCAACGGCATGTCGGTGTGGGACATCGCGGATGAGGCCGTCGCCGATATCGGCGCCAGGGTCGGCGCGCTCGATTTCGTCACGCATTGCTATGAGCGGCCACGTCATCTGCCGCTCTGGCCCTACAATCTCTTTGCCATGGTCCATGGCCGGACCCGGGACGAGGTGAGGGCGAAGGTCGCCGAGATTGCCGTGCTGGTCGGTCCCGCCGCGCGGGCCCACGAGGTTCTGTTCTCGACCCGGATCTTGAAGAAGACCGGCCTTCGCATTGCCGCCTGACGGGAGCCGGTCATGTTTCGCCTGAGCCAATACTTACGCGAGCTGAGCGAGCCGGCCCCGACAGGGCCGGTTCGGCAGCCGCCGGGACCGGTGGTGATCTGGAACCTGATCCGCCGCTGCAACCTCACCTGCAAGCACTGCTATTCGATCTCCGGCGACGTCGACTTTCCCGGCGAGCTCTCCACCGCGCAGGTGTTCGGCGTGATGGACGACCTCAAGGCGTTCCGCGTGCCGGTGCTGATCCTCTCCGGTGGCGAGCCGCTGATGCGGCGCGACATCTTCGAGATCTCGGCGCGCGCCAAGGCGATGCGGTTCTATGTCGGGCTGTCGTCCAACGGCACCCTGGTCGATGCCGCCATGGCTGACCGCATCCGCGACATCGGCTATGACTATGTCGGCATCTCGCTCGACGGCATCGGCGAGACCCATGATCGTTTCCGTCGCAAGCAGGGCGCTTATGACGAGGCGCTGAACGGGCTGCGGCTGCTGCGCGACCGCGGCATCAAGGTCGGCGTGCGCTTCACCATGACCGAGGACAACGCGGCGGAGCTGCCGCGGCTGCTCGATCTGGTCGAGCAGGAGAATTTTCCAAAGTTCTACCTCTCGCACCTCGTCTATGCCGGTCGCGGCAACAAGAACCGCGGCGACGACGCCATGTGGCAGACCACGCGTGATCGCATGGACATGGTGATCGCACGGGCCTGGCGCTGGGCGCAGTCGGGCAGCGAGATGGAGATCGTGACCGGCAACAACGACGCCGACGCGGTCTATCTGCTGCATTGGGCCGAGCGAACCGTGCCCGATCATGCCGCGAGCCTGCGCGCAAAACTGGTGCGCTGGGGCGGCAATTCCTCCGGCGTCAACGTCGCCAACATCGACAATCTCGGCAACGTGCATCCGGATACGATGTGGTGGCACCACACGCTCGGCAACGTGAAGACGCGCCCGTTCTCCGAGATCTGGCCCGACACCTCCGATCCGATCATGGCGGGCCTGAAACAGAGGCCGCGTCACGTCTCCGGGCGCTGCGGTGCTTGCGTCCATTTCGACATCTGCAACGGCAGCACCCGCGTGCGCGCGCAACGGATCACCGGCGATCCCTGGGCCGAAGATCCCGGCTGCTATCTCAGCGATGCCGAGATCGGCCTTGCGGCGCCGTCCGAGCGGGTCAAGACCAGCATCTATCGCGGGACACGTCATGAAGCGCCGCTCTCTGTTTGACCGCATTCTCGTCGCCCTGGCGCTGCTCGCGCTCGCAAGCCCCGCGCGTGCCGAGCCGGATGCGCCAAAACTGTTCGCGGACAATTGCGCCGAATGCCACGGCGCAGACCGGCTCGGCCGTCTCGGGCCCGCGCTGCTGCCGGAAAATCTCGGCCGCATGATGGGCGCGCGCGCCGCCGCGGTGATCGCGGACGGACGCACCGCCACGCAGATGCCGGGCTTTTCGGGCAAGCTGAGCAAGGACGAGATCGCAGCGCTCGCGGCCTATGTCTCCTCGCCACTGCCGTCGGTGCCCGCCTGGGGCGCGGCCGAAATCGACGCCAGCCGCGTCGTGCATGCGACGGCGCCGCCGCTCGAGCGTCCGCGTTTTCCGGCCGACCCGATGAACCTGTTCGTCGTGGTCGAGGCCGGCGATCACCACGCGACGATCCTGGACGGCGACCGCCTCGAGCCGCTGGCACGCTTCCAGACGCGGTTCGCGCTGCATGGCGGTCCGAAATTCACGCCCGACGGCCGCTACGTCTTCTTCATGTCGCGCGACGGCTGGGTCAGCAAATACGATCTCTGGACGCTGACCATGCTGACCGAGGTGCGCGCCGGGATCAATGCGCGCAACATCGCGATCTCGCGGGACGGCAAGCATATCGCGGTCGCCAATTATCTGCCGCACACGCTGGTGATGCTCTCGGCCGACGATCTGTCGGTCGAGAAGATCTTCGACGTGAAGGACCGCCTGGGGACGTCCTCGCGGGTCTCGGCGGTATATCAGGCGCCAACGCGCAACAGCTTCATCGCGGCGCTGAAGGACGTTCCGGAGATCTGGGAGATCGCGACCGATCCGAACGCGGGGCCAGTTTATGCCGGCTTCGTGCACAGCCACGAGAAGGGCATGATCGAGGCGCTGCCGTCCTCGCAAGGCCTGTTCGCGCTGCGCCGGATCGAGACCCCGGAGCCGCTCGATGACTTCTTCTTCGATCCGCCCTATCGCAACCTGATCGGCTCGGCGCGCGAGGGCAGGGCGATCGTGGTCAATCTGACGGTCGGGCGCGACATCAAGCAGCTCGATCTGCCGGGGCTGCCTCATCTCGGCTCGGGCATCTCCTGGACCTGGAACGGCCGGCTGGTGATGGCGACGCCGCTTCTGAAGGCAGGCAAGATCAGCGTGCTGGACATGCAGGATTGGTCGCAGATCAAGGTGATCGAGACGCCGGGACCCGGCTTCTTCATGCGCAGCCACGAGAACACGCCTTATGCCTGGGCCGACAGCATGATGGGCGCCGGCAAGGATACGCTCTCGATCATCGACAAGCGCACGCTGGAAGTGGTCCGTAAGGTCACGCCGGAACCGGGCAAGACGGCAGCCCATGTCGAATTCGATCGATACGGCCGCTATGCCTTGGTATCGATCTGGGAAGACCAGGGCGCGCTGGTGGTCTATGATGCCGCAACCTTTACTGAAGTGAAGCGTCTTCCGATGTCGCGGCCTTCGGGCAAGTACAACGTCTGGAACAAGATCACCTTTTCCGATGGCACCAGTCATTGAGAAGCCGGGCACGGCCCCGTCGATCGCATTGCTGCTGGCCGCCCATGGCGAGCGGCGGCCGGATGCCGGCAACACGGGCGCGTTCCAGCTTGCGCGCGCCCTGGCGTCTCGCAGTCTGGTGGCCGAGGTCGCCATCGGCTTCATCTCGGGCACACCCAGCATTCGGGAAGCCCTGGAGACGCTGACCGCCAGCCGGATCCTGGTCTACCCTCTGTTTGCGTCTAGCGGCTATTTCACCAGGGATCGTCTGGTCCAGCTTCTCGACGAAGCCAAGGGCGACGGCCGCAGGATCGACATGCTGCCGCCGCTGGGGCTCGATCCGGGCCTGCCTGATGTCCTGTGCGATCAGGCCGTGGCTTGCGCGCGCGACCATGGCCTCGCGCCGGAGGAGTGCACATTCGTCTTGCTGGCGCACGGCTCGAAGCGCAATCCGGCTTCGCGCCAGGCCACCGAGCAGGTCGCACGCGAGATCGAGACGCGGGCGTTTTGTCGAAAGGTCGTGGTCGCTTTCCTGGAGGAGCAGCCGTTGCTTGAAGAGGCTGCGGCATGCATCAGCGGACCCGCGATTGTCCTCGGCCTGTTCTCCGGTGAAGGCCTGCACGGCGCCAAGGATGCGCCGAAGCTGGTGGCACGGCTCGGCCGCCGCGACGTGGTGTTCGCCGGCATCATGGGCAGCGGTCCCGGCATCGAGGACCTTGTCGCGCGGGCGGTGACCGCTGCCCTGCAAGATGCGGGAGCGGTGCAGGCCGCAGAGCCGTCGACGATCGCGCCGGCGCCGGGCGGCTGGGCCGTTTCAGTCGATTGAGCGCACGGCGTTGAAGCAGAGGGACAAGAGATGACCGACTACCTCGATGTCGATGTCCGTCCGATCCTGCGCGCCGGCGGCGAGCCCTTCTCGACCATCATGGCCGCCGTGGACAGCGTCCAGCCGGGCCAGGGCATCCGGCTCTACGCGCCCTTCAAGCCGGTGCCCTTGTTCGACGTGATGGCCGGCAAGGGCTTTGCCCATTCCGCGACGGAGATCGGCGGCGGTGACTGGCAGGTGCTGTTCACGCCGACCGGGGCGCCCGCCGAGGTTCTGGCAACAAGAGCGCAGCCCAGCGCCAAATGGCCGGATTCGAAGCTGCGGCTCGATACCAAGGAGCTCGATCCGCCGGAGCCGATGACCAGGATTCTCGCCGCGGCCGAGAGCTTGGGGCCCGGAGAAACGCTGACGGCGTTTCTCAGCCGCGAGCCGTTGTTCCTGTTTCCGCAGCTGGAGAAGAGGGGCTACAACTGGCTCGGCGGCTTTCTGCCCGACGGCGTCACCTACGAGCTCACGGTGCGTGCGCCGTCTCAGTGACGGAGAACCCGTCAGGTCGAGGCCCCGAACAGTCTGCGCACGGCCGGGAGCCACTCGCCGGTCATCGTGAACTCGAGCCCGAGGCGCGCGCCGCAGACGATGGCGAGCATCGTGACGGGGGCCGAAACCGCGAGCGTCGAAAACGCGCTCAGGCCCTGGCCGATGGTGCAGCCCATCGACATGATGCCGCCGATGCCCATCAGCAGCGCGCCGATCATGTGACGCTTCAACTCGCGCGCGTCGTCGCAGGCCTCCCAGCGGAAGCCGCGCGCGAGTATCGCAGCGGCGAACGAGCCTGCGACGACACCGGCAACCGAGCCGATGCCGAAATTGAGCCGCGCGCCGGAGAACGTTGCGATGTAGAGGATGGCGTCGCCAAGCGGCGCCACGAAGCTGAGCGAGGAGACCCGGACGGGATCGAACTCGTCGTCGGTGAGCCATCCGGTCGCAAACCAGCCGAATGCGATTGCGGCGCCGACGGCAATGCCGGAGGCCAGCAGCCGCGGTGACCGCATCAGCCTGCCATCGGCAAGGGCCCAGAAGGCGAGCGCGGCGGAAAGGATAATTACGAGGATCGCGCGCATCGTGCCGCCGGCGCCGAGCAGCGACGTCAGCGTCTGGTTGCTGCCCTCCGTGAGCCGCAGGGATAGCGGCTCGATCAAGGCCACGCGCAGCATGCCGGTGATGCCGCGCATGGTGGCGAGCGCCGACAGGCCGAGCACGAGAAAGACAACAATGGCACGCAAATCGCCGCCACCGACGCGTACCAGGGTGCCGAAGCCGCAGGTGCCGACCAGGGCCATGCCGACGCCGAACATCAGCCCGCCGAGGATCGCGCCGCCGAGGCCGATCGACGCCGTGAGGTAGATCGAGCGCGACAGATCGACGATGCCGAACGCGGAGAGCGCCTGGGTCGCGAGCAGCGCGACCGCAGCAGCCAGCGCAAAGGATTTCAGCCGCCGATAATCCGATCCGAAGAATGCGTCCTCGAGCATCGCCAGCGTGCAGAAGCGTCCCGCGCGGCCGGCAACGCCGAGCACGGCGCCGGCGGCAAGCCCGCATGCGAAGGCTATGATCGAAGGGCTCAGCATTCCTCCCGCTTCTTTTCTTGGTTAGCCCGCGGGTAGTCTGCGCCGGTGGGGCGACAAAAGCCAGCGCGCAAGCAACTACCGCCGGCGTCGGCGCACCGGCTCGCAGAATACGTCGTAAACGGCCGTGAGAATCTTGCGGACGTCCTCGCTGGCGAGACTGTAGTAGATCGTCTTGCCGTCGCGCCGGGTCGTCACCAGCCGGTCGAGCCGCAGCCGCGCCAGCTGCTGCGAGACGGTCGATTGCCGCTCGCCCAGGAACTGCTCGAGCTCGGTCACGGATTTCTCGCCCTCGGCGAGGATGCAGAGCAGCAGAAGTCGGGACTCGTGAGACAGCGCCTTGAGCATGTCGCTGGCCTCGCGTGCCTTCTCGATCATCTGCTCGAGTTCGGCGGAGCCCTCGATCTCCTTCAGCTTCGGCAATGGCATCGCGTCAAGTTCCTCTCGGCACATCGGCAAGAACGGTTACGACCTCTCGGGTTCCGATCCCGTGCTTGACAGGATTCGGTCCAACAGGCCGAAGAAGAAGGCATCCCCCGGATAGCCGCGAATGCGTCCGATCTCACGGCCCTCTTGTACCACGACGAACGTCGGCGTGAAGGGACCCGGCTCGATTCCGGCGAGATCGGCGGGAAGGGGGCCGCTCAGGTCGACCCGGCGCAGCGGTGCGGCCCGGCTCTCCCCGGTCTTGCCGTAGATCGGCCCGATCTCGGCATTGAAGCGCGCGCACCAGGCGCAGCCGGGCCGCTCGAACATGACGAGCTCAGCGGCGCGCGATGCGGTCGCGGGCAGCGCGAGCCCGACGACGAGGGCAAACAAAACGACGATTCTGTTCATGCTGCGCAATCGGGCCTTTTCGGATCTGCGTGGCGGGCTTGCTTTCCAGACGTTCTCGGCGCTTTATATCATTGAATTCGTATATGTGCTAGGGATGGGGCGGAAATGACCTTGGACGTCACGCTGGGCGCGGCCTTTGTCGCAGGCCTGTTGTCGTTTCTGTCGCCCTGCATCCTGCCTCTGGTCCCGCCTTTCCTGTGCTACATGGCCGGCGTTTCGGTCACGGATCTGTCCGGCGACAGGCCGGATCTGCGGCCGCGCATCCTGCTCTCGGCGCTCGCTTTCGTGGCAGGTTTTTCGCTGGTCTTCATCGCGCTCGGCTCGACCGCCTCGATCGCGGGGCGCTTCATCTCCGCGCATCTGTCGACACTCGGCATCGTCGCGGGTGGGCTCATCATCGTCATGGGCCTGCATTTTCTGGGACTGCTCAGGATACCTCTGTTCTATCGCAGTGCGACCGTGCAGGTCGACAACCGCCCGGCCGGCGTGGCGGGGGCCTTCGTCATGGGGCTGGCCTTTGCGTTCGGCTGGACCCCTTGCGCGGGCCCGATCCTCGCCGCCGTGCTCTTGATGGCGGGCTCGGAGGACACGACCGGGCGAGGGGCGCTGCTGCTGCTCGCCTATTCGGTCGGGACCGGCATTCCCTTTCTGATCGCGGCGGCCTTCACCGGCCGCTTCATCGCCGCGCTTGGCCGCCTGCGCAAGCATCTCGGCCTGATCGAGAAGACGATGGGCGTGTTCCTGGTCGCGACGGGCCTCATGTTCCTGACCGGATTGATGCCCGCCGTCTCGGAATGGCTGCTCGAGCAATTCCCTGTTTTGACCAGCATCGGCTGAGGCTAGCCGTAGCGGAAGTCGAGCAACTGGGCAAAGGACTGCAGCTCGATGAGGTAGCGATGCACGAGGGGGCCGTCGCCCGCCATCGCGGCATGCGCGATCTCGCCGCTGCTGGCGATGGCACCATCGATCAGGCGGCGGAACTCGCCTTGAGCGGCGATCTCGCCATTGGCCCATTCGTTACAGCGTTGCAGCCGATCGCGGAATGCGCTCGCGGCGGCGACGGTGTCTTCGGCATTCGCAGAAGCCGGCTGGTCGCCGTATCGGATCGCGGCGAGACGCAAGGTTTCCATGGCGGGCGCGATCTCGAAGACGCAGTCGCCGAGATCGTAGAGGCCCGCCTGGCGCCTGAGCGCGTGAAGGGCCTGCCGGATCGCAAGCAGCTCGCGGCCGGCGGCGACGTTGTCGCCGCGGTCCAGCGCGCCCGTGATCGCCGTGAGTCGGTCGCGCCCCCGGTCGAGAAACCCCGACAGATCGGCCGGTGCGTGAGCGGGCAGGGGATTGGTGGCCGGCGCAAGCCGTTTCCAGCGGGCGACCGCCTCGTCGGTCTCGATCTGCGCCAGCGCGATGTTTCCGGTGCGGGCATAGCTCGCTGCCGTGCGTAAGTTGGCCATGATCGGCGGCATCGCCGTCATGAAATCCGCCGGCTTGTCGGCGTCCGCGCCGAACGCGAGCGCGTTCGAGGCGAGCCACGCCAGCAGCGCGATGGTGCAGCGCAAGATCGGAACTCCTTGTCACATTCGTGTATTCGAATATCATAATGAAAATGAGCAACGCGCAAGATCTTCCGACGCACCAAACCCCGATGTCGCTGCGCATGCCGACGCGACGCGGTCTGCTCTCACTGGTCGCTGGCGCGGCATTGGCCGGGCGCGGCGCGGCGGCGGCCGAGCCCGCCGTCGGGGAGGACGGGCTCTATCACGAGCCCTGGTTCTTGCAGAGCTTCCTCGATCTGCGCGAAGACCTGGAGAGCGCGACCGCCGGCGGCAAGCGCCTCGCCATCATGTGGGAGCTGCGCGGCTGTCCCTATTGCCGCGAGACGCATCTGGTGAACTTCGCCGATGCCGGCATCGCCAGCTATATCCGCGACAATTTCGAAGTGCTGCAGCTCAACCTGGTCGGCTCGCGCAAGGTGACCGATTTCGACCGCGAGGAGTTGGCGGAGAAGGACCTCGCCCGCAAATACGGCATCCGCTTCACGCCGACCTTCCAGTTCTTCCCGCCGTCCGCCGAAGGCCTCGCAGCGAAAGAGGCGATGACGCGCGAGGTGGCGCGGGCCCCCGGCTATCTCAAGCCGCCGCACTTCCTGGCGATGTTCCGCTTCGTGCGGGAGCGTGCCTATGAGCGCGGCTCGTTCCGGGATTTCCTGGCCGCCAACGGTTGACGGGCTGCGTCCAGCGAATTCCGCTTGACGGCGCCAATCATATGAACATATCATAATAACTGAATTTGATGGACCGTGAGTCCGTCGTGATGGAAAGCGGGCGTCACCCCGCGATAAGGGTAGGAAACATGCGGCGCTCGCTTGCGGCTGCGGTTGCACTTTGTCTGTCGGCCAGTGCCGGCCTCGCGCAAGAGGCCGTCAAGGAGCCGATCAAGCTCGATGTCGTCAACGACGCCTTGCCCAAATCCCTGACCGGCGCGCCCGGCGATGCCGCCGCCGGCAAGAAGGTGTTCTTGACGCGCACGCTCGGCAATTGCCTGGCCTGCCATCAGGTCACCAGCCTGAAATCCGAGGAATTCCACGGCGAGTTCGGCCCGTCCCTGGACGGCGTCGCCGGCCGCTACAGCGAGGCGCAATTGCGCCTCATCATCGCCGACCCCAAGCGCATCTTCACCAACACGGTCATGCCGGCGTTCTTCAAGAACGACGGCCTCAGCCGGGTGCGACCGGAATTCGTCGGCAAGTCCATTTTGACGGCCGCACAGGTCGAGGACGTCATCGCTTTTCTCAAGACGCTGAACTGACGGCGAGGAGGATCAGGAATGAAAGCCATCAATCGACGGCAAGCATTTGCGCTCGGGGGCGGCTTCGTCATGCTGACGCTGATGCCCATGGCGGCGGATGCCGAAGTGACGGGCGACGCGGCGAAGTGGATCGAGAAGTTCACCGGCGGCAAGCAGCCGGTCAAGGGCAAGATCTCGCTCGACCTGCCGGAGATCGCGGAGAACGGCAACACCGTTCCGCTGTCGATCAACATCGAGAGCCCGATGACCGCGGACTCCTACGTCAAGGACGTCATGATCATCGCCGACGGCAACCCGAATGCGGGTGTGGCGACGCTGTCGTTCACGCCGATGTCGGGCAAGGCGGAGGCCGCGATCCGGATCCGGCTCGCGACCACGCAGAACGTGATCGCGGTCGCGAAGATGAGTGACGGGTCGCTGTTCACGGAGCAGAAGACCGTCAAGGTCACCATCGGCGGCTGCGGCGGCTAAAGGGCTTCAGGAGAGGAACAATGGCAGACAAACCGCGCATCAAGCTCCCCAAGGAAGCGGCCAAGGGCGAGGTGATCCAGATCAAGACCCTGGTCTCGCATGTCATGGAATCGGGCCAGCGCAAGGACGCGCAGGGCAAGGCCATTCCGCGCAAGATCATCAACAAGTTCGCCTGCGAGTTCAACGGCAAGCCGGTGTTCTCCTGTGCGCTGGAGCCGGCAATCTCGGCCAATCCCTACATCCAGTTCGACGCCAGGATCGACGAGGCCGGAACCTTCAAGTTCGCCTGGACCGACGACGACGGCTCGGTGATCACCGCCGAAGAGAAGATTGCGCTCAAGGCATGATGCGCACCGCGCATTGAGGGAGGCACGGATGGCGCGACGATATCTTGGGTTGACCGCTCTGGTCGTGGCTGCCGCGTCGGTTGCGACCCTCGCGGTCGCGGACGACGCCGAGCGCAAGGGCATCCCGGCGCCGCCCGGCCATGTCTTCAAGACCATCATCTCCGGCTACGAATTCCGCAGCAAGGAGACCCGTGCGCTGCAGGACGACGATCTCGAAAACCCCGGCTTCCTCGCCGTGGAGCGCGCGGCCGACGCCTGGAAGAAGGCGGAAGGCAGCGAGGGCAAGTCCTGCATGAGCTGCCACGGCGAGGCTGAGACCAGCATGAAGGGCGTCGGCGCCGCCATGCCGAAATGGGACGACAAGCTGAAAAAGCCGGTCAATCTCGAGCAGCGCATCAACATCTGCCGCACCGAGCACATGAAGGCCGAGCCCTGGAAGTTCAAGTCGAGGGAGCTCACCGACATGACCACCTTCGTGCGCTACCAGTCGCACGGCATGAAGGTTTCGGTGAAGACCGACGGGCCGATGTCGCCCTGGTTCGAGCGCGGCAAGCAGATCTATTACACCCGCTACGGCCAGCTCGATCTCGCCTGCGAATCCTGCCACGAGCGCAACAACGGCAAGTTCATGCGGGCCGATTTCCTCAGCCAGGGCCAGACCAACGGTTTTCCGACCTACCGGCTGCGCGACCAGCGCCTGGTGCCGCTGCATGAGCGCTTCGAAGGCTGCATGTTCGACGTGCGCGCCGAGCCGTTCAAGCCGCTCTCGGACGAGTTCCTCGCGCTCGAGCTCTATGTCGCCTGGCGCGGCATCGGCCTTCCCGTCGAGACGCCGTCGGTGCGCAACTGAAACGATGAGCTTGCAGGAGCATTGCGCATGATCTCTCGCCGCGAGTTCATTCAGGTTGCCGCGGCCACCGCGGCGCTCTCGAGCGGCGTCGGCTCCGGCCTGACCCGGGCGGTCGCCCAGCAGCGCCTGACCGAAAAGGAATTGCTGGCCTTCGAGCCGCTCGGCAACGTCACGCTGGTGCACGTGACCGATATCCACGGCCAGCTGATGCCGCTGTATTTCCGCGAGCCCTCGACCAATCTCGGGGTGGGCGAGGCCAAGGGCCAGCCGCCGCATGTCACCGGCAAGGAGTTTCTCGCCCGCTTCGGCATCGCGCCCGGCTCGTCCGCGGCCTACGCGCTGACCTCGGAGGATTTCGAGGCGCTGGCCAAGAGCTATGGCCGGATCGGCGGACTCGATCGCGCCGCGACCGTGATCAAGGCGATCCGCGCCGAGCGCGGCGACAAGGTCGCGCTGCTCGACGGCGGCGACACCTGGCAAGGCTCGTGGTCGTCGCTGAAGACGCGCGGCCAGGACATGATCGACTGCATGGCGCTGCTCAAGCCCGACGCCATGACCGGTCACTGGGAGTTCACCTACGGCACCGAGCGGGTGAAGCAGGCCATCGACGGCCTCGGCTTCCCGTTCCTTGGCCTCAACATCCGCGACACCGAATGGAACGAGGCGGCCTTCGAGGCCTCGACCATGATCGAGCGCGGCGGCGTCAAGATCGCGGTGCTTGGCCAGGCTTTCCCCTATACGCCGGTGGCCAATCCGCGCTGGATGATTCCGAACTGGTCGTTCGGCGTGCGCGAGGAGGACGTCCAGGCGCAGGTCGACAAGGCCCGCAAGGGCGGCGCGCAGCTCGTCGTGCTGCTCTCCCATAACGGCTTCGACGTCGACCGCAAGCTCGCAAGCCGCGTCAAGGGCATCGACGTCATCCTGACCGGGCATACCCATGACGCGCTGCCCGAGGCGGTGAAGGTCGGCAAGACCCTGCTGATCGCCTCGGGCTCGTCCGGCAAGTTCGTCTCGCGGCTCGATCTCGACGTCCGCGACGGCGAGGTCAAGGCCTACAGGTACAAGCTGATCCCGCTGTTCTCCGACGTGATCAGTGCAGACGCCGAGATGGCGGCCAAGATCGCCGAGGTGCGAAAACCCTTTGCGGCCGATCTCGCCAAAGTGCTCGGCAAGACCGACTCGCTGCTCTACCGGCGCGGCAATTTCAACGGCACCTTCGACGATCTGATCTGCCAGGCCTTGCTGCAGGAGCGCGACGCCGAGATCGCGCTGTCGCCCGGCTTCCGCTGGGGCACCAGCGTGCTGCCGGGGCAGGACATCACCTTCGAGGACGTCACCAACGCCACCGCGATCACCTATCCCGCGGTCTACCGCATGGGCATGACCGGCGCGCGGCTGAAGGAGATCATCGAGGACGTCGCCGACAATCTCTTCAATGTCGATCCCTATTACCAGCAGGGCGGCGACATGGTGCGGATCGGCGGTCTGTCCTACGCGATCGACGTCGCCAAGCCGCAAGGCCAGCGCATCTCGGACATGCAGATGGTCAAGACAGGCGCGCCGATCGATCCCGCAAGGGAATATCAGGTCGCGGGCTGGGCCAGCGTCAACGAAGGCACCGAGGGGCCGCCGATCTGGGACGTCGTCGCGAACTATTTGACGCGGCAGAAGACCGTTCGGCTCGAGCCCAACCGGGCCGTCAAAGTTACCGGAGCGTAAGAAGCGATGTCGAAGACAGACAGCCAATCCCGTCGCAGCTTCCTGGCCGCCGGCGCAGGCGTTGCGGCCACGATGCTGGCAAGGCCGGCCGCCGCCGGCGGCAATCCCGCCAACCAGCCGCCCAACGTGCCGGAATGGACCAAGTCGCTGGGCGAGGGCGTCGCGGTGCGCCCCTACGGCAAGCCGTCGAAATTCGAGAAGGACGTGGTCCGGCGCGACGTCGAATGGCTGACCGCCTCGCGCGAATCCTCGGTGAGCTTCACGCCACTGCACGAGCTCGAAGGCATCATCACGCCGAACGGGCTCTGCTTCGAGCGGCATCACGGCGGCATCGCGGAGGTCGATCCGGCCGATCACCGCCTGATGATCCACGGCCTCGTCGAGCGTCCGCTTATTCTCACGCTGGAGGAGCTGAAGCGCTATCCGCGCGTCAACCGCATCCACTTCATGGAGTGCGCGGCGAATTCGGGCATGGAATGGCGCGGTGCCCAGCTCAACGGCTGCCAGTTCACCCACGGCATGATCCATTGCGTGCAGTACACCGGCGTCTCGCTGCGCACGCTGCTGGAAGAAGCCGGCGTCAAGACCAACGGCAAGTGGCTGCTGGTCGAAGGCGCCGACGCCGCCGCGATGGACCGCAGCCTGCCGATCGAGAAGGCGCTCGACGATTGCATCATCGCCTACAAGATGAACGGCGAGGCGCTCTATCCCGAGCAGGGCTATCCGATGCGGCTCGTGGTGCCGGGCTGGCAGGGCAATCTCTGGGTCAAGTGGCTGCGCCGCATCAAGGTCGGCGACCAGCCCTGGCACACCCGCGAGGAGACGTCGAAATACACGGACCTCATGCCGAACGGCAAGGCGCGCCGCTTCACCTGGTCGATGGACGCCAAGTCCGTGATCACGAGCCCGAGTCCGCAGGCGCCGATCAAGCACGGCAAGGGTTTCACCATCGTCTCGGGTCTGGCCTGGAGCGGCAACGGCAAGGTCAAGCGCGTCGACGTGTCGCTCGACGGCGGCCGCAACTGGTGGCCGGCACGGCTCGACGGGCCCGTGCTCGACAAGGCGCTGACGCGTTTCTACTACGAGTTCGACTGGAACGGCGAGCCGCTGCTGCTGCAATCGCGCGTGCAGGACGAGACCGGCTATGTGCAGCCGAGCAAGGCCGAGCTGCGCAAGATCCGCGGCGTCAACTCCATCTATCACAACAATGGCATCCAGACCTGGCATGTGCAGGCCAATGGTGAGGTCGAGAATGTCGAAGTCGCTTAAGTTCGTTGCAGCCGCGCTGTTCGCCTGTGCGCTGAGTGCGCCGGCGCTTGCGCAGCAGAAGGCAGATGCCAAGAGCGGTCCGCGCTATCACATCGGCCGCGCGCCGACCGCGGACGAGATCCGCGGCTGGGACATCGACGTGCGTCCGGACGGGCAGGGCCTGCCGGAAGGCAAGGGCACCGTCGCGCAGGGCGAAAAGCTGTTCATGGACAATTGCGCGACCTGCCACGGCGAGTTCGGCGAGGGCAACGGCCGCTGGCCGGTGCTGGCCGGCGGCAAGGGCTCGCTGACATCGGACAATCCGGTCAAGACGGTCGGCTCCTACTGGCCCTATGCCTCCACCGTGTTCGACTACGTCAGGCACGCCATGCCTTACGGCAATACGGGGTCGTTGTCGGTCGACGAATATTACGCGCTGGTCGCCTACGTCCTGTATCTCAACGACGTCGTCACCGATCAGAATTTCGAGCTGAACAAGAAGACCCTCGCCGCGATCAAGATGCCGAACGAGCAGGGCTTTGTGATGGACGACCGTGCCACCAGCGAGAAGTCGTTCTGGCAGAAGGACCCCTGCATGAAGGATTGCATCGCCCCGGTGAAGATCACCGGGCGCGCTGCCGCCATCGACGTCACGCCCGAGGACGGCAAGGAGAAGAAGTCGCGGGGCGTGGAGTGAGAGACGGCCGGGCGAGCCGCCGCACGCTGCTGCATGCGGCTGTCGCGGCCGGCCTGCTCGCCATGATCCATCCGGCCGTGACCCGGGCGGCGGAGCCTCACAGGCTCGCGCTGCAGATCAGCGACGACGACCCGGTCAAGATGCGTGCCGTGCTCGATGTCGCCGCCAACGTCTCGCGGCATTATTCCGGGCAGGGCGAGGACGTCGAGATCGTGATTGTCGCCTTCAACGGCGGCCTCGACATGCTGCTCGCGGACCGCTCGCCGGTGAAGGAGCGTCTGGTGAATTTCCTGAAATCGATGCCCAATGTCAGCTTCATCGCCTGCGGCAATACGCTGGAGACGCTGGCGGCGAAGGAGGACAGGCGACCACCCCTGATCGAGGGCGTCAGCGTCACGCAGGTCGGGGTTGCCGCGCTGATGGATTTGGCGGAGAAGAACTGGACGATTGTCCGGCCATAGGGGAGATCGCCGACGATGCGATGGTTGCTGGGACTGACTGTCGTGCTCGCGTTCGCAGGGTCCGCATACGCGGCCGAGCAGGAGCTCGAACTGTCGGTCGCCGGCCGTACGACGCTGGCGACGCTGCGCACGCCGGCCGAGATGACGCCGGACACGCCGCTCGTCGTGATGACCCACGGCACGCTCGCGCACAAGGACATGGAGGTCATTCAGGGCGTTGCCAAGGCGCTGGAGCAGCGCGGCATCGCCTCGCTCGTCCATACGCTGTCGCTCGGGGTTGATCGCCGCAAGGGCATGTATGACTGCGCCGTGCGGCATGACTATGTCGCCGAGGACGCCGTTGCCGAGATCGACGCCTGGGTCGGTCGGGCGAAGGACGTGTCCCGGCTGGTCTTCGCGTTCGGCCATTCGCGCGGCGGCAACCAGGTCGCGCGCTATCTCGCAGCCAGCGGCACCCCGCAGGTCGCGGGTGCGGTGCTGCTGGCGCCGGTGACTGCGAAAGCCGAGGCCGATTTGCGCGCCTCCTACGCCAAGACCTATGGCAAGCCGCTCGAACCGTTTCTGGAGCTGGCCACGAAAGCGGTTGCGGCGGGCGGCGGCGGGGAGTGGATGGACGTCCCCGGCTTCATCTATTGTCGCAATGCCGTGGCATCCGCCCGCGCATTTGCCTCGTTCTACGCGGCCGACGCGGGCCAGGACACCGCCGCGCTCGTGGCGCGCGTAAAACTGCCGGTGCTGGTGTTGGCCGCGACCAAGGACAGCGTCGTGCCCGACGTGGAAGCGGCTTTCGCATCCCTTGCCGGGTCGAGCGGGGGCAGGGTCCAGCTCGACAAGATCGAGGATGCCGATCATTTCTTCCGCGACCTGTTCGCCGAAGACGTCGCCGATCGCATCGCCGAGTTCATCAAGCAGACACGATAGGGGGAACCATGCAGCGTCGATCCATGCTTCGCGCGAGCCTTGCCGGACTATTTGGTGCCTTCACCGTGCGCCAGGCGTCCGCGGCGACGGAAACGCCGGCGCGGCAGCGCGTCGCCTATCATCTCGCTGATGCCGACCGCGTCGTCTTCGTTCTGGGCAATCTGCAGAACCACGTCGATGGCGTCGGTGGACCCGGTAAGGCCGACATCAGGCTGGTGGTGCATGGGCCGGCGCTCCGCGCCTTCCACGCGCTCGCGGCCCAGGACCACACCATTGCGATGATGGCGAAGCTCGTCGATGCCGGCGTCGGCTTCGATGCCTGCGCCAACACCATGAAGGCACAAGGCGTCAAGCTCGATGATCTTACGCCCGGCTTCGTGGTGGCCGAGAAGGGCGGCGTGGTGCGGCTCGCCGAGCTGCAGCAGCAGGGATTTGCCTATTTGCGCCCCTGAAGCCGCTATGTTCCGCATCCCGCGGCGTCGAGCCTTGATCTGGCTCATGGGAGGCGACGAGGAGATCGGTAGACTCGCATGCGCGCAGGAACAGGCGAGGCGGACGTGCTGACGTCGATCATCGATCTCGTAGGGGAAGACCGGCTGTCATGGCTCGGCGGCCTTCTGGTCGGAGGCCTGTTCGGGTTCTTCGCGCAGCGCAGCCGCTTTTGCCTGCGCGCCGCGGCCGTCGAATTCTCGCGCGGCGAGGGCGGGCCGCGCCTTGCGGTCTGGCTCCTGACCTTCGCCGCGGCGCTGGTCGGCACGCAAGGCCTGGTCGCGCTCGGCTGGCTCGACGTCTCCGAGGCGCGCCAGCTCGCGCAGCAGGGCAGCATCTCCGGCGCGCTGCTCGGCGGCGTGATGTTCGGGTGCGGGATGATTTTGGCACGGGGCTGCGCCAGCCGGCTTTTGGTGCTCTCGGCCAACGGCAATCTCCGGGCCTTGCTGTCGGGGTTGGTGTTCGCGGTGACCGCGCAAGCCTCCTATCGCGGCCTGCTGTCGCCCGCGCGCGAATGGGTGACCAATCTGTGGCTGGTTGACGGCGGCCCGTCGCGCGACATCATGGCGATGTTCGGGGCCGGCACGCCGGAGAAGCTCGCCTTCGGAGGCGTATGGCTGATTGCGGGCCTGTCCTTCGCCTTTCGCAGCCGGTTGCCGCGCCGGCTGATCCTGGCAGCGCTTGCAACCGGCGCGGCCGTCGTCGCCGGCTGGCTCTTCACCTACCAGCTGTCGCAGGCCTCCTTCGCGCCGGTGACGCTGAAGAGCCTCACGTTCAGCGGACCGTCGGCCGAGCTCTTGATGCTGGTGCTCAACAGCGCGCAGCTCCGGCTCGGCTTCGACCTCGGCATCATCCCCGGCGTGTTCCTCGGCTCGTTTCTGGCCGCCGCGCGTAGCCATGAACTGAAGCTCGAGGGCTTCTCGGACGGGCTCGGCATGCGGCGCTATCTGCTGGGGGCCGTGCTGATGGGCTTCGGCGCGATGCTCGCCGGTGGCTGCGCGGTCGGCGCCGGTGTCACCGGCGCCTCGGTCTTCGCGCTGACCGCCTGGCTCGTGCTCGGCGGCATGTGGCTGGGGGCTGGGCTGACCGATCTGCTGGTCGATCGTGCCGGCATGCCGCAGCCGCACCAAGCGGTGGGATCGCGGCGCGTCTGATATTTTAGAGTTTGCTAAATTCACTTTATTGAATATGATTCCCCGACGCGGCTCGATCGCGCCGCTACCCAGGGGAAACGCACATGACCACCATCACGGAAAGCTACGTTCGCGAAACGCCGCGCACGGCGCGGATTGACTGGTCGCCTTATCTCGTCGGCGCCGGGATAGGCCTGCTGAGCTGGATCGCCTTTGCGGTGTTCGGCGATCCGCTCGGCGTTACCACCGCCTATTCGCGCATCGCCTCCCTGTTTGCCGTTCCCGTCATTGGCCCCGAGGCGGTGGCGCAGAACGCTTACTGGAAGAGCATGCCGCTGAAGTGGGACTACGGTGTCTGGTTCCTCGTCGGCATTCCCGCAGGCGCGTTCATCTCCGCGGTGATGTCGGGCACGTGGCGGCTCGAACTCGTGCCCGATGTCTGGAAGGAGCGCTTCGGCCCGTCGATCGCAAAGCGTTTCGTCGCCGCGTTTCTCGGTGGCGTCGTGATCATGTACGGCGCCCGGCTTGCCGGCGGCTGTACCAGCGGACACGGCATCTCCGGCGGCTTGCAGCTCGCGGTGTCGAGCTGGCTATTCCTCGCGGTGATGTTCGCCACCGGGCTCGGCATTTCCGCGCTCATGTTCCGCAAGCGCTAAAGGGGAGATGGAGATGACCGCGATGATGACGATCCTTGGTCCGCTCGTGATGGGCGCAGCCTTCGGCTTCCTGCTGCAGCGGGGCAAGGTGACCAGCTGCAACGTGATCGAGAACCAGTTCCGCCTGCGCGACTTCACCGTGCTGAAGGTGATGGGCACGGCAATCGTGGTCGGCGGCATCGGCGTGCTGTTGCTCGTCGATACCGGCAACACGAAATACTACGTGAAGGATGCCAACATGCTGGCGGTCGCGCTCGGCGCCGCATTGTTCGGCGTCGGCATGGTGGTCTATGGCTACTGTCCTGGAACGGCGCTCGGCGCCATCGCCACCGGCAGCGTTCATGCGCTGGTCGGTGCGCTCGGTATGGTGGCCGGCGCCATCCTTTACGCGCTGAGTTTCGACTGGCTGAAGGCCCACGTGCTCAACGTCTGGACATTGGGCAAGGTTCGCCTCCCCGACGTGACGAACATTCCCGATATTGCCTGGTTCGCCGCACTGGCAATCGGTGCCGGGCTGTTCTTCTGGTGGGTCGAATCCAGTGAAGCCCGGCAGAAGAGGGGCTAAAGCATGATCCGGAAAAGCGCGAAGCGGTTTTCCGGAAAGATCATGCGCAAACAACAGCCTGAAGCGCGATGACGATTCGTCCAAATCTCATCACGCTTTAGGGGCTCCCCGCTTCCTGAAGCATGGGAGGCAAGCTCATCGTTTGCGGGTACGACAGAAGAGCCGGTGCAAGCTCGAAAACAGCTCTTCGACCCGCCGGTCTGCGATGCGATACCACATGGTTTGCCCGTCGCGTCGGGCAGCGACGACGCCCTCTGCTTTCAGCTTCGCGAGGTGTTGGGATAGCGCCGAGGCGGAAAGGCCGACGTCTTCGGCCAGAGCACTGGCGGCAACCTCGCCATATTCCACCAGCCTGCAAAGGATGAGCAGGCGGTGCTCATTTGCGAACATGCGCATGAGCGCAGCCACCTCCTTGGCCTGCCGTTCCAGTTCGGTCGTGTTCAATTGGCGCATGACAGTGATTTCAATAGCATCTGCATGACCGCAGTCAAACCGCTCCGGGATCCGAGTTGCCACGCAGCGAAACACTCCCGATGGTCGATCTGAGACGGTCGGCCCTGCGCCCAGCCTGTGGTGCGCTCGCCCGCGACGGGCCTCTGACGCCACGCTCCCAGGCTGCCGGCAGGCAGATCAAGCCGGGCCTTCAGGAAAACATTGAGGCGATCGTCTGGATGTGATCGGTCGCAGCGGCGACGAGATCGGCATAGTTGGTGTGTCCCTGCGCAGCTGCCTTGAGAATGCATTCGGCGAGGAACGCCTTCGTTGATATCGTCACCAGGTCGGAAGGCACCTTGGTCATGGCCTCCTCGAGCGCCGTCCTCATGGTGAATACGAGCTCAGGATCGAATTGCGGCATCGATGACAGCTCCATCCATCGCAACGTCCGGATCCCAAATCAGGTAGCCGGCACTGTGGAAGTCTCACCGCGCGGGCGGCAAAATCAAATCAACTGGGTTTGACCTCCATGAAATCTTGGAAAGGTTGGGCCGTCTCGCGTCGCGCTGAGCCTGATTTTGGCATCGCGGCCCCTTCAATTGGCAAAAGCAATCGCATGGCTCATCATTGGCCGTGTAAGCCATGCTGCCTCATCACCCCGGGGGCTTTCCCGTCAGCCGAGATGACCCATGCAACAGATTGATTGGATTTCGGCGAACATTGCGGCTTCTGCGTCGGAGCGCTTGCTGAGGGCGGGGCAGAATCTGTTTCGCGCCGGCGCCAGACCGGTCGGACTTTACCAGGTCGTCAAGGGCAAGATACGGCTGGTGCGGCTCGATCGCTCCGGCCGCGAGGCTGTTCTGCAGCTTGCCGCGCCCGGCGACGTGCTGGCAGAGGCGTCACTGTTCTCGTCAGCCTACCACTGCGACGCCATTGCCTCGAGCGAGGCGACCGTGCGGTTGTACCCGAAGTCAGCTCTGCTCGCCGAACTGGAACGCGACCCGAAGCGGCTGCTGGCTTTCTCGGCGATGCTCGCACGCCAGGTCATGACGCTGCGAACCCGGCTCGAACGCCGCAACATCCACTCGGCTCGCGATCGTGTCAGGCACTATCTGACGGTCAACGCCGATGCCAAAGGGCGGAGCGTGGCGCTGCCCGGGACGTTGAAGGATCTCGCAGCGGAGCTCGGGCTGGCGCACGAAGCCCTCTATCGCACGCTCGCGGGGATGGCCGCCGACGGTGAGATCGAACGGAGCAAGGGACACATCCGCATCTTGAGAGGCGCGGTATGATCGCAATCATACGCCGTCGGCGGACGGCCGTTTAAGAAGGAGGAGGGGCGCCTGGCGACGGAAGGGATCGATCATGTTGTCGTGGTGGACGAAAGCCGCATTGTGCGGCACTGCAATCCTGGCGATGGCGGCCTTGGCGTCGGCCGAGACCTCCAGCCATTCCGGCATGCATCATCAGATGCAGGCTGGACAAAGCCAGGGTCAGGGTCAGGCCATGAACTCCCACATGTCTCATGGCAGCGCCGCCGAGGACACGCGCGAGATGGTGCAGTTTCCGCCTGATATGCAGACCCATTTCCTCGGCAATATGCGCGATCACCTGCAGACGCTGAACGAGATCGTCGATGCCCTGGCCAGGGACGACTACGCCGCGGCCTCGAAAGCCGCCACCGAGCGCCTGGGGCTGGATTCGCCGTCGGCCGCAGGATGCAAGCCGCCGTCGCCGCAGCAGGTCAGCCGCCCTCCGGGGAATCGATCCCCGAAGCCTGAGACAATGGAAGAGATGATGGAGGCCTATATGCCCGAGGCGATGCGCGGGATCGGCCTGTCGATGCATACGGCGGCGAGCGGGTTCGCCAAGGCCGCGATGACACAGGATCGCGCGGGAACGATGGCGGCCCTGTCGCACGTCACCCAGAACTGCGTCTCCTGCCATTCGAGCTATCGGTTGCGATGATCGTCGCGGAGGCGCGCGTGGGATCGCGCCCGGGGCTGTGCAACAGTGCCTGTGTCGGCCTCTGTCAATCCTCGCGCGCAAAAATATTCCACTTTACCGAAATTCGGTTTCGGCGTAGGTATTGCCCATCCCGGCTCACCCAAGAGGGGCGACTTGAGGTCGTCTTGTTCGCGAGCCGGGCTTGCGGTGGACGCGGCAGCGTCGGCATGAGAGGTGCGGGCAGGGCGGGTAGTCCCTGTGAGTCCGTAACCGCGTGCGGACGACGGCGCTGCTAGGTTCGTCTCGCTCGTAAGTTTCCGGCTCTGTCGACGGAGTCGGGAATACTGCGGGCGAAATGGCGGGCCGTGCGTACGGCAAAACCGTGTGGTCCTGGCCGTCGTTGCCACGGTCAAGTTCTGCGAAGGTGCGAGCGAGCCCAACCGGGCAGACTGCATCATCCAAATTCGCAGGGCGAGGGAGGCCAGAAGGAATGGTCGGCTCCCGGGAGATCACGGCATAAGCCGTCCAGCCATCGCGCAGGGAAGGCCGAGTGATCGGCGACACCTGTATGCTGCTGTGCGGTTCTTCTGCGTGCATCATTCGCGCAGCGGACCGCGGGTGCCAGCCGGCACCCGGCCTTCCCTGCGCCCTCTTGGATTGGAGGGTGGAGAGATCAAGCAAAGCTCGGGCGAAACAAGCCGCGAGGCCGCGAAGGCGTGTCTGTGAGCTGATCTGCATGCCACAGCCTCGACCTCGTAGGGTGGGCAAAGCGTAGCGTGCCCACGCTCCTGTAGCCGTATCAGACAGGTGGTGGGCACGGCGCTATGCGCCTTTGCCCACCCTACGGCACCGCCGCTGCGATCTACTGAGTGCGCAATTGCGTACAAGGCTGGGAACGACAGCGGCGATTGGAGGACGAGCCGCTGCCACACACTCCGTCATTGCGAGAATCCTTCCGCGGAAAGAATCTGGATTGCTTCGCTTCGCTCGCAATGACGACGGAACGCGCCGCTTCATCCTCGTCCTATCCCAGACCCTTCCGCTGGCTCAGATAGCGAAGCGCCAGCTTGATGAAGTTATGCACGACCATCGACGTCTCGTCCGCCCTGAAGACCAGAAACACGTCGGCCGTGGGCGGCGAGGGCCTGATGGGACGGAACACGATGTCGGCGGTCGTGAAGCGCGCGATCGACTGCGGCACGAGCGCCACGCCGAAACCCGCGGCGATCAAGCTCGGGATCGACTGGGCGTCGACCACCTGCTGGGACACTTTCGGCAGGAAGCCGGCATCGACACAGCAGGTCTGCAAATAGCGTGCGAAATCGGAGCTGTCCGGATCCAGCACGACGTGCTCCTCGGAGGCGAGGTCGCCGAGGGCGATGCGCTTGCGGCGGGCCAGACGATGGGTTCGGGGCATTGCGAGAACGACCTCTTCCCGCCAGGCCAGCTTGCTGGTCAGCTCACGCTCGGCGGGGATGCCGCGAATGAGACAGATGTTGGTGGTGCGGCCGAGAAGCGCGGCGATCTGCAGCGCAGGCGCCTGCTCGTGCACGGTCATCTTCACCAGCGGTGCGACCTGCCGGTAGGCCGCGAGCAGCTCGGCGAGACGGCCGCGCAGGATGGAGCCGGTTGCTCCGACATCGAGCGTACCGATCAGGCCGGCGCCGATCGACCGCGCCTCGTCCTCCGCGGCCTTGACCTGGTGCAGGATTGTGCGCCCCCGCAGCAGCATGGCTTCACCCGCCTGCGTCAGCTCGACCTTACGGCTGGTCCGGTAGAGCAGCTGGGTCCCGAGCTCCGCCTCGAGGGCCTGGATATGCTGGCTCAGCGGCGGCTGCGAGAGGTTCAGCCGCCGGGCGGCGAGGGTGAAGCTGCGCTCTTCGGCCACCGCGATGAAATAACGGAGCTGTCGGAGATCCATAGCGAAAACCTATCAATCGTGTCGGTCTATATATTGGACTTGATGTCGCACCTGGTCAACGAATGACCGACGGAGCCTTCCAGCGTCCTGCCGCGACGAACGGCTCCGTACGCGACGACCTCACGTCGCCGCCAACGACAAGAATGGTAAAAGGCTCCGGCCGACCAAGCCAGACGGAAGCCCAGCGAGCGAGGAAAGCCATGTCCAGTTTCGTCATGCCGAAAATCTTCAAGTCACTCTTCTTCCAGGTCGTCGTTGCCCTTGCCGTCGGCATCGCGTTCGGCGTCGGCTATCCCGACACCGCGGTGCAGATGAAACCGCTGGGTGACGGCTTCATCAAGCTGATCAAGATGCTGGTGCCGGTGATCGTGTTCTGCGTCGTCGTGCAGGGCATTTCGGCGGCCGGCGACCTCTCGAAGGTTGGCAGGGTCGGCATCCGATCGCTGCTCTATTTCGAGATCGTCACCACCATCGCCCTGGTGTTCGGCATCGCGCTTGCCTACTACTTCCAGCCCGGCGCCGGAATGAACATCGACCCGAAGACGCTGGATGCCAAGGTGCTCAGCGGCTTCAGCCAGACGGCCGCCCAGGTTGCCGGCGGCGGCGTCTCCGAATTCCTGATGAAGCTGATCCCCTCGACGCTGGTCGGAGCGTTCAGCTCCGGCGACGTGCTGCAGGTCCTGATCGTCTCGATCATGTTCGGCTGTGCCGTGTCGCTGTGCGGCGAGCGCGCCAAGCCGGTGGTCGAATTCGTCGAGCGCGTGAATGAAATCATCTTCAAGATGATGAACTTCGTCGTCCGCCTGGCGCCCATCGGCGTCTTCGGTGCGATCGCCTTCACCGTCGGGAAATACGGCATCGGTTCGCTCAAGCAGCTCGGCGGCCTCGTAGCCCTGTTCTACCTGGCGGTGGTGCTGTTCGTGGTGGTGGTCCTGGGGACGATCATGCGGATCTCCGGCTTCAGCCTGTTCAAGCTGCTGGCGTACTTGCGCGAAGAGCTGATGATCGTGCTCGGAACGGCGGCGGGCGACAGCGTGCTGCCGCAGACCATGCGAAAGCTCGAGCTGCTCGGAATCAAGCGATCGACCGTTGGTTTGGTGATCCCGACCGGCTACTCCTTCAATCTGGATGCGTTCTCGATCTATTTGACCCTGGCGGCCGTCTTCATCGCTCAGGCGACGAATACGCCGCTTGCCACGGGCGATCTCCTGGCCATCCTCGGCGTCGCCTTGCTCACCTCCAAAGGCGCTCATGGCGTTCCGGGCTCGGCCATCGTCGTCCTCGCGGCGACGCTGGCTGCCATTCCGGCCATCCCGGCGATCGGACTGGTGCTGATCCTGTCGGTGGACTGGTTCATCGGTATCGCTCGCGCGCTCGGCAATTATGTCGGAAACTGCGTCGCGACGGTCGTCGTCGCCTCCTGGGAGGGGGACCTTGATCACGCCCAGGCGCGGCGTATTCTGAACGGCGAGATCGATCCGTCAGTCGAGAGTCTGCGGGCCAATCCCGTCGACGCGGATGCGCCCGTCGCGGGTCTGCAAACGCTCTGAACGCGGGAAGCTCTTGAGGTTGGAGATGGTGACGACGCTTTCGATCGAGCCTTTGACAAAAGAGGCCTTCGCCCCTTTCGGAGACGTCGTCGAGACCGCGGGGATGACGCCCATCTCGATCAACCAGGGCTATGCCGAGCGCTTCAACGGGCTCGCCAATATCGACGTCGCCGCGGAAGGCGGTGAGGTCAATATCAGCTGGTTCTCTGCCTCCGTCCGTCCGGCGCCGATCGCGATCCGTCTGATGGAGCGCCATCCGCTCGGAAGCCAGATGTTCATGCCCATGAACGGAGCGGACTGGCTGGTGGTCGTGTGCGCCGATCCCGCCATCTCCGCGAGCTATCGCGCCTTCGCGGCCAAGGGCCATCAGGGCGTCAACTATGCCCGCAATTGCTGGCACCATCCGCTGCTGGTTCTCGCAGAGAGGAGCCCGTTCCTCGTCGTCGACCGCAAGGGGGGCGGCGACAATCTCGAAGAATATTGGCTGAGCGAGCAGATGCAGCTAGGCTTTCCGTCAGCCGCGCGCTGATACGTTCGGTCGATAACTTTCACGAGGCTTGATGATGACGTCGCGCAACTATCACGTACCCCAGGGTGGCCTGCCGCCGCAGACGGACCTGCTGAGCGGCCGCGCGGTCTTCACCAACGCATACGCCGTCATCCCCAGCGGCGTTCAAAGCGATATCGTCACCAGCTACTTGCCGCACTGGGATGGTACGCGCGTCTGGGTGCTGGCGCGACCGCTGTCCGGCTTCGCCGAGACGTTCTCCCACTACCTCATGGATATCGCGCCGGCCGGGGGAAGTGACAGTCCCGAGCCGGACAAGGATGCCGAGGGAGCTTTGTTCGTGGTGGGCGGCAAGCTCGTTCTCAAGCTGGCAGATGGAGAGCGTGAGCTGAGAGCCGGCAGCTTCGCCTATCTGCCGCCCGGCTGCGCCTGGAGCCTTCGCAATCGCGGGCCGGGCCCCGCGCAGGTTCACTGGATCCGTAAACTGTACCAGCGCGTGCCGGGGTTGGCCGACCCCGAGGTGATCGTGACCAACGCGGACTCGGTCGCGCCGGTATCGATGCCGGGCACCGAGGGGAGATGGGCGACGACGCGCTTCGTCGATCCCGCCGACATGCGCCACGACATGCACGTCAATATCGTGACCTTCGAGCCGGGCGCGACGATCCCCTTCATGGAGACGCACGTCATGGAGCACGGGCTCTACGTGCTCGAGGGCAAGGCGGTCTACCGTCTCAACCGCGATTGGGTGGAGGTCGAGGCCGGCGACTACATGTGGCTGCGCGCCTTCTGCCCGCAGGCGTGCTACGCTGGAGGTCCCGGCCGGTTTCGCTACCTTCTCTACAAGGACGTCAACCGGCACATGAACCTGCGGCAGGGCGCTCCGCTGTTCTAGCTTCGAGGGCGTTTTCACGGCCTGAGCAGGCGTCAAAAAAGTATCAGTTGCACATTGAAATCGTGGTGGCGGGCCCGGATACCGGTCGTTACGATCCCTAAAAAGAGAGGAAGCGCTGAGCAAATTCAGCCGATAAGGGAACAGGGGCGGATCATCGTAAACCGCACCGGCCTGAAGGGAGCGGATATGGAACCGGACCTGGAAGTCGTCCAGATACGGCGCGGCGAATCGTTCAAGGCGTGGTCGCACGGCTATCCCTTCCACACGGTCCGCTGGCATTTTCACCCCGAATACGAGCTGCACCAGGTCGTCGCGACCAGCGGTCGCTATTTCGTCGGCGACTTCATCGGCGAGTTCGAGCCGGGCAATCTCGTGCTCACCGGCCCCAACCTGCCGCACAATTGGGTCAGCGATCTGCCGGCGGGGAGCACCATCCCCCTGCGCGGACGCGTCCTGCAGTTCTGCGAAGAGTTCATCGGCGACCTCATGAAGGTCATGCCCGAGCTTTCGGGCCTTGCCGCGCTGCTGGAATTCTCGCGGCGCGGCGCGCTGTTCACCCGCAGCACCAGCGACAAGGTCGCCCCTCTGATGGAGGAGATCGTGACGGCGAATGGCGTGCGCCGGATCGAGCTGTTCCTGATGATCCTGGGAACACTCTCCCGCGCCCGAAACGCACGTCCGCTCTCCAGTCCGAACTATCTGCCCGACCCGTCCGGCTACATGTCGGCAGGGATGAACAAGGCGCTCGCCTTCATCCGCCAGAACCTGACGCAGCCTTTCGGCGAGGCCGAGCTCGCGGCGATCGCCGGCCAGTCGCAGAGCGCATTCTCGCGCTCGTTCCGTCGGCACACCGGCATGTCGCTGGTGCAGTACGTCAAGCGGCTGCGCATCAATCTCGCCTGTCAGATCCTGATGAGCGACGAGCAGGCGTCCATCACCGACATCTGCTTCGAGGTCGGCTTCAACAATCTTTCCAACTTCAACCGGCAGTTTTTGGCCGAGAAAGGCATGCCGCCTTCGCGCTTCAGGCGATTGCTCGCGCAAAACAGCAATACGGCCCGCGCTGCCTAGCCGGCGAATT
Organism: uncultured Bradyrhizobium sp.; assembly: GCF_936943645.1. Classification (GTDB taxonomy): domain Bacteria; phylum Pseudomonadota; class Alphaproteobacteria; order Rhizobiales; family Xanthobacteraceae; genus Bradyrhizobium. Next base: position 49,836 of record NZ_CAKZJO010000053.1, on the reverse strand, counting down.
AGCAAAGGAGGACGACCACACCGGGAAGAACGACGTGGGCATGCCGATGGCAGCCCGCGGCAGCAATCGCTTGTCCAGGAATTCGCGCGGCTTCGCCGACGACGGAAGCCGAAGGCTCATCTTCAGGGATCAACCACAGCACTCCAGGTCTGGAAAGGAAATCCGAATGAAAAGCTTCTCCCCGAAACATGCCGGCACGCTTGCCCTGGCCCTGTCGCTGCTCGGCACGACCGCGACGCTCTCGTTCGCCGCTGAAGTGAAGGATGCGACCGTCGCCTTCCTGATGCCGGACCAGGCCTCCACCCGCTACGAACAACACGATTATCCGGGCTTTGCGGCGGAGATGAAGAAGCTCTGCGCGAGCTGCAAGGTGATCTACCAGAACGCCAGTGCCGATGCCGCGCGGCAGCAGCAGCAGTTCAACGCGGCGATCTCGCAGGGCGCCAAGGTGATCGTGCTCGACCCAGTCGACTCCACTGCCGCCGCCTCCCTGGTCAAGATGGCCCAGTCTCAGGGCATCAAGGTCATCGCCTATGACCGGCCGGTCCCCGACGCCAAGGTCGACTTCTACGTGTCGTTCGACAATGAAGCCATCGGCAAAGCGATCTCCGAGTCGCTCGTCAAGCATCTCAAGGCCGCCAACGTCACGGCGAAGGAGGGCGAAGGCGTGCTCGAAATCAACGGCTCACCGACCGATGCGGCGGCCGGGCTGATCAAGAAGGGCATCCACGCCGGTCTCGACAAGAGCGGCTATCCCATTCTCGCCGAATACGACACGCCGGACTGGGCGCCGCCGAAGGCGCAGCAATGGGCCAGCGGCCAGGTCACCCGCTTCGGCAAGAAGATCCTCGGCGTGGTGGCCGCCAATGACGGCACCGGCGGTGGCGCAATCGCCGCCTTCAAGGCCGCCGGCGTCGATCCGGTGCCGCCGGTGACGGGCAACGACGCGACGATCGCCGCGCTTCAGCTCGTCATCGCCGGCGACCAGTACAACACGATCTCCAAGCCCAGCGAGATCGTCGCCGCGGCGGCAGCTCAGGTCGCGGTCAAGATCCTCTCGGGCGAGACGCCCAAGGCGGAAGCGACGCTGTTCAATGCGCCATCGAAGCTGTTCGTGCCGGCGGTCGTCACGCGGGAAAACCTGAAGGCGGAGATCATCGACAAGAAAATCCAGACGGCCGATCAGCTCTGCACCGGCCGATATGCCGCCGGCTGCAAGAAGCTCGGCATCACGCAGTAACTGCTTCCGTCCCGGCCGTACGCGGCGGCCGGGACGGACGACGAAAGGGCGGACTGGCACATGACCACGATCTCGGATGTCGATCCCACCCAGCGCAAGCCGGTCTTGAGCCTTCGCGGGATCTCCAAGCATTTCGGCGCCGTGTCCGCCCTGACCAACGTCGATCTCGACGTCCATGCCGGCGAAGTCGTGGCGCTCGTGGGTGACAACGGTGCCGGAAAATCCACGCTCGTGAAGATCCTGGCCGGCGTGCACCAACCGAGCTCTGGAACGATCGCATTCGGTGGCGAGCAGGTCGTGCTGTCCGATCCCGCCACTGCACTCGGCCTCGGCATCGCCACGGTGTTCCAGGATCTGGCGCTCTGCGAGAACCTCGACGTGGTCGCCAATATCTTCCTTGGCCGCGAGCTCAATCCGATGCAACTCGACGAGGTCTCCATGGAGCTTCGCGCCTGGACCTTGCTCAACGAATTGTCGGCGCGGATCCCGAGCGTGCGCGAGCCCGTGGCATCGCTGTCCGGCGGACAGCGCCAGACGGTCGCGATCGCGCGTTCCCTGCTGACCGAACCGAAGCTCATCCTGCTCGACGAGCCGACCGCCGCGCTTGGCGTCGCCCAGACCGCGGAGGTGCTCGACCTCGTCGAGTTCGCGCCCGCGGCCTCGGCGTCATCATGATCAGCCACAACATGGAGGACGTCCGCGCCGTCGCCGACCGGATCGTGGTGCTGCGCCTCGGCCGCAACAACGGTGAATTCGAGCCCGACGCGTCCAACCAGGATCTCGTCACCGCGATCACCGGTGCCGATGAAAACGCGGTCTCGCGCCGCGCCAGCCGGCGCCGCGCCCAGCAGTCGCCGGAGCTTGGGCGATGACCGACGACACGCAACAGGTTTCGACGCGCCGGCCGCTGGACCGCAGCGACGAGCGGGTCAAGCACGCGGACACGGCCGGAAGCGTCATCGGCGCTTTCGTGGATCGCGTGCGGTCGGGCGACCTCGGCTCGCTGCCGGTGGTCGTTGGGCTCGTCGTCATCTGCACGGTCTTCGAGAGCCTCAATCCCGTCTTTCTCGCGCCGGACAATCTGGTCAATCTGCTATTCGACTGCTCGACCGTGGGCGTGATCGCGCTCGGCATCGTCTGCATCCTGATGGTCGGCGAGATCGATCTGTCGGTGGGGTCGGTGAGCGGGTTTTCCTCGGCGCTCGTCGGCGTGCTCTGGGTCGGTCAGGATTGGCCGGTCGCGGTCGCCATCGTCACGGCGTTGCTGCTGGGCGCCGCCATTGGTGCGCTCTATGCGTTCCTGTTCAATCGTCTGGGGATGCCGAGCTTCGTCTCGACGCTGGCTGGTCTGCTGGCGTGGCTCGGCCTGCAGCTGTATCTGCTCGGCTCTTCCGGCTCGATCAATCTTCCGTACGGATCACCGCTGGTCAATTTCGGGCAGATGCTCGTCATGCCGCCGATCGTGTCCTACGCGCTGGCGGCGGTGGCGAGCCTGATCGTATTCGCGACCGACTACCGGACGGCCGCGCGACGGCGGGCGGCGGGGCTGTCGGCCAGCTCGCTGGGCCGCATGGTGTTGAAGGCGCTGCTGGTCACCATCGTGCTCGAATTCGTCGTCTATTATCTCAATCTCGGGCGTGGCATTCCCTGGATGTTCGGTCTGTTCGTCGGCCTCTGCGTGGTCATGAACTACGCATTGACGCGTACCAAATGGGGCCGCTCGATGTCTGCCGTCGGCGGCAACCGCGAGGCGGCACGCCGCGCCGGCATCAACGTGCGCCGGGTCTACGCGTCGGCATTCATGCTGTGCGCCACGCTTGCAGCAGCCGGCGGCATTCTGGCCGCGGCGCGGCTGGCATCGTCCAGCCAGCAGGCCGGGACGGGCGATGTGAACCTCAACGCGATCGCAGCTGCGGTCATCGGCGGCACGAGCCTGTTCGGCGGCCGCGGCAGTGCCTATTCCGCGTTGCTCGGCGTCATCGTCATCCAGTCCATCGCGAGCGGCCTGACGCTGCTCGATCTCTCATCGTCGCTACGGTACATGATCACGGGCGCGGTCCTTGCCATTGCGGTCATCGTCGATTCGCTGGCAAGGCGCTCACGCCTGTCCCATGGCCGAGCTTGAATAAGTTTCACAAGAAGAAGGACAAGCCGTGGCCCAGGACCTTGCAGGAAAAGTTGCCGCGATCACCGGCGCCGCATCGGGCATCGGGCTCGAATGCGCCAGGACGTTGATCGGCGCGGGCGCGCAAGTGGTGCTGATCGACCGGGCCGAGGAGGCGCTGAGCCTCGCTTGCGCCGAACTGGGCGCGAATGCGATTCCGCTACGCGTCGACCTCACTGATCCCGCGAGCATGGCAACCATGATGCCGCAGGTGCTGGAGAGGGCGGGCCGACTGGACATCTTCCATGCCAATGCCGGCGCCTATGTCGGCGGCGAGGTGCTTGGCGGCGATCCCGATGCCTGGGACCGGATGCTCAATCTGAACGTCAATGCGCTGTTCCGCTCGATCCACGCGGTGCTACCGCACATGGTCGAGCGCAGGAGCGGCGACATCATCGTGACCAGTTCGATCGCGGGTCTCGTTCCGGTCGTCTGGGAGCCGATCTACACCGCGTCCAAGCACGCGGTGCAGGCCTTCGTGCACACGTTGCGCAGGCAGGTCGCCAAACATGGCTTGCGCGTCGGTGCCGTCGCCCCCGGACCGGTCGTGACCGCGCTGCTCAAGGACTGGCCCAAAGCGAAGATCGAGGAAGAGATGGCGGCCGGTGGCTTGATGCAGCCGGTGGAAGTCGCAGAAGCCGTGCTCTTCATGTTGACCCGTCCGAGGAACGTCACCATCCGCGACCTCGTCATTCTGCCGCAGAGCAACGACCTGTAGCAGCTTCCGATCGGCGATCCAGATGACCAAGCAATCCGATAACCGCCATTTTCTCGGCATCGATGTCGGCACCGGCAGCGCCCGCGCCGGTGTATTCGACCGCACCGGCAGGCTGCGTGAAAGTGACAGCGCGCCCGTCGCGCTGTGGCGCGAGGCCGGCGACGTCGTCGAGCAGTCGAGCGAGGACATCTGGCGTGCCGTATGCCGCAGCGTGCGCGGCGCGGTGGCGCAGGCCGGCATCGCGCCGGACAGCATTGCGGGCATCGGCTTCGACGCGACCTGTTCATTGGTGGTGCTGGGCGAGGGCGGCACGCCGCTGCCCGTCGGCCCATCGGGCGATCCCGCGCGCAACGTCATCGTCTGGATGGATCATCGCGCCGCCGATCAGGCGCGCAGGATCAACCAGACCGGTGAGAAAGTTCTCGACTATGTCGGCGGCACGATCTCGCCGGAGATGGAGACGCCGAAATTGCTGTGGCTCGCCGAGAACATGCCCGACACGTTCTCCCGTGCATGGCAGTTCATGGACCTCACCGACTTCCTCACCTGGCGCTCGACGGGAAGCTTGTCCCGATCGATCTGCACCGTGACATGCAAGTGGACCTATCTCGGCCACGAAAACCGCTGGGACGATCAATTCTTCCGTAAGGTCGGGCTCGGCGTGCTCGCGGACGAGCAGTTTCGCCGGATCGGCACCGAGATCGTGCCCGGCGGAACCAGGCTGGCGTCGGGCCTGACGGGGGAGGCCGCGGCTGATCTTGGGCTCGCGACGGGGACGCCGGTCGCCGCGGGCCTCATCGATGCACATGCCGGCGGCGTCGGGACGGTGGGGGCACGCGGTGCGGCGGGCACGGTGCTGACACGGATGGCCTATGTGTTCGGAACGTCCGCCTGCACCATGACGACCACGCCGGATCCGGCCTTCGTCCCCGGCGTGTGGGGACCCTATTACTCCGCCATGGTGCCCGGGCTTTGGCTCAACGAAGGCGGGCAGTCGGCGGCCGGTGCTGCGATCGAGCACCTGTTGCAGATGCATCCGTACTCCGCGCAGGCAACGCAGGCTGCCAGCCGGAAGCAGCAGACACTCGCCGATTGGCTTGCGGCCGAAACAGAAGCCCGCGGTGGTGCGGCCATGTTGCCGCAATTGGTCGGCGGGATTCATGTCGTCCCGGAATTCCTCGGCAATCGCGCGCCGTTCGCGGATCCGGAGGCACGCGCATTGATTGCCGGGCTCGATCTGCGGTCCGATCTGGAGAGCCTGCTGGCGCTCTATCTGGCGGGGCTGTGCGGCCTCGGCTGCGGCGCCCGCCAGATCGTTCGCGCCCAGCATGACAAGGGCATCGCGGTCGATACGATCGTCGTCAGCGGCGGTGCCGCAAAGAGCCCCCTGGTGCGACAGGTGCTCGCCGACATGACGGGTTCGACGGTTGCGGCGTCCGCGTCCCCGGAGGCGGTCCTGCTCGGCTCCGCCATGCTTGGATCGGTTGCCTCAGGCGACCACGCCGATCTCGGCGACGCCATGCAGGCGATGTCGGTGTTGGGAGACATCCATCAACCGCAGACTGCTCTGGCCGGCTGGGCCGATCGGCGCTTCGCAGCCTTCGAGGCCCTGCAGCAAGTCGGCCGAACCATCAGGGGCTAGCTCTTCCGGGGTTCAGCCCCCCTTTCATCATCGCGACACATATGTCATTATAAAAATACAAATGTATAGGCCGGGCCTCTTGCCCGGCGAGGGAGGGCTGCCCATGGGTAGGAAAGTCGCATTCATCGCGGCCTTGTTCGGCGCGTTGGCCATGATTGGCCCGGCGCAGGCGCGGGTCGAGGTCCAATGGTGGCACGCCATGAGCGGCGTCCTCGGCGATCGGCTCAACGAGCTGGTCGAGAAGTTCAACGCCTCGCAGGACAAGTACACCGTCATCGCGGTCGCCAAGGGCAATTATGACGAGGTGACCAACGGGGTGATCGCCGCCTATCGGGCCAAGCGGCCGCCGGAGATGGTGCAGATCGCCGAGCGCGGCTACATGACAATGTTGCTGTCAGGGGCCGTTGTTCCCGTGCAGGACCTCGTGGAGCAGAAGGGTTACAAGATCGACTTCTCCGACTTCATCAAGCCGGTGGCAAGCTTCTGGAGTTACAAGGGACGGATGTCGGCGATGCCCTTCAACTCGTCGACGCCGATCTTCTGGTACAACAAGGACCACTTCCAGAAGGCGGGCTTCGACAAGCCGGCCGATACCTGGCAGGAGCTGGAGAAGCAGCTCTACGCCATCAAGTCCAAGGGGGTCAGCGAGTGCGGCACGGTGCTGCCCGGGGATTTCTACTGGAGCCTGCTCGAGAACTACAGCGCCATCAACAACCAGCCCTATGGCACGTTGGCCAACGGATTCGACGGGCTCGGCACCGAGTTCGTCTACAACAAGACGAAGGTGGTCTCGCAAGTCGCGCGGCTCAAGAAATGGCTCGATGACGGCGTGATGCAGATCGCAGGTCAGGGCTTCAGTCCCGAACAGTTGTTCACGTCGGGACGATGCTCGACCTTCGTCAATTCGACCGCATCGCACGGCAACATCGAGCGCAACGCGACCATCAACTGGAGCGCCACCTTCCTGCCGCATGAAAGCGATATCAATCCGCCGCTCAACAGCACCATCGGGGGCGGGGCCATCTGGGTCATGAAGGGCCACACGCCGGAGCGATACGAGGCCGTCGCGGCCTTCCTGGATTTCGTCGCGCAGCCGGAAACCCAGGTCTGGTGGCACGGCGCCACCGGCTACGTTCCCGCCACCAACCGCGCCTATGCACTCGCGCGCGAGCGCGGCTATTACAAGGATCATCCGACCCGGGAGATCGCGGTGCTGCAGCTCTCGCGTGGTACGCCGAACGAGAACTCGCGTGGTTTCCGCTTCGGTAATTTCGTGCAGACCATGCTGGCCCAGCGCCAGGAGGTGGAGGCGGTGTTCGCCGGTCAGAAGCAGCCGCAGCAGGCGATGGATGACGCCGTCAAGCGGGGCAACGAGATCCTGCGGCAGTTCGAGAAGCTCAATGCCGGGAAGACTCCGGAAACCGAGCGTCCATGACGCTGCGCCTGTCGATCCCCTGGCGTGATGCGCGCGCGCCCGTGCTTCAGAGGAAGCACGGGAGCGCTGGATCCAAGGCCGTGCCGGCGGCGGCCGCCGGCAGTGCGCGCGCATCGGGCAGGGCTGCGCGGCGCGATCAGGAGGCCGGACTGAAGCGCGCGAATTTCGGCGAGGGGCCCGGCCTGCCGACGCTGCTGTTGCTGCCGCAACTGCTGATCCTGCTGTTCTTCTTCTTCATCCCGTCGCTGCGGGCGCTGATGCAGTCGGTGCTGCTCAGCGATCCCTTCGGCAACAACGTCCAGTTCGTGTGGTTCGACAATTTCAAGTCGCTGCTTGCGAGCAGCGATTATCGCCAGTCGATCGCGGTGACGTTCTGGTTCACGGTGATGCAGAACGTGCTCACATTGGGCAGCGCGCTCGTGCTGGCGTTCGCGACCGACAGGATTGTCCGGGGACGCTCGGCCTATCGCACCATCATCCTGTTGCCCTATGCCATCGCGCCCGCGATTGCCGGCATCCTGTGGGCCTTCCTGTTCAATCCGGCGGTCGGCCCGCTCGCCCAGGTGCTGCACGGCTTCGGCATTTCGTGGGACCCCAACCTCAATCCGAACGATGCGCTGATCCTGGTGACGCTCGCTGCGTCATGGAAGCACATCTGCTACGACTACATCTTCCTCGTCGTGGGCTTGCTCGCGGTGCCGGTGTCGCTGATGGAGGCCGCCGCCGTGGACGGCGCGGGGCCGATCCGCCGCTTCGTCTCGATCGCGCTGCCGATGCTCGGGCCCACGATCTTCTTCCTCACGGTGATGAACTTCATCTACGGCTTCTTCGAAACCTTCGCTATCATCGATGCCGTGACCAAAGGTGGTCCGGCCGGGGCGACCAACATTCTGGTCTACAAGGTCTTCGTCGACGGCTTCGTCAATCTCGATCTCGGCTCGTCGGCCGCCCAGTCGGTCCTGTTGATGAGCTTTGCGCTGATCTGCACGCTGCTGCAATTCCGCTACTTCGACCGCAAGGTCAATTACGGGGTCTAGCCAGATGGTGGAACGCTCACCGGTCCTCAACATGGTCTGCCACGCGATCCTGATCGCGGGCGCACTGACGGTATGCGTGCCGCTGTATTTCGCTTTCGTGGCGGGCTCGCTGACGGTGGCCGAGGTTCAGAAGGTGCCGCTGCCATGGCTGCCGGGGAGCCAGTTCCTCGACAATCTACAGCTGGCATGGGCCAAGGGCAATTTCAGCCGCACTTTCCTTAATTCGGTCGTCGTGGCGCTCGGCATCACGGCCGGCAAGATCGCGGTGTCGCTGCTTTCGGCCTTTGCCATCACCTATTTTCGCTTCCGCTATCGGATGCTCGCGTTCTGGCTCATCTTCATGTCGCTGATGCTGCCGATCGAGGTTCGGATCGTGCCGACCTTCGAGGCCGTGGCCAATGCAGCGCTGCCGCTGCAATGGCTGCTGGAGACCTCGCATGTTGCCGATCTTTGGCGCTGGATCAGTGGGCACGAGGTCGCGATCGCGCTCGAATGGAACATGGTCAATACCTATCCCGGGTTGATCCTGCCGTTGATCGCCTCGGCCACGGCCACGTTCCTGTTTCGCCAGTTCTTCCTGACCATCCCGGACGAACTCTGCGAGGCGGCGCGGCTGGATGGTGCATCGCCGCTGCATTTCTTCTGGAGCATCCTGCTGCCGCTGTCGGTGCCGAACATGGTGGCGCTCGCCATCATCCTGTTCCTGTTCGGCTGGAATCAATATCTCTGGCCGTTGCTGTTCACGACCGATAAGGACATGGCAACGGCGGTCATCGCGCTGAAGGGCCTGATTCCCCGGTCCGACAGCGAGCCGGCCTGGAATATCGCGATGAGCGGCGCGCTCCTCACCATGTTGCCGCCGGTGCTGGTCGTCCTGCTGTTGCAGCGCTGGTTCATCAAGGGTCTCGTCGACAGCAGCAAATAGGAATCGATCATGGTTTTCATCGCCGGGCATCGCGGCGGCCGCAATCTTTGGCCCGAGAACAGCCTGACGGGCTTCCACAACCTGTGCAGGGAGGACGTCGATGCGGTCGAGTTCGACGTCCATCAGAGCACGGATGGCGGTATCGTCGTGATTCATGATCCGCTGCTCGACCGCACCACGTTCGAGAGCGGGCCGGTCGGCGAGCGCAGCCTGCGGCAATTGACGGCGATGCGTCTTCGCGATACCGGCGACGACTGCATCCCGACCCTGGGCGAGGTGCTGGATGTGTTCAGCGACACCACGCACGAGCTGCATATCGAGATCAAGACGGATGCACTCGGCTATGCCTATCCCGGACTGGAGGCGCGGCTGATCGACGAGGTCAAGCGCCGGGGCCTGGAGCGGCGTGCCGTCATCACCTGCTTCGTGCCGGGGGTGATTGAAACCGTGCGGAGGCTGTTGCCGGAGGCGCGGGTCCTGATCTCGCTCGATCGCCGCTCGGCGGAGATGATGGGCGGAATGGAGTCCGCGCTGACGCAACTGGCCGCCATTCCCGGTTGCATCGTCGCGGTCGAAAAATCGCCGCTGGGGCTCGCAATGCCGCTCGCTCTGAAGGTGCTCGGCACCGAGCGCCTCGGCGTGTGGGTGACCAACGAGCCGGAGGAGATCGCCTATTGGCTCGCTCAGCCGGTGCGGCAGATCACGACCGACCGGCCGGATCTTGCTGCGAGCATCCGTCGCAGGCTGAAAACCGCCGCAGCGCAGCCGTGATTCCCCGCCGCCGCTTTCTCGTGGGGACGCTTGCGAGCGCAGCCTTCGCTGCACCCGCCGGCTTCGTGCGGGGAGCGCCGGTCTCATTTGGCGCGGATCCGTTCACGCTCGGTGTCGCCTCCGGATGCCCGCGCGAGGACCGCGTCGTCCTGTGGACACGGCTTGCGCCGCAGCCGCTCGAGGGCGGCGGCATGCAGGATGCATCGATCGAGGTCGAATGGCAGGTGGCCGAAGACGAGGCCTTCGCGCACGTCGTCTCCCGCGGCGTCGTGCGAACGACGGCAGAGCTCGCGCATTCCGTGCATGCCGAGGCGATCGGCCTGCTGCCGGATCGCGTCTATTGGTATCGCTTCCGCGCCGGCCCGGCGCTCAGCCCGATCGGGCGCACGCGTACCGCCCCGGCCGGTGCGGTGCGGACATTCCGTTTTGCCTTCGCATCCTGCCAGCAATACGAGCAGGGCTATTTCAGCGCCTATCGCGACATGGCCGCGCGCGATCTCGACCTCGTCGTGCATCTCGGCGATTACATCTACGAGAAATCCTGGGGATCGCGCCACGTCCGCCAGCACGGCGTCGGAATTCCGACGACGCTCGAGGAATTCCGCAACCGCTACGCGCTCTACAAGAGCGATCGCGATTTGCAGGCGGCGCACGCCGCCTTTCCCTGGCTGTCGATCTGGGACGACCACGAGGTGATGGACGATTATGCCAATGATCGCTCCTACACCGTGCGCGATGCCGCTCGGTTCCTGAAGATTCGTGCGGCAGCCTATCAGGCCTATTACGAGCACATGCCGCTGCCGCCCTCGGCGCGGCCACGCGGTGCAGATGCCACGATCTATGAGCACTATCGGTTCGGCGAGATGCTCGACGTGCTGCTGCTCGACGATCGGCAATATCGCTCGCCGTCGGCCTGCGTCGGGGGCGGGCGACCGACCTGGGTCAAGGACTGCGCGGACCGGACCGACGAAGCGCGGACGATGTTGGGCCGTGCGCAAGAACAATGGCTCGATGCGCGCCTGCGCGACTGCCGCGGCCGCTGGACCATCGTCGCGCAGCAGACCCTGATGGCGCAGGACAAGCGGGAAGGGGACGACGGCGCGCGCTTCTGGATGGACGGCTGGGACGGCTATCCCAATGCCCGCCGCCGGTTGCTTGATTCGCTCGTGGCGCAACGACGGCGCAATCCGATCGTGATCGGCGGCGACCGCCACGCGTTCTTCACCGCCGATCTGAAGCAAGACTTCACCCGGCCGAACGGACCGACCATTGCGACCGAGTTCGTCGGCACCTCCATCACCTCGGACGGGCCCAGCGAAGCCGGCGTGCGCAAGGCGCTGGCGGAGAATCCGCACCTGCTCTATGCGCGTGGCGACAAGCGCGGCTATGCGACCGTCGAGCTCGACGCCCGGCATTGCACCGTGGGGTTCGAGGTGCTCGACGACGTCAAGGACGCCGGCAGCGCCGTGCGCCGGCTGACGAGCTTTGTAGTCGAGGACGGCGTGCCGGGCGCGAAGGCCGCATGACGTACTCCACATGGCGCCGATTTGACGGCCAGGGAAAGATCGCCTCAAATGCTCCGACGTCTGACTGTGTTTCGAGGCCGCTGCTGGGGGCTGCGCCGTGACTGACCAAACTATCCTGCGGGTGGCCTGGCTCTATTACATGGAGAACCTGACCCAGGCCGAGATCGGCGAGCGGCTGGGGCTGACCCGCGCCCGCGTCAACCGAATGCTGTCGGATGCCCGGCAGACCGGCATCGTCAATATCCGCCTCAACTCCGCCTTTGCGAGCTGCACGGAGCTGGAGCACCGCCTGCGCCGGGAATGCGGCCTCGAGGACGCCGTCGTCATCCCGAGCCCGGAGAATCCCGAGCAGACCGGCAGCCTGATCGGGATGGCGGCGGGAGCGTATCTGTCGAAGTTCCTCGAGCAGAAGCGCCCGCGCATCATCGGGATCGGCTGGGGCGCGACCTTGCGCGAGACGATCCGTTACGTCACGCCGGCGGACTATCCCGATCTGTCCATCGTCTCGATGATGGGCGGCCTGTCGCGCGGGCTCGAGCTCAACACGTTCGAGATCGCGGGCGAGCTCGCGCACCGGCTGCACGCCCAGTGCAGCTATCTGGCGGCGCCGATTTTCGTCAGCAGCCGACGCTCGCGCGACACCTTCCTGGCCCAGGAGGTCTATCAGGAGGTGCTGAACAGCGTCGACAAGATCGATCTGGCGCTGCTGAGCATGGGAGACATGACGCCGCGCTCGCTGTTGATGCGGCATGGACTGCCGCCGGACGTGCGTGCCGAGCAACTGCGGGCGGCGGGTGCCGTCGGCGACGTCCTGGCGCAATTTCTCGACAAGGCCGGCCGGCCCATCGATCACGGCATCAACAGCCGCGCCATCGCGATGCCGCTCGAAAAGCTGGCGCGCGTGCCGACCTCGATGCTGATCGCAGGGGGGCTCAACAAGGCGCCGATCATCGCGGCTGTGCTGCGGGGCCGGATCGGCAAGGTGCTGGTGACGGACGAGAACACCGCGCTCGCCGCGCTGAAACTGATCGACAAGCAGAAATAGCCGCACTCTCGCAAGGGACAGGACCGCGCCTCGGGCATCGAGGGCGCGATGGCCCGCGCATGCGCGCCAACGGCGCGTGAAAGCATTTGTCACCCGCCGATTACATATGTAATATATCTGAGACAATTGCTCAGAAGGATGGCGACGACATGCGCGCTGCGGTGCTCCAGGACATTCGTGATATCCGTGTCCTCGATATTCCCGAGCCGAGGCCGCTCGCGGATGACGAGCTCATCATCCGCGTCAAGGCCGTCGGTGTCTGCGGCAGCGACCTGCACTCCTACCTCGAGGGCGGGACGACGGGCCCGACGCAAGTCAGGCCGTTCGTCCTGGGGCACGAATTCTCGGGCGTCCTGACGCCGGACTCGGCCCGCAAGGCGGGGTTCTCGGCCGACGCGCTGGTGGCGGTCGATCCGTCCATTCCGTGCGGCCATTGCGAGTGGTGTCATCGCGGGCACACCAATCTCTGCCCGAACGTGAAGTTCCTGGGTTACGCTCCTCACAACGGCGCCATGGCCGAATTCGTCTGCGTGCCGAAATCGGCCGTGCATGTGGTGCCCGAAAGCATCGACCCCGCCGGCGCGGCGATTCTGGAGACGCTAGGCGTCGCGATCCATGCCATGGATCTGGCGCGTCCGCGGCTTCAGGAGACGGTGGCGGTGCTCGGCTGCGGTCCGGTGGGACTGCTGCTCGTGCAACTGGCGCGGCTCGCAGGCAGCGGCAAGATCATCGCGATCGACCCGGTCGAGCAGCGCACGGCGCTGGCGTGCGACCTCGGGGCGGATGTTGCCTGCCGCAGCTATGCCGAGGTTGCCGACGCCACCGATGGCCGCGGTGTCGATCTGGTGATCGAGGCGACCGACTCCTCGCACGGTTTCGAGCACGCCGCGCGCTGTGCGCGTATCGGCGGCCGGGTCGTTCTCGTCGGCATTCCCGAGAACAACCAGTACATCCTCAGCGGCGCGGAATCGCGCCGGAAGGGCCTGTCGATCAAGTTTTCACGCCGCATGCCGGAGGTCTACCCGCGCGCCATTGCCCTCGCGCAGTCGGGGCAGGTCAAGCTGGCACCGCTGGCGACCCATAGCTTCTCGCTCGACCAGACGCCTGCCGCGTTCGAGCAGCAGGTCGCGCGGCGCGACGGCATCATCAAGGCGATCATTTGCCCGTAAACCATGGCGCAATCATCCAAACTGGTCGTCGTGAGAAAAGGGCGCGTCCTGATGGTGAGGCGCAGGCGCGACGGGCTCTGGATGTTTCCGGGAGGACGAAGGCGGACAGGTGAGAGCGACAGGCGCTGCCTTCGCCGCGAGATCAAGGAAGAGCTTCCCAAGCTGAAGCTCGGTCCCCTGAAACTCTGGAAGGAAGTGAAAGCGAAGAAGGGCGGGACCGGCCGACGGATGAGCGATGCGATCTTCCTGGCCAAGAAGGTGTCGGGACGCCTGAAGGTCGGTGACAAGAAGGAGATCGACCGTGCGGTCTGGCGCAAGCCGCGCGGCGCCAGATTGACGGCGACGTCGCGCTACATCCGCGACAAGCTGTTTCCGAGGTGAGGCTTCCGGTCGGTCGTTGGCCTCAGGCGATCCGTTCGGTGCAGGTCACGCCTTGGCCTCGCGCGGCGGGTAGACTTCGTGCACGACGTCGTCGATCCAGTAGTCGGTGAGGCCGGGCACCGGACGAATGGAGACGTCGATGGTCTCGCCGTCGATATCGTAGACCACTGCGCCGAGCCGCGCGGCTCCGCCCATCGGTGGCGCCAGCTTCTCGCCGACCAGAAAGCCTGCCGCCGGTCCCCAGATATAGTGCGTGCCGTTCAGGCGCATCTCGTGCCAGCGATGCAGATGGCCGCTGGCCACGATCTCGACCCGATAGCGCTGCAGCAGATCGAGAAGAGCGCGGCGCGGTCCCGGCTTGACTGACCAGTAACCGGTATCCGCTTCGTCCGGAGTCTCGATGAAGAGGGGGCGATGCATGAACCAGGCGATGCGGCGTCCTGCAGCATCGGCCATCGCGGCCTCGAGCCATTCGCTCTGTTCCGCATCCCCCGGGCCGCCGCCGATGATCATCGAATTGAGCCCGATCAGGCGCCAGCCGGCCACGTCCCGCAGCCAGCGGTCGTCACCGAAATGGCGCCGGAAGCGGGCGAGCCGCTCCTCATTCACCGGCTGGTGCGGGTGGCCGACTTCGCCGACATCGTGGTTTCCGGGAACCGTGACGATGGGGACGCCAAGCGAAGCCAGCTGGCGCGCGCAATAGGCCGCGTCAGCCTCCTGATCGGCTGCGTCGACCGTCACGTCGCCGGTATGGATGACAAGATCCGGCTTTTGGTCCGCGATCCAGCGCGCAAGCGGCGCCCAATTCGGCTCGAAGTGCGACTTATCCGGGCTGAGATGCGTATCGGAAATCTGAAGGACTCGGACCATGACGCCTCTGCTGCGGGCCGCGTGTCGCGCCGTGCGCCGACGTCGCTCGAGCGGACCATGCCATTTTGGTCGAGTATACACATGGTCACTTCAGGTCACAAATGTCGTGCAGCGACACCGGTGCCGTTCGAAGTGTCTTTCGCTCTGCTCGCACGCCGCATGCGGGCTTGGAAGCAGCAGATCTAGGCCGGTCTTTCGATATGCGCGCGAATGGCGTTCTTGTCGATCCAGCCATGCTCGCGGGCTTTCGCCAGCATCTCGGTGTAGCGCTGGTGCCAGTCCGCATCGTCAGGCCGGCCCTCCAAGGTCGGGACCAGATCGATCGAGACGAGCGCATCGCGGTCGCCGACCAGCATGATTCCCTTCCAGGGCTGACCATCCATCGATGTCTCTGCATGCATCACCAGCTTGAACCTGCGAAAGTCGGACGGCTCGGAAAGCCGGACAACACCTCCGTCGAAGCATTCGATGATCATGCTGTCGCTCCTGTTGCGATCCCCGCCGATAAGGACGGTATTGCCGGATCTCGCCCGGCAAATCCAGCTACCCGCGCGGCAGCGCGTGCAGAGCCCCCTGAAAATTGACGAGCGGATCGCCGTGACCGCCCCGCGTCGCCACGATCCTGCCGATGAAGAGGCCATGCGTGCCGACCACCTGGTGATGATGCAGTACGCATTCCAGGGCGCCGATCGCCCGCTCGAGGAGCGGAACGTCGAGCGTGCCTTGCTCCCATTGCGCCGTTGCGAAGCGCTCGACGCCCTTGACGCTGCCGGCAAAACGCAACGCCAGATCCTCCTGCCCAGCACCAAGCAGGCTGACCCCGAAGCGGCCGTTGGCGAGGATGCCGGCATGGGTTTCGGAGCTCGAATTGACGCCGACGAGCAGGCTCGGTGGATCCAGGCACAGCGAGGTGACGGAGCTGACCGTCAACCCACGCCGTGTTGCGTCCGCTCCCGTCGCCACGATGGCGACGCCGCTCGCGAGGTTGCGCATCGCCAGCCGAAACTCGGCGGCTTCGACCGAGCGGACATCGGGCATTTGAGGCATCTGACATCCCATGACGGAGCTCCGCAGCGCGCGTCTTGCCGCCTATGCCGAAACCGCTTCGTCCGCGACCTTGCGGCCCGACTTCAGCTCCTTCCGGATCGCGGGAATGATCCTGCTGCCCCACAGCTCGATCTGGCGCAGCATCGTGCGCTGATCGAAATCGCCGAGCTGGGTCTGCAGCGCGATATGGGTCGGCTTCAGGATGCTGATCTCCTCCAGCATGCGGTCGATGACCTGGTTGACGCCGCCGACGGGCAGATTGCTTCGCATCGTCTCGAGGCTCATGTCGTTCGGTCCGGCTTCCTCCTTGATCAGGTAGCCGTCATCGCTCTGGGCGCGACGGAACTTCAGGCTCTCGGACAGCCGGCGCTGAAAGCGCGCACTGTCCAGATAGGACTGGATCTCGCTGTCATTGTCGCTGGCATAGGCGCAGCGCAGGAAGCCGAACCGGGTGTCGTCGATGGAGCGGCCTTCCTTGGCCGCGATCCCTTCGAGGCGTTCGCGCAGCGCCTTGATGGCATCGAGGCCGTTGAGGAGCGCGGTGACGAACAGATTGTGGTTGTCGCGAATGGCGCGGCCGAGCGTCTCGCCGTGACCGGAGGTGACCCAGATCGGCGGCATCGGCGTCTGCACGGTGCGCACCGCGATGGCGGTCGGCGGCATCTTCAGGTGCTCGCCGGAATAGGAGAAGATGCGCTCCTTCATGCCGGCGTGGAGCACGTCGTAGAATTCGGCGAACAGCGCATGCGAATGGTCGAGGTCGACCCCGAAACGGTCGAACTCGAACTTCTGATAGCCCGAGCCGATGCCGAGATCGAGACGCCCGTTCGAGACGGTGTCGGCAAAACCGATTTCGCCGAGCAGGCGGGCGGGATGATACAGCGGCAGCACGCAGACCGCGGTGCCGAGGCGGATGCGCTTGGTCAGGCCGGCGCAATGGGCGACCATCATCAGCGGCGAGGGGCAGAGGCTGTAATTGTTGAAATGATGCTCGGCGTACCACGCCGTGTCGAAACCCGCGTGTTCGGCGGCAACCGTCTGCTCGACGGCGTTGTTGATGACCTGTTGCGAGCTTTGATGATAGCCGCGCTGCTGCGCCAGAATGAATACGCCGAATTCCATCGGTTGCTTCCTCCCACAATCGGTCGCTCTTGCGACGCGTTCTCATGAAGTTATGGGCTTGAGCATTTTCGAACAATTGGCGTAATCTGAGCATGTCTTTTGCAAAATCTGAAAAGATCGATGAATCGCCTCCAGGCCATGGAATTGTTCGTCAGCGCCGTCCGCGAGGGCAGTTTTTCGGCGGCCGGGCGCCGCGTCGGGCTCTCGCCGGCGTCGGTGTCGCGCTATGTCGGCGAGCTCGAGGCGCAGCTCGGCGTCCAGCTGCTGAACCGCAGCACGCGCCATCTCGGCCTGACCGATGCCGGCAAGATATTCTTTCAGCGCACCGAGCAGGTGCTGCACGGCATCGAGGATGCCGAAGCCGCCGCGCTCGCGCTGCAGACCGCGCCGCGCGGGACGCTGCGGGTGCATTCGCGGACGCTGTTCGGCATCAAGGTGCTTACGCCGCTGATTCCCGGCTTCCAGAAGCTCTATCCGGAGCTGAAGGTGGAGCTGCGCCTGTCGGAGCGACGGCCTCAGCTTCGCGAAGATGAGTTCGACATCGACTTTCAGATCCAGGCGCCGACGGACCCCGGCCTCATGCAGCGAAGACTGTTGAGGAGCGAGCGGATTTTGGTGGCGTCGCCGGACTACGTCGGCCGGATGCCGAAGCTGCGCGAGCCGGAGGACATCACGCGCCACAATTGCCTGACCTACTGGATGGGTCCGGAAGACGTGGTCTGGAAGTTCATGCGCAGGAACCGGCTGCGCGAGATCGTCGTGCCCTCGTCCTTTGGCAGCAACAACGGTGTGGTGTTGTGCGATCTCGCCATCGCCGGGCATGGCATCGCTCTGCTCGACGACTACACCGTGGCAGAGGAGTTGAAGAGCAAACGCCTCCTCCGTCTGCTGCCGGGCTTCCGGGTGACGAATTCGACCTTCGACGAAGGGATTTATGCGGCGTTCCTCCAGAGCAGCTATCTGCCGGAGAAGATCAGGGTCTTCGTGGACTATATGGCGGAACACGTGCCGAAGCAGGTCAAGAGATCCGCGCAATAGGTGCAGGTCAGTCCGGCGCGAACCGAAGCGCCGGCAGCCCGCGAACCCCGAGGCCTTCGACGGCGAACAAGCTGCCGGCATCGGGATGATCATCACCGAGTGCGTGGCTGCGCGAGATCGAGGTCACGTAGAGAACGTCGAGATCGGGGCCGCCGAAGCTTACGCTGGTGGGATGACGGATCGGCATGTCGATGGTCCGCACCATCGTTCCGTCAGGTGCAAATCGCGCGATTTTGCCGATGCGCACGAGCACCGACCAGAGATGGCCGTCGGAATCGATCGTTGCACCGTCGGAGCCGGACCCCATCGCCTCCGTGTCGACGAAGACGCGCTTGTTCGCGAGGGGCCCATCCGCGCTGTAATCATAGGCCCAGATGATCCGCCTTGCGCTGTCGGCAAGATAGAAGGTGCGGCCGTCCGGGCTGAAGCACGGTCCGTTGCTCACGGCGAGGTCGGTCTCCAGCAGTTCCGGAGCGCCCGATGCGCCCAGCCGGTAAAGACCGCCGAGCGGTGTCTCGTCCGGAGCGCGATCACCGTGCATCGTGCCTGCGAGGAAGCGGCCGTGAGGATCGGCCTTGCCGTCGTTCAGCCGCACATTCGGATGGTCGAGCCCGATCGACGGGCCCTCCGTCAGGAAGCGCCGATCGAAATCGTAGTGCGCAAATCCGTTGCGCAGCGCCAGGATGGCGCCGCCGTCGCTCCGCAGGGCCAGGGAGCCGACCGGCGCGGGGACGCTGAACTGCTCGATGACGCCCGTGAGGGGATCCAGCCTGTGGATCGTTCCGGCGAGCGCGTCGATCCAGACAAGGCGCTGCCGGCGCTCGTCCCACACCGGGCTCTCGCCGAGCCGGTCCCTGGTCGCGCCGATGCGCCTGATTCGGATCTCGCTCATGGTTCCTCGCGCGGTAATCGCCGGGCTTGACCGATCGGTCGGTGAAAACCTAGTTTCATTCCAGATAGCCCCCGGGCCGACCGATGGATTGCGGAGTTCATGACCGAACTGTCAACGATGAAGGATGGCGTTGCGAACCAGGCCGAGGCTTCGGACCGCGTGCTGCAGATCCTGGCCGAGGCCGGGCGGTTGTTCGCCAGCAAGGGGTTCGAGGGCACCTCGATGCGCGACATCGCGCTCGCCTGCGGCATCTCCAAATCGCTGCTCTACCATCACTTCTCCAACAAGGACGAGATCTACGCGCGCGTCGCGGTCGGCTCCACGCTCGAGCTCTATCTGTTCGTGCGCGACCGCATTCCCGACGGCGCGCCGTCGCAGAAGATCCGCGCCTTCATGGTCGCCACGGCGGAGTATTTCCGCCGTTACCGCTGGGCCTGGATCGCATCCACCACCGCCTTCTGGAACGATCCCGACCGAAGCAGGCACAAGGAACGGCTGACGCGCCGCGACCGTTTCGAGAATTTCCTGCGCGGCCTGATCCAGGAGGCGATCGACGCCGGCGAGATCCGCAAGGTCGATGTTCCCATGACCGGGCGATTGATCCTGTCTTCGCTCAACTGGATGCATCGCTGGTACAATCCCAACAAATCGGCGACCCCCGAGCAGATCGCGGAGATCTTCTTCGACATGATCTTCAACGGTCTGCGAAGCGGCGAGCTTGTCGCGCTTCCGTCGGCGGAGCCGTCCAAGACAGGCCGGCGTAAGTCGCGCTGACCGGCGATCGGCGACCGCCCCTCATTCCAGAACGATGTTCTGCGCCTTGATCACCGGCCCCCATAGCGCCGCATCCTTGGTCAACTGGGCATCGAGCCGTTCCGGCGCACCGGTATCGACCATCAGTCCGTCGGTCTCGAGCTGCTTTGCGATGTCCGGCTTCTGCATCGCGGCGTTCGCGGCCGCGTTCAGCCGCGCGATGACGTCGGGCGGCGTGCCTGCGGGCGCGTGAAGCGCGGTCCAGAACGAGGCCGTGAGGTTGGGATAGCCGGATTCGGCCAGCGTCGGGATGTCGGGGAAACTCGCCATCCGCTTTTCCGCGGAGAGGGCGAGGATGCGCAGCTGACCGCTGCGCGCATGCTCGATCACGGCGGCGGGGGTTGCGAAGTTGAGATCGCATTCTCCCGACAGCGTTTCCATGATGGAGGCGGGATTGTTGCGATAGGCGACCTCGGTGACGGCAAATCCCATCGACTTGCCCATCATGATTCCGAACAGATGGGTGACACTGCCTGGACCGAGCGTGGCGTAGAACAGCGGCTTGTCGCGGCCCCTGGCGTAGGCGACGAAGCTCTTGACGTCAGTGGCCGGCGTGCGCGCGTTCACGGTCAGCGACAGCGGCCCGTTGCAGAGCATGGCGACGGAGGCGAAGTCCTCCAGCTTGTATGGCAGGCTCTTGCGCAGCAGCACGTTCAGCGAGATCGGCCCGGTGCCGCCGGCGAGCAGGACCGATCCGTCCTTCGGCGCACGTGCCACATATTGCGATCCGACGATGCCGTTGGCCCCGGGCTTGTTGTCGACCAGCACCGGCTGGTCCAGGGTTTCCGCCATGGCCTTCGCGATCGATCGCATCAGGCTGTCGATCGAGCCGCCGGGCGCATAAGGCACGATGATGAAGGTTTGCGATGCGCGCGCTCTGACGATCGCGGGCGCACCGAGCGGAGCGGCGAGGGCACCGGCGATCAGAGCTGTCGCCTGGCGTCGGTTGATCCTGGGCATGGGAGTCCTCCTCAAGGTCGTTCTTGCTTGCCTTGAATCTATCGACTGACCGGTCGGTCGGTCAATAGGAGGTTGGCAGGATATTGCAAGTCCGCCTGCTTGGTGTTATCAGCACAAAAAGCTGACCGATCGGTCAGGAATGGCAATACGATCACAAGCAAGACAAGCAGAAGCCCAGGAGGAAGCCCATGTCAGCAGATATCGTCACCCTCGAAGTGTCCGACAACATCGCGCTGGTGACGCTGAACCGGCCTCCGGTGAACGCGCTCGATCGCGCCATGCGCGACCGCATCGTCGCCGTGTTCGACGAGATTTCCGAACGGGCCGACGTCAGGGTCGCGATCCTGACCGGCGCGGGAAAGGTGTTTTGCAGCGGCGCGGATCTGAAGGACCGGCCGGACCCGACCAAGATCGGCGCGTTTCACAGCCACAACCGCATCACCCGTGAGACCGGCAATTGCATTCGCGAATGCGCCAAGCCGGTCATCGCGGCGATCAACGGCGTCGCGCTGGGTGCCGGCGTCGGCCTGATGGCGTCCTGCGACATCTTCTACGCCTGCGAGGAGGCCGTGTTCGGCATGCCCGAGATCAACGTGGGCCTCGCCGGCGGTGCTGCCATGCTGAACACGCTGTTCGGCCGCTCGCTGATGCGCCGCATGTTCTTCACCGGCTACCGCGTGCCGGCCGCCGAGCTCTACCGCCTCGGCATCATCGAGGCCTGCACCACCAAGGAGAACCTGATCCCCGAAGCGATGAAGATCGCCCGGGAGATCGCCTCGAAGAGCCCGATCGCGATGGAGTACGCCAAGAACGCGGCCAACATGGTCGAGCTGATGCCGCCGCGCGATGCCTACCGCTTCGAGCAGAACATCACCATGGCGCTGTCCAAGACGGAGGACGCCAAGGAGGCGCGGATGGCGTTCCTGGAGAAGCGCGCACCGGTGTTCAAGGGGCGCTGAGATGCGGCCGGGAGAAGGTCTCGACGCGCTGATGTCGCCGCGCTCGATCGCGATCATCGGCGCCTCGCAGGAGGCGACCAAGATCGGCGGCCGGCCGGTCGATCTATTGCGCCGGCACGGCTATGCGGGCCGGATCTACCCGGTCAATCCCAAGGCCGCGATGGTGCAGGGGCTGCAGGCCTATGCTTCCGTCGCCGAGGTGCCGGAGGCGCCGGACCTTGCGATCATCGCGGTGGACGCGGAACGCGCGGGCGAGGCGGTGGAGCAATGCGCCGCTCGCGGCGTTCGCAGCGTCGTCGTGTTCTCCTCGGGCTTTGCCGAGCTCGGTGAGCAGGGGCGCGCCATGCAGGAGCGGCTGTGCGTTGCCGCGCGCAGCAGCGGCATGCGCCTGCTGGGGCCGAACTGTCTCGGTGCGGTCAGCGTCGCCGAGAAGAGCATCGCGACGTTCTCGATCGTGCTCGAGTACGGCATGCCGGCCGCCGGGTCGCTCGGCATCGTCTCGCAGAGCGGCAATCTCGGCAGCTACACGATGCGCCTTGCCAGTGAGCGCGGGGTCGGTGTCAGTCGTTTCATTACCACGGGCAACGAGTGCGACATCGACATCGCCGACGGCATCGCCTGGATGGCGCGTGATCCCGCCACCAAGGTGATCCTGTGCTGCCTCGAAGCCTGCCGCGATGCCGGCCGCCTGATCGCTGCGCTGGAACAGGCGCGCGACGCCGGCAAGCCGGTCATTGCCATGAAGATCGGGACGTCCGCGGCAGGCCAGGCCGCCGCAGCCTCGCACACCGGAGCCATGGCGGGATCGGATGCCGTGTTCGACGCGCTGTTTGCGCGCTGCGGCGCGGTGCGCGTGCGCAGCCTCGACGAGCTGATCGATCTCGGCCATGCCGCATCGATCCTGCTGCCGGACCGGCTGCCGAAGGGGCCGGGCATCGCCATCCTCACGGCGTCGGGCGGCTTCGGCGTCCTGCTCGCGGACGCCGCGCAGTCGGTCGGGCTGACGCTGCCCGAGCTCGGCGAGGAGACGCAGCGGAAAATTCTGGAGCTGGTGCCGTTTGCGTCGGCCCGCAATCCGGTCGACGCCACCGCGCAGATGTCGAGCCGCCCGGATCTTCTGGAGAAGATCATGACGGCCGTCGTGGCGGACGAGCGGGCTGATACGGTGATCTTGCCGCTGCCGTTCTCGCTGCATCTGCCGCGCCTGCGCTCGATCTACATGGACACGCTGCGCAACATGCGCGCGCAGTTTCCGGCGCGTCCCATCGTCCTGTGCGTGGACGGGCCGGATGACGCACTGAGCGAGCTGCACGCGCTGGGCTTTCCGACGATCGCAAGTTTCGACGGCTGTTGCGCGACCGTCGCCGCGCTGGTGCGGTTGCAGGCTGCGACGCAGCGTCCGCAGGACAGGCCGGAGACCGTTGCGAAGGCAGGGCCGCTTGCAACCGACGCCTTCCGTCATGAGATCGGTGCCAAGCGCGCGCTCGCCGAAGCTGGCGTGCCGGTGCTGGCCGAACATCTCGTCCAGGATGCGGATGCGGCGGCACGCGCGGCCACCGAGATCGGCTACCCCGTGGTGTTGAAGATCGCTTCGCCCGATCTGCCGCACAAGACGGAGGTTGGCGGCGTGGTCGTCGGCGTCGGCTCGGAAGCCGAGGTTCGGCGCGCCTATGCCCAGATGCGCGATCGCGTCGCTACCAGGGCCCCCAACGCGGCGATCGACGGCGTGATCGTGGCGCCGATGGCCAAAGGTGTCGCCGAGCTGATCCTTGGCAGCCGCATCGATCCGGTGTTCGGACCCGTGGTGATGGTCGGCCTCGGCGGCATTTTCGCGGAGATCCTCCAGGACACTGCCGTGCAGATGGCGCCGGTCAGCGAGACGCAGGCGATGGCGATGCTGAGATCGCTGAAGGCCTTCGCGGTGCTCGACGGTGCGCGGGGGCGGCCGCGCGCCGACCTCGAAGCCGCGGCCCGGGCCGTCGCCGCATTGTCGCGCTTTGCCGCTGCCCATGCCGAAACCATTGCGGAGATCGACGTCAACCCGCTGCTGCTCCGCGCCAGGGGCGAGGGAGCCGTGGCGCTCGACGCGCTGCTGATCCCGCACGGTGAGCGGCCGATCCCCAGCCACTGAACTAAATCACAAGAGGCCGCAGAAGCGGACCCAGAGGAAACGCTGAGAACGGGAGGATGACATGAGAAGATTGACGATCGCGGCGCTCGGCATCATGGCCTTGCTGCTGACGAATGTACCGCTGTCGGCACAGGGCATCTCCGGCGACGTGATCAAGATCGGCATCATGAACGACCAGAACGGTCCCTATGCCGACAATTGCGGCCTCGGCTCGGTGGCCGCGGCCAAGCTTGCGGTCGCCGATTTCGGCGGAGCGGTTGGCGGCAAGAAGATCGAGCTCGTGATCGCCGACGACCAGAACAAGCCCGATGTCGGCGTCGCAATCGCGATGCGCTGGCTCGACAATGAGGGCGTCGATGCCATCGTCGGCTGCTCGGCCTCGTCGATCGCGCTGGCCGTGCAGGACATCATGAAGAACCGCAAGAAGCCCTACATGCTGGCCGGCACGGCAGGCTCGTTCTTCACCAACGACAAATGCTCGCCGATGACCACGCAATGGGTGGTCGACACCTATGCCCAGCCGAAGGCCACGGTGAAAGCGCTGCTCGCGCAGGGCGTCGACAGCTGGTTCTTCCTGACGGTCGACTACGCCTTCGGCAAGGCCTGGCAGGCGGATGCGACGAAGTTCATCGAAGCGGGCGGCGGCAAGGTGGTGGGGTCGGTGCTGCATCCGCTGAATGCGTCGGATCTCTCCTCGTTCCTGCTGACGGCGCAGGCCAGCGGCGCCAAGGCGATCGCGCTCGCCAATTCGGGGGCGGACTTCGCCAATGCGATCAAGCAGGCGCAGGAGTTTGGCCTGACCAAGTCGCAATTGCTCGTCCCGCTCGGTCTCATGATCAGCCAGACCCACGGGATCGGCCTCAAGGATCTGCAGAACGTGCGGCTGACGACGCCGTTCTATTGGGACATGACCCCGGAGAGCAGGGCCTTCGCCAAACGTTATGCCGAGGCGACCAATGGTCAGCTGCTCAACGAGGGCAAGTCGGCCACCTACAGCGCCATCACGCATTACCTGAAGGCGGTGGCCGCGACCGGTTCCGACGATGGTGATGCCGTGATGCGGCAGATGAAGAACACGCCGGTCAACGATTTCGAGATGAAGAATGTCGCGATCCGGGCCGACGGCCAGGTGATGCGCCCGCTCTATGTCGC
Organism: uncultured Bradyrhizobium sp.; assembly: GCF_936943645.1. GTDB lineage: Bacteria > Pseudomonadota > Alphaproteobacteria > Rhizobiales > Xanthobacteraceae > Bradyrhizobium. The sequence goes on along the minus strand of NZ_CAKZJO010000053.1, from coordinate 24,799 downwards.
GCGGATCAAGACACCGGCGGAATCCAAATACACCTACGACTATTACGAGATTACCGGCACGATCGCGCCCGAGGATGCGTGGCGGCCGGCCTCGGAGAGTGCCTGCGATCTGCTCAAGTCGCAGTGAGTCGGCGGACGTGGCGAGAACGGGAAGCAGGCAATGAGTGTAGTTGAAGCGGTATCGGCGCAATCCACCGCAAGCGAGAACCTGACCGGCGAGGCCTATCGCAATGCGATGCATCGCTGGCTTCACGCCAATCTGCCTGCCAGCTTCCGCAGTGACAGCGCCGCCTTCGCGCCGCCCACGCTCCAGCAGTCCGTCGCCTGGGAGGCGGCGATGTACCGCGCCGGCCTCACCGGCATCACCTGGCCGAAGGCCTATGGCGGGCACGGCCGCTCCTTGCGCGAACATCTCATCGCCAATCAGGAGATCGGCCGGCTTGCGATGCCGGAGAGCGTCAACTCGATCGGCAAGGAGCTCGCCGGTCCGATCATTCTGGCCGTCGGCACGGAGGAGCAGAAGCGGCGCTTCCTGCCGGCGATCCTCGAGATGCGCAACATCTGGTGCCAGGGCTTTTCCGAGCCCGAAGCGGGCTCCGACCTCGCGGGCCTGCGTACGCGCGCGACGCGGGACGGTGACGGTTGGCGGATCAACGGTCAGAAGATCTGGACCAGCGGCGCCTACCGGTCGCAGCGCTGTCTCGTGCTCGCCCGCACCGGGGCACTGGAGGATCGCCATCGCGGCCTTGCGATGTTCGCGGTGCCGCTCGATGCCGAAGGCGTGCGCGTGCGCACCATCAAGTCGATCGACGGCCGCGAGAGCTTTTGCGAGGTGTTCTTCGACGAGGTCGAGGTGGCCCAGCAGGATGCGATCGGAGCGCCCGACGAAGGCTGGGCCGCAGCCATCCGCGTGCTGGAGATCGAGCGGGCGACCAACCGTATGTATCGCGCCTGGCGGTTCGAGAATGAGCTGCGTCATCTGATCTCGTCCTGCAAGGCGGACCCGGCGCTGTCGGCGATGGTCGCGGACCGGCACTACGCGGTCAGGCTCGGCGAGGTCGCGGTCGAGATCGAGGTGCTGAAAGCGCATGTCGAGACCGCGGTCGAGGCGCTGGTCAAGGGTGACAAGATCGGCGCGCGCGGCAGTCTTGCGAAACTCTATTGGAGCGAGTCGCATCAGCGTTTTGCGGCGCTCGCGCTCGAGCTGCTCTCGCAGGCGTCCCTGCCGCAGAAGGCGGCGATCACGGTGGCGCGACGACGGTTCGAGGCGATCTATCTCCAGGCGCGCGCCGAAACGATCTATGCCGGGACGACCGAGATCCAGCTCGGTATCATTGCCGATCGTATTCTCCAGCTGTCGCGGGGCAAGTGATGGGGTCCGGCGGCCAGAGCCTCCCAGCGGGCCTGCTCCAGAATCGCCTCGTCGTCGTGACGGGCGCGGGACAGGGCATCGGCCGTGCCATCGCCCTGGGCGTTGCCGCCGCTGGAGCCAGGGTCGTCGTGACCGATCTGCGGCAGGACAAGGCAGAGTCGGCCGCGCGCGAGATCAGGGATGCAGGCAAGGAGGCGCTCGCCTGTTCGCTCGACGTCACCGACGCTGCGGCGTGCAATGACGTGGCCAGGCGCGTGGACGAAGAGATCGGCCCGGCGGACGTCCTCGTCAACAATGCCGGCATCATTATTCGCGAGCCGATTGACAGCCCGCGCGCCCCCGAGAACTGGCGGCAGGTGTTCGACGTCAACGTCAACGGAACCTTCAACGTGGTCCACGCCTTCATTCCGGCGCTGCGCAAGACGCGAGGGACTATTATAAACGTCGCCTCCGTTGCGGCCTTTGGCGGCATGAACGGGGCGCTCGGCTATTCGCCGTCCAAGGGGGCGGTGAGGCTGTTCACGCAGGCGCTCGCCCGCGACCTCGCGCCCGACGGCATCCGGGTCAACGCCGTCGCGCCGGGCATCATCGCGACCGAGATGAGCGAGTTCACCCGCGACAATCCCGCGCGGCTGTCCGGCCTGATGGCGCGCACGCCGATGAAGCGGGTGGGACAGCCGGACGAGATCGCGGGGCCGGTGGTCTTTCTGGCGTCTGCGATGGCGTCCTATGTCAACGGCGCCATCCTGCCGGTGGACGGCGGATATCTGGCCTAGTGGACGATTGAAGGGTTTCGAAGAGGACGATGATGAGCATGGCCGAAGGACTTCAGCCCGACGAGTTCGCGGCAACCGCGGCACGCGCGGTCACCGCATGTGCGGGCCTGGACGCACGCGCGCAGGCGCAAAATCTGGCCGGCGACGGACTGCTCGGCGTGATCGCGGATGAGCAGGTGGGGGGGCTGGCCCTGCCGCTCGGCTTCGCGGTGCCGGTGATCGCGGCTGCCCATTCCGGATTGCTGACCTTTCCGCTGCTGGAGACCATCCTCGTCGCCCGGTCATTCCAGTCGTCGCTGACGCGACTTGCCGCCGCGATCGTGTCCGGCAAGACATTGGCGACGATCGGCTGGCGGGGCGAGGCCGTCGCCGCGCGCGAAGGCGGGCTGCTGGTGCTGAGCGGCACGGTGGCACGCGCGCCCTGCGCAGCGTGCGCCGATTACATCCTGGTGCGAATGAGCGGCGGCGCCGCGGCGCTGGTCCCGATCGATGCCGACGGTGTCGTGGTGGAGGAGGCCGCCGGCCTCGATCTGACGGTGCCGGAGCATACGGTGCGGCTGGAGAAGGTCGAGGTTTCCGTCGGCTCGATTCTGCCCGCGGGCACGTGGGACCCGCTCAATTCGGACGCCAACGTGCTGCGCGCCGCGGCGATCCTGGGATCGGCCGAGGCGTGTCTGGCGCTCGCGCAGGAGCACGCATCGACGCGCCGGCAGTTCGGCCATGCGCTGTCCTACAACCAGGCGATCCGCCATGCGCTGGCGCGCCAGAAGCTCGGGCTCGAGAGCATTCGTCATGCGATCACGCGCAGCCTGTCCGAGGGCGGCGGTCCGTTGCAGCGCGATGCCGCGTTCCTGGCAGCGGTGACCTATGGCAGCTCGATCAGCGAAGGCGCGCTGCAGATCCATGGCGGCATGGGCTTTACGTGGGACGTGCCGGTGCATCGCCATCTGCGCCGCATCCGCACGCTGCAGGCACAGGGTGATGCCAGCGGCCTGATCAGCACGCTCGGCCGCCGTTACGTATCGGAAGTTGCTCCGTTCGCCGAGGCAGGAACTTGAGCGACGAGAGCTTGAAGGACAAGAGCTTGAAGGACGAGAGCTTGAAGGAGATTGCCATGACCGAAAACAGGGATCGGACGCTCGCGGGCCGCGTCGCACTCGTCACCGGCGCCGGAAACGGCATCGGCCGTGCGACCGCGCTCAAGCTCGCGGCGCGCGGCGCGATCGTCGGCGTCAACGATCTGAAGCCGGAATTCGTGGAAGGCACGGTGGGCGCCATCAAGGCCGCAGGCGGCAATGCGGTCGCGGTCACGCAGGACGTCTCCAGCCGCGACGGCATGCGGCAGGCCGTGCTCGGATTGGCGCAGCAGCAGGGGCGTCTCGACATCCTCGTCAACAACGCGGCCTGGGTCCGCTATCAATCCGTTCCGGACATTGCGCCGGAAACCGTCGATCGCATGCTCAACATCGGCTTCAAGGCGATCATCTGGGGAATCCAGGCCGCCGCGGAGGTCATGGATGCGCAGCGTGGCGGCGCCATCGTCAACGTCGCGTCTGTCGCGGGCCTGATCTCGGCCAAGAACAGCATCGTCTACAGCGGCATCAAGGCCGGCGTCATGGGCGTCACCCGCGCAGCTGCAGCCGAGCTCGGCGAGCGCAACATCCGCGTCAATGCGGTGGCGCCCTCGGCGATCCCGACCGAGGGAACGATGCGCAACCGCAATGCCGAGCTCGACGCACGCCGTGTCGCGCGAACGCCGCTCGGCAGGCTCGGGACGGTCGACGACATCGCCAAGGCGATCTGCTTCCTCGCCGGAGACGAGAGCGGCTTCATCACGGCCCAGGTGCTCACCGTGGATGGCGGCATCGTCGTGACCAACATTGCCTGATGGGACAATCGCGATGTCCGATCTGACGCCGGAACAGCAGGTGCTGAAAGAGGCCTATGTCAGGGCGCGCGGCTATTGGCGGCCTTGGACGGAAGGCCTGTTGCGTTTTGATCCCGCGTTTCTTCAGGCCTACGGCCGGTACGCGGGCTATGCCGCAGAGAAGGGGCCGCTGTCTCGCAAGATGTGCGAGCTGATCTACGTCGCGCTCGACGGATCGGCGACGCATCTGTTCCGCTCCGGCCTCGCGCTTCACCTGCGCCTCGCGCTGCAGGAGGGCGCCACGGCGCGGGAGATCATCGACGTCTTTCGCCTCGCGACGGTTCAAGGGCTGGACGGTTGCAACGTCGGCATCGGCATCCTCACCGAGGAACTGGCGGGGGCCGGAATTCAGGCCGATCATTCCGAGCTTACGACAGAGCAGCGCGCGCTACGCGACGTCTACGTCGCGCAGTTCGGCGACTGGCCGGAATTCTGCGAGCAATGGCTGCGCTCCGATCCCGGCTATTTCGCCGTCCTGCTCGACCTCCTGGCGGACCGACGCGCAGGCGAAGGTCTCGACCAGCGCTCGCAGTGCCTGATCTCGCTCGCCCTCAGTGCCTGCTTCACCGCGCTCAATCCGCAAGGGCTGCGTGTGCAGATCAAGAGGGCGCTGCGGCTCGGGATCGACCAGCGGAAGATCCGCCAGGTTCTCCAGATGACCGCGCATCTCGGCGTCCATGCCTGCGCGATCGGCGTGCCGGTTCTGATGGAAGCGCTCGAAGAGCGCTCCGCGAAGGCCGGCTTGGATGAAAACGGAGGACCGGAATGAGGGGATTGGCGATCCGCAATCACAGGGCCTTTGCGTCCGGCGCCCTGTTCCTCGCCTTTGCTATCTTCTTCTTCGTGACGGCACTGCAGTATCCCGCAGGCACGGCGGCGAAGATGGGGCCGGGCTATTTCCCGCGCCTGCTGGCAATCGTGCTCGCCGCCATCGGACTTGTCGTGATGTTCGGCGCGATGAAGCCGGCCGCGGACCGGCAGACCCTGCGCAAATGGGACCTCAAGGGGCTCGCCTGGATCACCGGTTCGGTGGTCCTGTTCGGGGCCCTCTTGTTTCCGCTCGGCCTGGTCGGCGCGCTGTTCGTGCTGATCGTGGTGTCGAGCAGGGCGAGTTCCGAATTCACCTGGATCGGAGCGCTGACCAATGCCGCGGTGCTGATCGTGTTGTGCCTTGCCGTCTTCGTCTATGGTCTCGGGCTGCCATTGCCTGTCTGGCCGTCCCTTCTCAACTGAACGAGCCGGCCGATGGATCTCTTTCATAATCTGGCGATCGGCTTTGCCACGGCGGCCCAGCCCACCAATCTGCTCTACGCCTTCTTCGGCTGCTTGCTCGGTACCCTGATCGGCGTGCTTCCGGGCCTCGGTCCGCTCGCGACCATCGCGATGCTGCTGCCGATCACCTATGCGCTGCAGCCGGACGCCGCGCTGATCATGCTCGCCGGCATCTATTACGGCGCACAATATGGCGGTTCGACCACGGCCATCGTGGTCAATCTCCCCGGCGAGTCCTCGTCCGTCGTGACCACGATCGACGGCTACCAGATGGCGAAGCAGGGCCGCGCCGGCGTGGCGCTCGCGACCGCCGCCATCGGCTCCTTCTTCGCTGGATGCGTCGCGACGCTGGCCTTGGCGGCGCTCGCGGGCCCGCTGACCGCAACCGCGCTGCTGTTCGGCCCCAAGGAATTCTTCGCGCTGATGATCCTCGGCCTGATCCTGGCCTCGGTGCTGTCGAGCGGCCCGTTCATCGAGGGCATCGGCATGGTCGTGCTCGGCATGCTCCTGAGTCTCGTCGGCACGGATCTCAATAGCGGCAGCCAGCGCTTTGCCTTCGGCATTCCGCAGCTGTTCGACGGGCTCGATTTCGTGCCGCTGGCGATGGGCATCTTCGGCTTTGCCGAGATCGTCAAGAATCTCGAGCAGGACGACAAGCTGTCACTGGTGACGCAGAAGATCACCAATCTGTTTCCGACCCGCGAGGATTTCCGGCGGATGGTGCCGGCGATGCTGCGCGGCACGGCGCTCGGCACCTTGCTGGGCGTGCTGCCCGGCGGCGGCGCGGTGCTGTCGTCCTTTGCGTCCTATACGCTGGAGAAGAAGCTGTCGCGGCATCCCGAGCAGTTCGGCAAAGGCGCCATCGAGGGCGTCGCCGGCCCGGAGTCCGCGAACAACGCCGGTGCGCAGACCTCGTTCATCCCGCTGCTGACGCTGGGCGTTCCCTCCAACGTCGTGATGGCCCTGATGGTCGGTGCCATGAACATCCACAACATCCATCCGGGTCCGGAGGTGATGACGAAGAATCCGACCTTGTTCTGGGGCCTGATCGCCTCGATGTGGGTCGGCAATCTCATGCTGCTGATCCTCAACCTTCCGCTGGTCGGCCTCTGGGTCAAGCTGCTCACCATCCCCTATCGCTATCTGTTCCCGGCGATCATGGTGTTCTGCTCGATCGGCGTCTATTCGATCAATAGCGGAACATTCGAGGTCTATGAGGCGGCGGTGTTCTGCGTGTTCGGCTACGCCTTGATCAAGCTGCAACTGCCGGCGGCACCGCTGTTGCTCGGCCTGGTTCTCGGCCCGGCGATCGAGGAGAATTTCCGCCGCGCCATGGTGCTGTCGCGGGGCGATGCCACCGCGCTGCTGACGTCGCCGATCTCGGCCGGCCTCCTGGCCGCCGCCGTCGTCGCGATCCTCCTGATCATGTTGCCCACGATCCGCGCGCGGCGCGAGGAGGCGCTCCAGGAGTGACATGGCGGCGTATCCATGCCGATGTTCAATCCCGTTGGCATGGCGGTCGGAACCGCGCCGACTTGGATTCCCAAATCGATTCCAGCTTCAGAAGGTCGCGGCCAATGCAGCAAGACGATAATGGGCCCTCTCACGCGCAGCCTCGATCGGCTGTTGCGGCCCGGTGGTCGGGCCGACGGGCACGAAGCTGACATTGCGGATGCCGACAAAGCGCAGGATTTCGCGCAAGTAGGGCGTCGCCATGTCGATGCGTCCGCGATTCATGCCGGTGGAAAAATCGCTGCCGCTGGCGAGGATGACGAGCGTCGGCCGATCCTTCAGCAGCGGGAGATAGCCCAGCGAAGGATCGAACCGGAAGGTAAGCCCGGGCTGGACGATGATGTCGAACCATTGCTTGAGCTTGTAGGGAATGCCAAAATTCCACATCGGCGTGGAGATCAGCACCCGATCGGCCAACGCAAAACGCACTGCCATTCGCTCGGCTTCCGCAAAGCTGTCACGTTGCGCCTCGTTGAAGGCCTGAGCGTTCATGCGCGCATATTTGGCCTCGATGAGAGGGCCGGTGAATTCCGGCATGCGCTCGCGCCAGATGTCCACGATATCGACGTCCCAATCCGGCCGGGCCTTGCGGAAGCTGTCGAGAAACACGCTTGCGCCGGCGTTCGACTCGGACTCGGCGCGGGGCGAACAGGACAAATGCAGAAGCTTCGCCACGGCTCATCCCAATGCTCTAATCACGGCATCGGCCCTGGTCACCACCGCAACGTTCTGCATGGCGAAATTGATCGAAGCGTTATGCCAGTCGGCATTCATGGTCGAGCAGCAATCCTCGGGCACGATCATGAAATAGCCCTTGTCGGCCCCTGTCCGCGCCGTATGCTCGACCGACATGTTGGTCCAGGCGCCGGTGTTGATGAGCATGTCGCGGCCGGTCGCTTTGAGGATCGTCTCCAGCCGGGTGCCTTCCCAGGCGCTCATGCGCATCTTCTCGACGACGAAGTCACCGGGCCGTGGCTCCAGGCCGGCGACCGGCGCCGCACCCCAGCTTCCGCGCACCATCGCCTTGCTGTCGACGAGGCCCTCGAACAACGGTGCGTTCAGCGTCACGCCGGGCGCGCCGGGCTCCACGACGAACCAGACATGGATGATGGCGACGCCGCGGGCCCGCGCGGTCTCTGCCAGGCGCCGGACATTCTCGACGACATGCTGTTGCTTTGCATGTCCAGGCGCGCCGGACTCGGCGAAGGCGCCGCCGTCGATGATGACGTCGTTCTGCAGGTCCTGGATGATCATGGCGCAGCGCTGCGGATCAAGCCGCATGTCGCCGTCAGCGAGGATGGGCGCCGCCGGCGCGGCGCTGGCCGCCTGGCCGCCTGCGCTTCGCCGTCCACTCATATAAGGTTCATGCCGCGGGCCGACCTTGGTCGGGATCGCATAGACCGAATGGGTCGAGGTTAGATACAGCGTGCGGAAATCCGGCCCGCCCCAGGCGAGGTTGGCGACCATCTCGGGCAGGCGGACCTTGCCGAGCAGCTCGCCGCGCGACGAATAGACCCAGACGCCGCCGGGCGCGGTGACCCAGATATTGCCGTGCTGATCGCACTTCATGCCGTCGGGCAGGCCGGCTTCGAGCTCGGAGCGAATGCCGCTTGCGAACACCCGCGCATTCGACAGCGTGCCGTCGGCGTTGACGTCGAAGACGCGGATCAGCGCCTGCACGGTGTCGTTGACATAAAGCAGCTTCTCGTCCGGCGAGAAGCACAACCCGTTCGGCTGATCGAACAGACTTCGCTCGACCACGAGCTTAGGCTCGCCGCCGGGCACGAGGCGATAGACGCCCTGGAAGCCGAGCTGGCGTGGCCGCTCGACGCCGTAGACCGGCATGCGGCCGTACCATGGGTCCGAGAAATAGATCGCGCCGGAGGAATGCACGCAGACGTCATTCGGGCTGTTCAGCTCCTGTCCCCCAAAATGCGAGGCCAGCACCTCGCGCCGCCCGTCCGGCCGTTCGCGGATCAGCGACGACGTCGCGTGCTCGCAGACGATCAGGTTGAGCTCGGCATCATAGGTCATGCCGTTGCATTTGTTGGAGGGGCGCTTGACCTCCACGACGCCGCGCCGCGCATCCCAGCGCCGGCGCACGTCGCCCGGCATGTCCGAGAACAGCAGATAGTGATCGACCGGATGCCAGATCGGCCCCTCCGTGAAGTCGAAGCCGGTGCCGACCTGCGCGACCGGCGCATAGGGGTCGATCAAGGTTTCGAATTCGCTTCGCAAGGTGACGTGCGTCATCGGTCGATCCTCGCGTCAAATTATGCCGGGAACCAGTTGCGCGCGGGCAGCGATTGCACGATCGGGCCGGGGACCTGATCGTGCAGGCGTCCGACGACGGTGCCGCCTTCGATCTTGGCGGGACGATCATGCACCGGCAGTAGATAGCGCGAATTGCTGAGGAGCTTCTTGATCGAGGCCTTCTCCGCCCGCTTGCTGGTGCCGTGGTTGCCCGTCGTGCGCGGCTCCCAATCATGGATCTCGTTGAAAGGCGTTACGATCTGGTCGTTGAAATCGTAGATCACGTCGCCGCAGATGGTCGCAATGCCATCGGCGGTCTCGACGATGACGTTCATCGAGCCCTCAGTGTGCGCATTGGCGGCGTCGCAGTAGACGCCGGGCATCAGCTCGATAGGACCGGTGATTTCCAGGTCAAGAAAGCGCAGCGCGCTCTTGGTGTGCAGCCGGTCGATCAGGTGCTTGATGTCGGGGGCGGGATATTGCGGATGCATCAGGCCGGAGACGGAATATTCGAGCTCCTTGCGGTTGAGCACGACGGTCGTGTTCATCGGGAACAGATCGTCCTTGCCGGCATGGTCGATGTGCAGATGTGTGTGGCAGACGAAGCGGACGTCACCCATGCGCACGCCGTGGCGCGCGAGCTGATTCTCGATCATGTTCTCGTGGTACTGCAAGCCCCGCATGCCCAGCGTTTCCATGATCTGGTTGGAGCGGTAGCCGGTGTCGACCACGACCGGATATTTCCCCCCGAGGATCAGAAAGCCGAGGGTGAGGACGCGGCGGGTACGGCCGCAGTCGCGGCCGAGCACCAGAAAGCTCGATTCCAGCTCGATATCGCCGTAGTCCAGGATCTTGATCTCCAGCGCCATTCCTTTCCCTCCCTCATTTCGCTTTCTTGTCTGTCAAAGCCGATAAACGCGCCTCGCCGTCGCCCTGAAGATGGCGTCCTGCTGTTCCGCACTGAACGGCGCGGCGGCGCTGCGAAAAGCCTCCACGAGTTCCCGATAGCTGGTCCACAACTTCTCGATCGGAAAGTTGGAGCCGAACAGGCAGCGCTCGGCGCCGAAGATCGCGACGGTATCCGCGAGCACGGCGGCGATGTGCGCGGGATCGTTGCGATGGATGAAGGTGCCGAGCCCGGAGAGCTTCGAGACCACATTCGGGCAGGCCGCGAGCCGGGCCATGCCGCCGCGCCAGGCGGCGCGGCCGGCAGGCGAGAGATCCTCCAGCATGCCGGCATGCTGGAGGATGAAGGTCACGTCGGGGCAGGCTTCGGCAAGCGCTGCAGCGTCCGCCATCTGCGGGGTGAACACCTGCAGGTCGAAGCTCCAGCCATAGCCGGCGAGACGCGCGATGTTGCGGCGGATCGTTGGATCGGCGCAGAGGTCCGGCCGGGTGGCGAAACGATACAGCGGGTTCTCGTGCCAGTGCAGCTGCATGCGCACGCCCCGCACCAGGGAATAGCGCTTCAGCCGATCGAGCTGTGGGCGGACGTCGTCCACGGCAAAATTGGCATAAGCGACGATCGCGTGCGGCCAGCCGTATTCCTCGGCGGTCCGCTGCACCCACGCGGCCTCGTCCTCGAAACGGTCGTTGGCCCAGTTGGTCTGCACATAGACCGAGCGGGTGACGCCGGTGCCCTTGAGGTCTTCGAGATATTCGGCAATCGGATAGTCGCGCCGGATCGGCTCGTACGGTCCGAAGATGCGGGGCTGCATGGGACCGGTCAGCCAGGGCAGGTCGGCCTGCCGCCAGATGTGATGATGGCCGTCGACAATATCGGTCACGCCGCTCTCCTTCGTCCCAACGCCAGAATATGTGCGACGATCGATGCGCTCGAACCGCCATCCATGAGGTCATCGACGAAGCGCTCGATGGCGACGAGCGCCTCGGTCTGCGGACGGAATCCGGCGCTTGTCGCCAGCGGCGTCAGCCAGCTCAGGCGCCAGGCCCGCCGCGACAGTTTCGCGACGGCGTCGCGAAGCGCATCGGTCTCGCCGCGTTCGAGTCCGTCGGACACGATGACCACGGCGGCACCGCGGGCATAGCCGCCGAAGCGGGGCACCGCGAGGAAGGCTTGGAGCGCGTCGCCGATGCGGGTCCCTCCGTCCCAGTCGCTGACCAGATGCGCGGCGGCGTTCATGGCCTGCTCGCGGCGCTTCAGCCGCAATGGACGCGTGATGCGGGTCAGCCGCGTGCCGAAGGTGAACACCTCGACATTGGGCGCCGCCTGCACCAGCGCATGCGCGAGCTTCATGTTCTCCTCGGTGCGGCTCTTCATCGAGCCGGACACGTCGATCAGCAGCAGCATCTTGCGCGGGCGCTGGCGCCGCTTCATGTGGCCGAGCCGCAGCATCTCGCCGTCGCTGCGGACGCTGTCACGCAAGGTGCGACGCAGATCGGCAAACGGCCCGCGGCGGGCGCGCATGCGGCGATGGCCGCGCCGCCGCGGCAGGCGCCGCGGGGCCTCGCGTGCCAGGCGACGCAGCGCATCGGTCGTGGAAATCTGGGCGAAGCGGCGCTCGACCAGCGCCTCGGTGCGCGTCGCGGTGAGGCCGGACTCGCTGGCGTCATCGGAGAGCAGGGGCTCCTCGTCGCCGCGGCCTTCCTCCTGGAGACGGACCGTCTCGTCGTCCTCTCCATCTTCGGCGTGCTCGATCGCCTCGCTGCCGCGAAAATGAAGGTCGAACAGTCGGTCGAAGGTGGCGCGGCGCTCGGGCGGCGGCGCCAGCGTCGCCAGCGCGGCCTGCCGGATGTGCTCGATCGTGCGGGGGCCGAGCAGCTCGATCGCCGCCAGGAACGTCGTGGTTTGCTCCGGAGCCACAGCAAAGCCGTTCGCGCGCAGCAAGGGAACGAAGGCAACGAAAATGCGCGCGGCGCGCGGAAGCTGCGGCTCGATGGTCATGCCGTCGCCTCCGCGAGCATGGCATCGAGCCGCGGCGAGATGAAGTGCAGATCCTCTTCGTCCTTCAGCGCAACGCCGATCGAGCGCTTGAACGCATCCGGCCAGCGTGCGCCGCCCTTGTGCAGGAGCGTTGCGGCCTCGGCCCAGTCGACGGCCTCGGCGATGCCGGGCGCCTTGCTCAGGGGCTCGCGCCGCAGCTTCTCGACCGCCGCGACGACGGCGCGGGCGGTGGCCTCGGCGACGCTGGATGCGCGCATCATGATGATCCGCGCCTCACGCTCGGCGCTGGGATAGTCGATCCAGTGATAGACGCAGCGGCGGCGCAGGGCCTCGTGCAAGTCGCGGGTCCGGTTCGAGGTCAGCACCACGACGGGACGTTCGGCCGCGCGAACCGTGCCGCGCTCGGGAATCGAGATCTGGAAGTCGGAAAGGAATTCGAGCAGGAAGGCCTCGAACTCCTGATCGGCGCGGTCGATCTCGTCGATCAGCAGCACGGTGGAATCGGGCGCGCGGAGCGCGGCCAGCATGGGACGTTCGATCAGGAAGGTCTCGCCATAGATGTCGATGCTCTCGTCGCCCGCCTGGCGAATTGCCAGCATCTGCCGCGGGTAGTTCCACTCATAGAGCGCGGCAGAGGCGTCGATACCCTCGTAACATTGCAGGCGGATCAGGCGGCGGCCGAGCACGGCAGCGATGGCTTTGGCGGCTTCCGTCTTGCCGACGCCGGGCGCGCCCTCCAGCAGCAAGGGCTTGCCGAGCGCGAGGCTGAGATAGGCTGATGTCGCAAGGCCTTCGTCGGCGAGGTAGTAGGCCGCGCGCAGCGCCTTCTCCAGCGCCTCCGGGCTGTCGATGCCGACGATGTTGCTGCGAACCGCCACTTCCGTTCCTCTAGCGCCGTGCCTGCGGCCGCGCGCCGCCCTGGGCCTTGATCGCGCGCAGCACTTTTTCCGGCGTAATCGGCAGATCGTCGATGCGGACGCCGACGGCGTTGAAGATCGCATTCGCAACGGCCGGTAGCACCGGGTTGGCGCACATCTCACCGGGGCCTTTGGCCCCGAAGGGCCCGTCAGGCGCAGGGCGTTCCAGCACGGCAATGTCGTGCGGGCAGATGTCGCCGGGGCCGGGCATCAGATATTCGACGAAGTCGCGGGGGCCGTGGACGGGGTCGGGATAATAGGGCTCCGGCGTCTCGTAGAGCGCGTGGCTGACGCCCATCCAGGCGCCGCCGACCAACTGCTGCTCGACCAGCCGCGGGTTGAGCGCGCGGCCGAGCTCATAGGCGGAATCCATCCGGACCATCGCGACATCGCCGGTCTCGTCGTCAACCTCGACTTCGGCAACGAGGCTGGCATGGGCGTAACAGGTTGCCGGCGACATCTCACCGGTCTCCGGATCGACGTTGGAGAGGGGAACGAGAAAGATGCCGCGGCCCGAGATGGTCTTGCCTTGCTTGAACTGCGCGGCAATCGCGACATCCTTGGTCGAGATCGAACGGTGCGGCGCGCCCTTGACGTGAATGTTGCCGCGGCCGTCGGTTTCGAGATCGGCGGCGTTGACTTCGAGCTCTTCAGCCGCCGCTTCCATCATCACGCCGCGTGCTTCGCGGGCCGCGGCCATCACGGCGTTGCCGACGCGGTGGGTGCCGCGCGAGGCGAATGAGCCCATGCAATGCGGGCCGGTGTCGGAATCGGCCGTGTCGACATAGACGTCCTCGACCGGAACGCCCAGCGTCTCCGCGCAGATCTGCCGCGTCACCGATTTCATGCCCTGGCCGAGGTCGATCGACGACAAGGCCACCGTGAACTTGCCGCTGGGGTTGGAATGCACCAGCGCTTGGCTCGGATCGCCGCCGAGGTTCATGCCGATGGGATAGTTGATCGATGCCATGCCGCGTCCGCGGTGCCTGGTCATGTCAGCGCCTCCTTGTCCCGAACACGGAAGAGAACCGCGTCGCACCGTGGGACGGCGCGGCCGGGCGTGGCGGGGGAGGCGACGGCGCGGGTGGGGGCGGATCGCGCGGCGGTTCACGGGTGACGGTGGGCGGAAGCCGGTCGTAACTGGTGCGCTGCTGGACCGGCGCGGTCGGCCCCGTGCGCGACGAGTCCGCCGGCGTTGGCGGGATGACTGCACGGCTGCCGCCGCCGTCCTTGCGCGAGGAGGCGCGCCTGAACTCGTCGCGGATCGGCCATTTGGCCTTCTCGGCCGCGACCTGGACGCATTCGATCAGCGCGGTGTTCTTGGCCTCGCGCCGGTGTGCCTTCATGTCGCCGTCGCGATAGGCGTTGAGGATGCGAAACTCCATCGGGTCCATGCCGACGAGGTTGGCGAGCTTGTCCATCTGGCACTCGATGGCAAAATCCATCGCCGTGACGCCGAAGCCGCGCATCGCGGTCGCAGGTGTGCGATTGGTGAAGACGCAATAGACGTCGCCATAGACGTTCGGGATGGTGTAGGGGCCCGGCAGATGCGCGGCGCACTTCACCGCGGCATAGCTCGACAGCCGCGTATAGGCGCCGCTGTCGAAAAAGGCGCGGATCTTGCGTGCGACGATGCGGCCATCGCGCATGACGCCGTCCTTGATGTAGATGCGCTCGGCGCCACGCGGCGGGCCGTACTGCATTTCCTCCTCGCGCCCGAACACGTATCGGACGGGGCGCCCGGTCAGCATCGCGCCGAGGATGGCGAGTGGCTCGGTCAGCGTGTCCACCTTGCCGCCGAAACCACCACCCACGGTACCGCCGATGAAGTGGAACGTGTTCGAGGGCACGTCCAAGATCTTGGCGCAGGTGTCGACCGAGAAGAACAACGCCTGGGTCGAGGTGTAAACAACGTAGCGGCCGTTGGTGTCGGGCGCTGCAATGGCCCCGTTGGTCTCCGTGGGCGCGTGCTCGATCGGCGACATCTGGTAGCGCTGTTCGAGAACGTGATCGGCGGCGGCGAGCGCGGCATCGGCGTCGCCGAAGCGCAGGCGCTGATGATCGTAGACGTCGTGATAGATGAAGGCGTTCTTCGGATAGGTCTCGTTGACCACGGGCGCGCCGGGCTTCAGCGCGTCCTCGACGTCGAACACGGCCGGGAGCGGCTCGTAGTCGACCTTGACCTTCGCGATGGCCTCGAACGCCTCGCGCTCGCTGTCGGCGACGATGGCAAGGATCGGCTCGCCCTTGTAGTGGACCTTGTCCACCGCCAGCGACGGCTCGTCGTCCTTGCCGAAATTGATCAGGCTGAGCAGCGTGTTGAGATTGACCGGCACGTCGGTGCCGCGGATGATCCGGCGCACGCCGGCCGAGCGCTCGGCCTCCGTGGTATCGATGCGGCGGATCCTTGCATGCGCCTGGGTCGAGCGCACGACCTTCAGATGCAGCATGCCTTGCAGCTTGTGGTCGTTGAAGTAGCTCGAGGTGCCCGTGACATGGCCGAGCATGTCCTGGCGCTGGGTGCCCTTGCCGATCTCCTTCAGATTGTCGTCGCGCTCGTCGGCGAAAATGTCCTTGCGCAGTTCCAGCATGGTCGCGGTCCCTTACGCGCTGACCTGGCCGCCGGCGGCGGCGAGGATGGCGTTGATAATCGGCTCGTAGCCGGTGCACCGGCAGATGTTGCCGGAGATCGCCTCGATGACCTCGTCGCGGCTCGGCGAGGGGTTGCGGTCGAGCAGCGCCTTGGCGGCCATCAGCATGCCCGGCGTGCAATAGCCGCACTGGGCGGCAAAATTGTCGGCGAAGGCGCGCTGTAGCGGGTGCAGGTTGGGGCCCTGCTTCATGCCGTCGAGCGTCTCGATGGACCTGCCGGCGACAGTCTCCGCCAATGTCAGGCAGGAGAGGTGGAGTTCGCCGTCAACAAGCACGCTGCAACTGCCGCAGCCGCCCTGGCCGCAGCCGAATTTCGGCGTCATGTCGCCGATCAGCTCGCGCAGCGCGACCAGCAGATTGGTGCCGCCATCGACGAAGATCGCGACGTCGCGGCCGTTGTGTCGAAATTGCAGAGGTATCTTGGACATGGGCTCTATTCCTGTCCCGACAGCAGGCGCCGCAGATGGACGCCGACGATCTCGCGGCGATACCAGGCGCTGCCGAGCGCGCTATCGGATGGCGATGTCCCCTCAGTCGCCGCGGATGCGGCGGCCGCGATGGTTGCGGCGTCCAGCGAGCGGCCCTCCAGCGCGCGTTCGGCGGCGCGGGCGCGGATCTGTGTCGGGGCCATCGAGCCCAGCGCGATCCGGGCGCCCGCAATCCGTCCGCCGCTGATCGGCAGATGCGCCGCAAGGGTGATGACAGAGCCGCCCTTCGGCTTGATCCGAGCGATCTTGCGATAGCGGAACGCCACGCTGCTCGCTGGCCTGGTGCAGGACACCGACAGCACGAGTGTTCCGGCCTGACGTTCGCGCGCCTGCAGGAACTCCTCGATCGGGATGTCGCGTGAACCAAAGCCGCCGGCGACGGCGACGGTGGCGTCGAGCGCCAGCAGCGCCACGGTGAAATCGCCATAGGGACTGGGCGCGAAGAGGTTGCCGCCGACCGTGCCCATGTTACGCACGGCGGGACCGCCGATCGACCGGGCAGGGGCATGCAGGAAGCCGAGTTCCCGTTCGGCGAGAACGCGTGCGAAGGTGACGCCAGCGCCGAGCGTGATGCGGGGCCCCGATGCATCGATCCGGGTCAGCGCCTGGTCCTGAGCGCGAACGACGGTCGAAATCGTAACGTCACCCTCGTTCAGCGCCCGCATCACCAGCGTGCCGCCGCCGAGATAGCGCGCGCTGCGGTCCGAAGACAACGCCCCGGCCGCCTCGCTGGCGCTTGCAAACGTCTTGACTGTTACGGCCATGATGATGCGGCCTCCTTCAGATGTCGACGGATCGCCTCGAAACCGGCCTGATAGATGTCTTCGGCGACCATGTGGGTCATGCGGTCGCTATCCTCAGGCTTGGTGGTGAAACGGGATTCCCAGTGCCAGAAGGTACGGTCGCCGTCGGTGACCGGCAGCAGCCGGACATGGGCGACGTAGTTGAACATGGGAACCGGCGTATCGAGCAGGCAATAGCTGAAGGACTGTTCCAGGTCCGACAACGCCAGCAATTGCTCGCGCAGCTCGGCGCCGTCGTTGAGCTTGAACCGCCTGACGCAACCGATCTTGTCGGAAGACTGCGCGCGTTCGATCGAGGAGGTCGCAACAGCCGGATGCCAGCGATCGTGCCCGTTGAAGTCGCGCAGAACGGTCCATACTGCGTCGGTCGGTGCGTCCAGGATCGTGCTCTTGACGATATGCGGCACGGTTAACCTCCGAACACGCGTTTCAGTGCGTCGAACCCGCCCTGGAATACGCCGCCGCCGATATTGCTGACCAATTCGGTCTCTCGCTCCGGAGCGCAGTCGAATTCGGCAGTCCATTCCATGAAGGTCTGGTCGCCGTCGGTGACGGGAGTCAGCCGCAAGGTTGCGACATAGTTCTCGACGCCCATAGGGGATTCCAAGATCGAATAGGTGCAGAACATGTCGTAGTCGGAGAGGCCCAACAGCTTCTCGCGGATGCGGTCGCCGTTGCGCAGGCGGAAATCCCTGACACAGCCGATCTTGTCCGAGGGCTCGCCGCCCTCGATGCGGCTTTCGGCGATCGCCGGATGCCAGTTCGGTAGGCCGTTGAAATCGCGCACGCGCGCCCAGACGCGGTCGTTGCGGGCATTGACGACGGTTGAGACGTAGACGCGGGCCATGGCTCAGACCTCAGCTCTTCTTCCGCGGCCCGCGCTCGGCCGGCGGCTCGCCACCTTCGGCCGCAGGCGGGGAGGCGGCCGGCTTGTCGCCGCTACCTCCGCCACCTCCGCTCTTACGCGCGGAGTCCTTGATGCCCTGCATGTCGCGCGCTTCGCGGATCAGGCCCGGCATCTTGGCGAGGCTGCCGCCTTCGACGCCGATATCGGACAGGATGGAGTCGATCAGCGGCGCCTGGACGCGATAACGCAGGGCGGAGTCGATGACCTCGTCCGTGGCGCTGCGGCCGCCATTGCCACCATTCCCGTTGCCGTTGAGGCCGTCGACCTGGAGGATGCGGATGCCCTCGATCTTCTCCATCGGCTTCACGCTCTCGCGCACGATGCCCTCGATCCGGTCGAGCAGCTTTCTGCGGAACAGCGAGTAACGCGCCTGGTCGGTCAGCACGTTCTCGGCCTCGTTGAGCATCCGCTGCGCCTCGGCCTCCACGGCGGCGCGCACGCGTTCGGCCTCGGCCGCAATCCGGGTCTCCTCAGCCTGCTTCTCGGCGAGCAACACCTCCACCGTCTTGCGCCGTTTTGCAATTTCGCTCTCGCGCGCGGTGACGACGCGTTCGGCCGCCTCCGTGGCCCGTATCCGGGCTTCCTCAGCGGCGGCGCGGGCGGCGGACTCCTCCAGCGATTTCTGATGGATGGCGATGGCCTTCTCCATCAGGACCGTCTCGACCTCCTTCTCGCGGTTGACCTCGAGCTTGCGCAGCTCGCGCTCGCGGCCGATGCGGGCCTCGTCGAGCCCGCGGTCGGATGCGATGCGCGCGCGCTCGACCTCCTCGCGGGAGGCGATCTCGGCCTCCTGCAGCGACTGGACACGAGCAACCTCGAGCTGTTCGATGGCACGCCGCCGCTCGATCCGGGCGGCCTCCAGTGCCTGCTCACGCGAGACGTCGGTGGTCTCGACCTCCTTGCGCGCGACGATCTCGGCCTGCCGGACCTGGCGGTCGGCATCGATCCGCTCGGACTTCTTGGTCGACAACGCGATGACGCGGTCTTCATCGGCGATCTCGATCGCCTTCTTCTGCTCGATATTGAGCACCTCGCGCTTCTTGGACGAATTGATCCGCTCGGCTTCGAGGGCCAGATCGACCACGATGCGCTGGCGTTCGATGGCGTCGCGTCGCTTCAACTCCGCCGCTTCCAGAATGCCAGTGCGTTCGATTTCCAGCGAACGCGTATCGCGTTCAGCCTGGATCCGCTCGGCTGCGACCGCTCTCTCCTGGGCGATACGTGCCGCCTCGATGGCCTCGCGGGAGGCGATGTCGGCTTCCTCGACGGCGCGGTTGCGGGCGATTTCCAGCGAGCGCACGCGCTCCTCCTGGGCGATGCGGCTGGCCTCCGTGGTCTCGCGCGCGGCGATGCCGGCGACATCAAGCGTCTGGTTGCGCTCGATCTCCAGTTGCCGCGTGTTCTGTTCGGCGGCGATGCGCTCGGCGGCGAGCGTTCGCTCGCGGCCGATGCGGGCGGCCTCGACCGCGCGCTGCGCCTCGATCTCCGCCTCCTGGATGGTGCGGACCTGCTGGATCTCCAGCGCGCGGGTGCGCTCGTCGGAGGAGATGCGTTCAACGTTGACAATCAGCGTCTGGGCGATGCGGGCCTTTTCGGTCGCCTCGCGCGCGGCGATCTCGGCCTCGTCCACGGCGCGCGTGCGCTCGATCTCGCGGCGCCGCGTCTCCTCTTCGTTGGCGATGCGCGCGTCGGTGACGACGCGGTCCTGCTGGATCCGGGCCTTTTCGATCGCCTCGCGGGCGGCGATCTCGGCTTCCTCGACGGTGCGCATCCGCTCGATCTCGCGCTGGCGCACCTCCCGTTCGGACGCAATCCGCGTGGTGTCGATCGAACGCTGGTTGGCGATCCTTGTTTTTTCGATCTCCTCGCGCGCCAGCAGCTCCTTCTCCTCAATGGTGCGGGTGCGCTCGATCTCCTTCTGGCGGGTCTCGCGCTCCGAGGCGATGCGGGCTTCGGCGATCGCCTGGTCATTGGCGATGCGGGCGCGCTCGATCGCCTCGCGGGCGGAGATCTGCGCCTGCTCGGCCTCGGTCTCGCGCAGGGCGCGCTCGCGGGCGACTTCCGTCCGCTGGAGGGCGCGGCGCATCTCGATGTCGCGCTCCTGCTCCAGGCGCGCGGTCTCGCTCTCGCGCTCGATCTCGAGCGCCTGCCGCTCGGCTTCCAGGTTGCGGGTGCGGATCTTGATCATCGAGTCCTGCTCGATGTCATTGCGCAATTTCCGCTTGGCCTCGATGTCCTGCATCAATTGGGTCAGGCCTTCGGCGTCGAAGCGGTTCGAGGGATTGAAGAACTCGAGGTCGGTCTGGTCGAGATCGGTGATCGCGACGGATTCGAGCTCGAGGCCGTTCTGCGCAAGTGCCTCCGCCGCATTGGTCTTGACCCGCGCGACATAGTCGCCGCGGCGCTCGTGCATCTCCTCCATGGTCATCTCGGAGGCGACCGAGCGGATCGCGGAGATGAACTTGCCTGCCAGCAGCGCATGGAGCTGACCGGGCTCCATGGTGCGGCGGCCGAGCGTCGCTGCCGCGATCGAGACGGCCTCACGGGTCGGCTGCACCCGGACGTAGAAGTCGGCCTCGATGTCGACGCGCATGCGGTCGCGGGTGATCACGGCGTCCTGCCTGGAGCGCACGATGCCCATGGGCAGCACGTTCATGTTGACCGGCGTGTAGTCGTGGATGAACGGCAGCACGAAGGCGCCGCCATTGATCACCACGCGCTCGCCGAGGAAGCCGGTCCGGACGAACGACGTCTCCTTGGAGGAGCGATGATAGAGCCAGTTCACGATGTAGACGCCGACGACGATCACGACGATCGCGACGATCAGCCAGAGGATCAATTCACCGACCAGCATCCCTGACATCTTTCCCTCCCTCGAACCTATCAGGCGTTATCGCGCGCCGATCGCCTTGAATTGACGTACCTGTTCAGTCAGCGCCCGCTCCACGGGAAGCCGCTCCATCGAGGACGCGCCGTAGAAGCCGTGGCAATGGCGGGTGTTCTTCATGATGAAATCGGCATCGGTGGGATCCGCGATCGGGCCGCCATGCGCCAGCACCAGGATCTCAGGATTGACGCTGAGCGCAGCCGAAGCCCATGTGTCGATCCGCGCCGGACAGTCCTTCAGCTTCGGCGCGGTCTGCGCGCCGATCGATCCACCTGTCGTCAGGCCCATGTGACAGACGATGATATCGGCGCCGGCGATCGCCATCGCGGCGGCCTCCTTCTCGCTGAAGACGTAGGGTGTCGTCAGCATGTCCTTGTCGTGCGCCTTGGCGATCATGTCGATCTCCAGCGCGTAGGACATGCCGGTCTCTTCCAGATTGGCGCGGAAGATGCCGTCGATGAGCCCGACGGTCGGGAAGTTCTGCACGCCTGCGAAACCCAGCGCTTTGAGCTGGTCGAGAAACACGTCCATGTCCCGAAACGGATCGGTGCCGTTGACGCCCGCAAGCACCGGGGTCCGGGCCACCACGGGCAATACTTCGTTCGCCATCTCGAGCACGATGGCGTTGGCATCGCCGTAAGCCATCAGGCCCGCGAGCGAGCCGCGGCCGGCCATCCGATAGCGACCGGAATTGTAGATCACGATGAGATCGACGCCGCCGGCCTCCTCGCATTTGGCCGACAGGCCCGTGCCGGCGCCGCCGCCGACGATCGGCTCGCCGCGCCGCGCCATGTCGCGGAACTTCTTCAGGAGGGCTGCGCGTTCAAACCTGGCCATCGGTCACCTCGCTTGTCTCCGCCGCGCGCCGGTGCGGCCGAGCAGGGTTCGGAATGCACTGACGATGGCGGCGGCGAAGTCGGGATCGTTGATGTTCTTGGGGGTGCGGATGAGCTGGCGGTTGCCGGTCTGCCGCACGGTGCGCTCCAGCGTGCGGAACAGCGCGGCGTCGGCATCCGGGTCCCAGAACGGCTGGCCCCGCGCGTCGAGTGCGGAGACGCCGCCCTCGGGCAGGAAGAAGCGCACC
The DNA here is from genome assembly GCF_936943645.1 of uncultured Bradyrhizobium sp. Lineage (GTDB taxonomy): Bacteria > Pseudomonadota > Alphaproteobacteria > Rhizobiales > Xanthobacteraceae > Bradyrhizobium. Next base: position 3,044 of record NZ_CAKZJO010000053.1, on the reverse strand, counting down.
GGGCCGTCCATCTGGTTGAGCCGCTCGCCAATCCAGCGGCCCATGCGCTCGTTCTCTTCCACGGTGGTCCGCATCAACGTCACCTGCGGATTGTGGACGTGGAATTTGCGGCCTCGGTAGCGCTCGGGAATGGTCTCGGGCGCGCCGAAATTGACCATGTCGAGGGCGCCGACCGAGCCGACATAGGGGATGCGCGTGCGGATGATCGCACCGAAGCGGTCCTCCGTCGCCGGAAACACGCCACCCATCAGGAGATCGCAGACCTCTGTCGTGGTGAGGTCTATGATTCCGGCGAGCTGGCCGGACTCGACGAGTTTTTCCATGGAACGGCCACCGACGCCGGTGGCGTGGAAGACCAGGCATTCGAAATCGTCGCGCAGGTCGGCGGCGATGTTCTGCACGGCGGGTGTCGTCACGCCGAACATGGTGATCCCGACCGCAGGCAGGCCGTCGGCCTCGCGCGCCGTCGCGGCACGGGCATCGAGCCGCGCCTTGACCATGCCGGCCAGCGCATTGGCGCCGTTGGCCAGCACAGCGCGCGAGATCGAGTTCAGGCCCTGCACGTCGGTGACGGAGTGCATCATCGTGATGTCGGCAGGGCCGACATAGGGCCCGACGTCGCCGGAGGCGACGGAGGAGACGATCAGCTTGGGCACGCCGACGGGGAGGGTGCGCATCCCCGGGGCAACCAGCGACGCCGCGCCCGAGCCGCCCGCCGAGATCACGCCGGCGACATTGCCCTGGCGCCGCAACCAGCTGGCGAACGCATCGGCCATCGCCGTCACCGCGACGCCGCGATCGGGGCCGAACACGGCGGAGCCGCCGCGACCGTGGTTCAGCGCGATCTCCTGCGCGGAGACATCGCAGCTGGAATGCTTGCCGCTGGTCGAGACGTCGACCAACCGGGTGCGCAGGCCGCTTTCGGCGATGATGTCGCGGATGAAGCGCAGCTCGAGGCCCTTGGTGTCGAGCGTGCCGACGACCAGCACGACGGGCGGGCCGGCGGGCTGCGCCGCGGCCGGCTCGCGCTTGCGCCGGGCCGTCTCGTCGAGCCGCGAGACCTGCGTCGATAGAGTGCGGGCTGCGGCCTCGATGCGGGCGATCGGCACCGGCTGCGACCACCTTGTCGGGAGCGTCGGGTTGGAGACGTAAATGCGGATCGGGCCGTCGCGGCGCGGCGCCGGCGCGGGCTTTCTTGTCTCCGGGCCGGACTCGGCGGCGCCGATGTCAGGCTCGAGCTCGGCGTGAAGGCCGACGCCGAGCAGGCGCTGCTGCAGGTCGCGGTCGGCGGCGAGGCGGGCGGAGTCGATGATGCGGTTGATGCGGCCGTTCACCATGATCGCGACGTTGCGAGAGACCGCGGTGGCGACACCGATGTTCTGCTCGATCACGAGCACGGACATGTCCTCGTCCTCGCCGAGTCGCAGCAGCATCTCCTCGACCTGCGCCACGATGACGGGCGCGAGGCCCTCGGTCGGCTCGTCCATGATCAACAGATTCGGATTGGTGAGCAGCGCGCGCGAGATCGCCAGCATCTGCTGCTCGCCGCCGGAGAGCTGGCCGCCGCCATGATCCTTGCGCTCGGCAAGGCGCGGGAAGGTGTCGTAGATGCGCTCGGCCGTCCAGGCTCCGCTGCGCATTCCGCCGGCCAGCCGCAAATGCTCGTCGACGCTGAGCGAGCGCCAGAGCCGGCGGCCCTGCGGCACATAGGCCACGCCGAGGCGATGGATTTCGTGCGGCTCGAGGCTGGAAATCTCGCGGCCATTGAAGCGGATCGAGCCGCCGCGGGCGCGCTTCAGGCCGGTGATCGTGTTGCAGAGCGTGGTCTTGCCCATGCCGTTGCGGCCGACGACCGAAAGCACGCCGGCTTCGAGCGAAAGCGACACGCCCTGCAGCGCATGGCTTTCGCCATAATAGACCTGCAGGTCGTCGATACGGAGCACATGTTTGGCACCGCGCTCAGCCATGCTTGCCCCCGAGATAGATTTCCTGCACTTCAGGGTCGTTCTCGATCTCGCGCGGCGTGCCTTCCTTGAAGAGACGGCCATTGTGCATCATCGACACATATTCGGAGACGCGCAGCGCGACGTCGAGATCGTGCTCGATGATGATATAGCCGATATGTTTCGGCAGTGCATTGAGGATGGCGATCAGGTCGCGGCGCTCAGTGGGCGACAGGCCGGCGGCGGGCTCGTCGAACAGGATGAAGCGCGGCGCGCCGGCCAGCGCCATGGCGATTTCGAGCTGGCGCTGCTGGCCGTGGCTGAGTTCGCGCACCAGCGTGTCGCCATAGGGTTCGAGATGCACGGCATGCAGGATGGATATCGCCTGCGCCATGTTGACGTCGCGCTCGCCCGGCCGGGTCAGCGCGAAGCGCTTGCGCGAGACGCCGCGGCAGGAAAGAAAGATGTTTTCCAGCACGGTGAGACCGCCGAACAGCTGCGAGATCTGGTAGGTGCGGCGCAGGCCCCGGCGGATGCGCTCATGCGGCGGCATGTCGGTGATATCCTCGCCGAAGAAGCGGATCGAGCCTCGGGTCGGCAGGAAATCGCCGGTAATGGCGTTGAACAGCGTGGTCTTGCCCGCGCCGTTTGAGCCGAGGACCGCGCGCCGCTCGCCAGCCGCGATCCTCATATTGATGCCCGAGAGCGCCACCAGTGCCCCGAAATGACGCGCGATGTCGCTGAGTTCCAGCGCATAGGCGCCGGTATCCTGCAAACGCGGTACAATATTGCTTTCGACCACTGGCGACGTCCTTGGCTTCCTTGTTGACGCAATTCCGGACGGAATACCGCTACGCACTTTTCCTGGAATTGCTTATGCGGATTACGGGCAGCTCGGATTGTCGCGGCCGACCGTGCCGAGCGCCAGGAAATCCTTTTCGGGAATGCCGAGCGTCTGGTTGACCTGTGGCACGACCTTGACGAGCTTGTTGAGCAGCGTGCCGTCCGGAGCCGCACTGACTTCGGTGAGGAAGATATCGGCAATCGCCTCGCGGTTCTTGTCGAGCGAGACCTTGCCGGTCGGCGTGTCGAAGGAGAGGC